>JBDSRN010000168.1:0-11703 GCA_039929265.1 Steroidobacteraceae bacterium | reverse complement strand
CCTGGAGCAATGGCAGCGTAGGGATGTACGGGGAGGGTTACAGCGGCTTCGCAGCATGGGCCGCCGCGACGCATGCACCACCGGCCCTCAAGGCGATCGCCACGGCGGATCCCGATGCACCCGGCATCAACTGGCCAATGGCCGGAAACATTTTTCACAACGCCGCATATCGCTGGGCGCAGCAGGTCACCGGTAGCCGTGGCGACGAATCCGATCTCGATGAGGATGCGGCATGGCGCGCACTCGATGACACCTGGTATCGCAGTGGACGACGCTACCGCGATCTCGAACGCATCAACAAGCGTTCCAATCGCTATTTCCAGCGCTGGCTGAATCATCCGAGCTACGACCGCTTCTGGCAGTCGATGATTCCTTTCCGTGAGCAATTCGCGAGCATCGCGATACCGGTGCTGACGCAGAGCGGCTATTTCTCGCCGGGGCAGATTGGTGCGCTCTACTATTTCGAGCAGCATCAGAAGTACAACGCCAACGCCGATCACACGCTGCTCCTGGGTCCGTACGCGTGGGCAAGCGGCGATCGTCCCGGTGCGTTGTTGCGCCGCCTGCCCGTCGATCCAGTCGCGCGCCTCGAGCTCACGACGCTACGCTACCGGTGGCTGGATCATGTGCTGAAGGGTGCTGCACGTCCTGCGGTGCTGCAGAACCGTGTGAATTTCCAGACCATGGGCACCAACGAGTGGCACCATTCTCCTTCCCTGGCCGCGATGGCCACCGACTCGCTGCGGCTGTTTCTCGACGCGAAGCAGGTCGATGGCAACCACCTGCTATTGCAGCGTGACACGCCCAATACGACGTCAGTGCGAACCGAGACGTCGCTGAAAGATGTCGTCGATCTCCCGGTCGAGGGTTCCGACGACCTGCTTGCTGCGGCATTGCCGACTTCCCCTGCGCTGGTCTATGCCAGCGAACGGTTCGCGACTGCGATAGATATCGCGGGAGTGGTCACTGGGCGCCTCGACGTGACGCCCAACAAGCAGGACTTCGACCTGCGCTTGTCGCTGTACGAGCAGTTGTCGAATGGCGAATACGTGAAGCTGTTCGATCCTTCGGCAGTGTTCCGCGCGAGCTATGCCGCCGATCGAGTCCATCGCCGGCTGCTCAAGAGTGGGCGCAGGCAACAGGTGATATTCAACAGCGAGCGCGTGACCAGTCGGCGCATCGCTGCGGGCAGCCGGCTCGTGCTCGTGCTTGGCATCAATCTGCGTCCCGACCAGCAGATCAACTACGGCGCCGGCAACGATGTGAGCGAAGAATCGCGCAGCGTGGATGGCCGGTATCCGTTGCGCATTCGCTGGCACAGCAGCAGCTTCATCGAGGTGCCCGTTCGCAAGTGAGCTGCGGCAGGGCATGATCCGGGAAATAGCTGGAGGAGACCCCTGTGCGCGCATCTACCATCTTGACGCCGCTGGCAGCGATTACTACGGCGTGGGTGCTCACCGCTACTGCGCTCGTACTGCTGATGAGGTTACCTGGGCTCGCCTTGTTCTACGACGGCCTGATCCGCGACGGCGGGGCGTGGCAGGGTTTGACCAATCGAGCCACCGGAAGTCGAAAAATTGGCACCAGGTCACGTACCGATTCCTCACCAGGCGGCACGATCGCGACAGCTGGGGAGTAGTGCATGCGACAAGAGTTGGAGGCCCTTACAAGTTTGGTCGAGATCGCCGACGAGGCGTTGAGCTCGGTCCCGACGACCCGGGTGCTGCGGTCCCGCGTCGTGCACGTGTCGCGGGCGATCGAGGACGCGATTGCTGGTTTCGGACCGCGGGAATCCAACGACCCGGTTCAGGCCAAGGTGTACCTGTGCATGGGGCTCGAAGCACTCACACAGTTGCAAAGCGATCCGGCGTTGCTGGCCGGTAGCCGGCCTGCGGTTGCGCTGGCCGATCTGCAGGATGCGATTTCGCGTCTGGTCAGCGATGCACTGAGCGGATGCTACGACGCCGGGGCGCTGAGGCAAACCGCAAGCCGTGGCTGATTCCACTGCCATTTCTCATGCGTCAGCAAAAGATTCGCTGATCGCTCCTCGGCACTGACACGGTGTAGTGGACCGATGCTTTAAGTTGCTGCTTTCAGCAGCACCGGCACGGCGGTTCAATTGGGTGAAACACGACGAGTTCGCGTCCCCGGGGTACGGCTGGGTCCCGAGGGGGCCCGATTCCAGGTATGGGCACCCCGCGCTCGGACGCTGGAGGTTGCCAGGGAAGGAGCGGCGGACGGTGTGCACGAGCTGACTGCCGCGGAGGAAGGATATTTCGTGGGTCTGGTCCCCGGCCTCAAGGCCGGCGATCGCTACAAGTTGCGGATCGACGGCGGGGAGGGGTTCCCGGATCCCTGCTCGCGCTATCAGCCCGATGGCCCACACGGGGCCTCCGAGCTTGTGGATACCAGCGCGTTCGCCTGGACGGATCAGGCATGGACCGGGATACGACTGCCCGGCCAGGTCATCTACGAAGTGCACATCGGCACGTTCACCTGCGCAGGCACATTCGATGCCGCGATAACGGAATTAGCCGAGCTCAAGGCATTTGGAATCACCCTGCTGGAAGTGATGCCCATCGCGGAGTTTCCGGGGCAATTCAACTGGGGTTACGACGGCGTGCAGTTGTTCGCGCCGTATCACGGTTATGGCGAGCCTCAGTCTTTCATGCGGTTCGTTGATGCCGCGCATGGGCTCGGCCTCGGCGTCATGCTCGACGTGGTCTACAACCATCTCGGTCCGGACGGAAACTATCTCACCAAATTCAGCGATACCTGGTTCACCGACCGCTACAGCAATGACTGGGGTGAGTCGATCAACTTCGACGGTCCCGGCTCCGCAGGGGTGCGCGCCCATTTTCTCGACAATGCGCGCTACTGGGTCGAGGAGTTTCATCTCGATGGTCTGCGGCTGGATGCCACGCAGAGTATTCAAGACTCGGGTTCGCCGCACATGCTGCGGGAGATCGTCGAGGCGGCACGCGCCGCGGCGGTGGGACGCGACATCATCATCACCTCCGAAAACGAGCCGCAGAAAGCGAGTCATCTTCTGCCGGCAAATGAGGGAGGTCACGGTCTTGACGCGATGTGGAACGATGATTTCCACCACACGGCGCGCGTTGCCGCCACCGGTGCGCGCGAAGGCTATTTCACCGACTATCGTGGCAGTGCGCAGGAATTCATAGCGACTGCTCGCAGGGGATTCCTGTATCAGGGGCAGCACTATTCGTGGCAGAAGCAACCGCGCGGCGAGCCGGTCACCTCGCAGCCCGCAGCAGCGTTCGTCGCCTTCATCCAGAATCACGACCAGGTCGCCAACACCTTCTTCGGGCAGCGCCTGGAGCAGATCACCAGCCCCGGGCGGCGACGTGCGCTAACCGCCTTGCTCCTGCTGGGACCCCAGACGCCATTGCTGTTCATGGGCGAGGAGTTCGCGGCGAGCACACCGTTCCCCTTCTTCGCCGATCACATTTCGCAACTGCGCGTCAAGGTGTATGAAGGACGGCGCGAGTTCCTGCGGCAGTTCCCGAGCTATGCCACTGCCGAGGCGCAGGCGGCAATTCTGGATCCGGGCGCCGAGAGCACTTTCATCGCCGCGAAACTGAAGTTCTCGGAACGCATCTCGAATGGGCACACTTACGAGATGTATCGCGAGCTGCTACGCCTCAGGCGGGAGGACTGCGCGATCGCTGCACAGGATCGATTCGCGATCGACGGTGCCGTGCTCGGCGAACACTGTTTCATCCTGCGATGGGCTGCCGCTCGAGCGGCGGACGAGCGACTGCTGTTCGTGAATCTTGGAACGCAGGTCGAATTGCCTTCGGTACCGGAGCCATTGCTGGCGCCACCGGCAGGTCGCACATGGCGGGCCCTGTGGAGCAGCGATGAACCGCGGTATGGTGGGGGCGGTGTACGCCCCGTGCACGACGGCGCTCGCTGGATTGGACAACCGGAACAAGCAACCTTGCTGTGGCCGGCATGAAGGTCGCCGAAGTCGGGACAGCATGGCGTAGCGGCGCGGATCCCGAGTCGCTGCTGGACAGGGAGTGGTTGATCACCAACGGGCTCGGTGGCTATGGATCAGGCACGGTGCTGGGTCCGCACACGCGCAAGTATCACGGCCTGTTCGTGCCGAACCTCTCGGATCCCAACGGCCGACACGTGCTGTTGTCGGCGCTGGATGAGCAGATCGAGTTCGACGATTCGGTCGTCCGGCTAGGTGGGCACGAAGATCTCGCCGGCCAGTTCCACACCGATGCGCACCAGATGGCCGGAAGTTTTTCGCTGGACGCCTCAATGCCGGTATGGCGGCAGACCCATGATGCGTTCGGGTTCACCCGTCGCCTGTTGTTGCCGTATATGCAGAACCTGCTGTGCGCGCAGTACGGGTTGAGCGCGCGACAACCCGTTGCCGTGAAGATCCGCCCTCACTTCACCCTGCGTCGTCACGATACCGGACTCGACGGCAGCGGTCGTGACCGCGGCGATTACAGTGTGGAGGAGGTGAGTGGTCATGCCGTGTTGCAGGTCACGATGCATGATCATCCCGTGGTTCTGCGTTGCACGCTGGTGGGAGTGGAAACCCGGTTCATCCATGCGCCGCTGGAGGTCACGCATCGCTACCGCCAGGAGACACAGCGCGGATATAGCGATAACGCCGAAACCCATTTCAGCCCAGGCTACTTCCTGCTGGAGGGCGTGACCGCGCTCGACGCGTCGTTGCTCGTGACAACGCAGCCGATCGACCTGTTCCACGTCGATGTTGCGGCGCTGTTCGAAGCTGAGCAGACGCGTGTCGCGAACCTGGTGGCCGCCGCAGGAGTGGAGAGCGATCCGTTCGCCGCGCGACTGGTCATCGCGGCCGACCAGTTCGTGATCCGCCCGGGAAATCGCCCGGAGGAAATCGCGGTTGCAGAAGCCAGCGGAACTGTCGTGCGGACGGTCATTGCCGGCTATCACTGGTTCGGAGACTGGGGGCGTGACACGATGATCAGCCTCGAGGGCCTTACCTTGAGCACCGGTCGCTTGCTCGAGGCGGCGGCAATTCTCGAGACTTTTGCGGGTTACGTGAAGGATGGATTGCTGCCGAATCTGTTTCCAGAAGGGCAGCGCGCCGCGTTGTATCACACGGTGGATGCAACACTGTGGTTCTTCCACTCGATCGACTGCTACACGCGCAGGTCCGGGGATGCGTCTCTGGTTGCGCGCATCCTGCCGGTGCTCGAATCGATCATCGAGCACTACCATGGCGGCACGCACTACGGCATCGCCATGGATCCTGCCGACGCGCTGGTGCGTGCGGGCGCGCCTGGTTACCAGCTCACGTGGATGGATGCCAAAGCGGGCGACTGGATGGTTACACCGCGCCACGGCAAGCCCGTAGAGATCCAGGCGCTCTGGTACAACGCGCTATGCCTGATGGCCGGGTGGACCGCGGACCATGGCGGTTCCTCGCGCCTCCGCTACGAAGAGCTCGCGGCGCGTGTGAAGGCCTCATTCAACGCACGCTATCCCCTGCCCGCAGGCTCGTTCCTCTACGATGTGATCGACGGGCCGCAGGGGGACGATGCGAGCGGGCGCCCGAACCAGATCTTCGCCATTTCACTACCGCATCCCGTGCTGGATGAGGGCAGGTGGGCGACGGTGCTGGATTACGTCACGCGTCAGCTGCTCACGCCATACGGGTTGCGAACGCTGAGCCCTGACCATCCGGACTTCAAACGAAACTATCACGGCGATCTGTTGACGCGAGACGGCGCTTACCACCAGGGAACGGTGTGGCCATGGTTGATCGGTCACTATGCGGATGCCTGGGCGCGAGTGAACGCGCCATGCGCTCCGCAGGACTGCCCGGATGTGCTGGGCTCGTTTGCGGCACATTTGTCCGAGTTCGGCATGGGTTCGATTGCCGAAATCTTCGATGCCGAAAGACCATTCGTGCCGCGTGGCTGTATAGCCCAAGCATGGAGCGTCGCCGAAGTGCTGCGCACCCGCAAGCGCTTCAGCGTTGATTAGGAGGCGCGTTGATCACGGGAGAATGTGCCGCGAGGCTGATCGCGATTTGCGACAGCAGGCCCGCCGCCGGACCGGATATCTCTAGATGCTCGCCTTCCTCTGCCATCCGACGGCTCGTTGCGATGGCGCATTCGATCGTAGCAATCAACTCCTCGGCGTTGAGGAGCTTGCGCGCAAGCAGCAAAAGCAAAACGGAATCCAGCGCCAAGAAAGCCGCCTCGCCATAGGCCCACCGATTGCTGCATGAAGGGCGATCCCTGGATTTTTCCCTGCATTGAAAGAGTATCGTATCGGCGGCGCTTGAAAGCGAAGTAGTCGTGTGCCTACAGGCCATTTACGTGTGCCAGGGTTAACGCACGTTGTTGTTTCGTGGCTCCAGAAGTGCGGATTCCAGAAAAGATGGGTCAACGAATGGCCTCGAGAATCGTGAGGCGAAGATACGCGCGAGGGTAGGCCAGGCGTGATCGCTACCAGGAAGTCATCGCGCCCATCGCGTCTCGATGCCTCTGAAAGCGAGGGCCTCACATGCCAAAACAATTTTCGCCTGATTCGATTCCCCAGCGCAGTGGTCATCCCGGGATGAACGGCGGCTCGAACGGCTTTGCGCGGCCGGCGCGATGACGGCGACCCAGCTCGCCATCGGCTGGATCGCACCGAGGACCGAAATCGTCCCCAAACCGCTGCGGGTGCGCCTCACACCGCGTCGGCGTGAACCCGTGCCGTCAGGGCTGCCCCGGCCAGGCGGACGCGGCCGGCTCTTGCCCTGATATCGACCATAAGAGTGATGCGCGTCGCGGCGGCCACCCTCGAACATTCTGCAGGATCACAGGTCCGAAGGAGGGTTCATCATTGCGTTGGCGTCCCGGCATTGGTCTGCAGCTGACTTTCACGTTCGTTGCCATCGCGGTGCTGGTGCTGACCGCCAATTTTGCGGCCCAGCGTACGGTGTCCGTCACCACCACCCGCGTTCTCTCGATTCCACCGCCGGCGGTCGTCGTGCAATCCGTTCCGGTAAGCCTGCCGCCCCGTCCGGAAATACCGACAACTGCTGCGGATCCCGCCGCTGAGCGGAAGATCCAACAGTACCAGCACGCTGCGGACAAGTTCGATGTCGCACATCGGATGCGTCTTGACAACAACGACGAGAAAACAGCGCAGGAATACGAAGTGGCGAGCACGGATCTGCGTCGCTACGGGTCGCTCGTCGCCCGACAGGCGAACGATCGACGCGCGATGGAGCAAGAGCTCAAGAAGTGGCTGATCGATGCGGAGTCGCTTGTCGCGCTGGCTGACCGTCGGCGCGAAACTTATCAGTCATACATCGAGCTGGTCGAAGACGTGAATGCCCGGATGCAGCGCTCCGTGGATGGCGCGTGGAAGATCATGGGGCGGGTCGTCGCGCGACAATCCGTGATTTCCGCGACCCAGCGTCTTGGTGACCTGCGTCGCCAGTCGACCGCGTTCGCGAAAGCCGGTGATTATGATGCCGGCTTGCAACAACAGATGCAGGACAACGAAGTCGCCTTCATCGATCTGCTGCGGCATGAACAGGATTCGCTTGCCAGATCACAAGGCAGGCAATGGGTCCAGCAGATGCAGGCGGACACCGGGCAGCTCGTGACTATGCGCGCGACGCTGGTCGAAATCGACGCGAAGCTGCGTGAGGATCTCGTGGTGTTGGTGCGCAGTGGGTCGATGCTGCGTGCGCAGCTGTCAAAAATCGATGTGCGCAAGCCAGTGCGAAGTGTCGCCGAAAAATCCCGGAATTCTCCGATCATTGCACAGTTCCCCGCGGAACTTCCCTCAGTCAGCGAACCCGCAGAGTCCGTTTCGACGGTTGTCGACCAAGGCGACACGGCGGCGGCGCGCCGTTTCCTCTGGCTGTCGATCAGCGCATTGCTGCTCATCCTGCTCATCTCGATCGCCACTGCGGTGAGTATCGTCGCGCCGGTGCGCCGCCTCATCCGGGCGTCACAACGCGTGGCGAAAGGTGAAGTCGCGACGCGCGTGCAGCGCGGCGGCAATCGCGAGCTCGACGGGCTGGCGGTTGCGTTCAACGAGATGGCGGAACGCCTCGCTGCGGCGCAGGAAGTTGCGCATGGGTACCAGCATCGCCTGGAGAGCGACGTTCTGGATCGCACGAGACAGCTCAGTCATCTGGCGCAGCACGACGCCCTCACGGGCCTGCCGAACCGCCGTCAGCTCTTCACGCATCTCGAAACGGTCATTGCAAATGCCGCCTCACGCCAAGAGC
The DNA here is from genome assembly GCA_039929265.1 of Steroidobacteraceae bacterium. GTDB lineage: Bacteria > Pseudomonadota > Gammaproteobacteria > Steroidobacterales > Steroidobacteraceae > ZC4RG30. The sequence goes on along the minus strand of JBDSRN010000168.1, from coordinate 3,434 downwards.
ACGTCGGCGTATTTTTCCTCGACCTCGATAATTTCAAGAACATCAATGACGGGATGGGGCACGCGCTGGGCGATCGACTGTTGAGCGCCATTGCGGACCGCCTGCGTTCGAATCTGGGCGAGCATGGCTTTGCGGCCAGGCTCGGCGGCGACGAGTTCACGGTCGTGCAAAGCGGTGGCGACAGCCTCGAGGAACTCGCGCATGACGGCTGGGAGCTGGTGCGCGCGTTCCAGAAACCATTGCAGATCGATGGGCGTGATCTGCTCGTCAGCGTCAGCGTGGGCGCCGGCTTCTATCCTGATCACGCGCACGATGCCGAATCGCTGCTGCGCACGGCCGACGCGGCGCTGTTCCGCGCGAAGGCACTCGGACGCAGCCAGCTCACGGTGTTTACTCCCGACCTGCTCGAGGCGGCAGCGTCGAAGTTCTCCACGGAGCAGGGCCTGCGTCATGCCGTGGAACGTGGCGAGCTCGAGCTGTATTACCAGCCCGAAGTGAGTCTGGATTCGCTGCAGACCACAGTGGTAGAGGCGCTGCTGCGCTGGCGCACCAGCGACGGCGAGTATCTCTCGCCGGGCGAATTCCTCGCCGTTGCGGAGGAGTCTGGTTTGATCATCGAGATCAATGACTGGGTGCTGCGTTCGGGCATCAGCGCAGCCGCGAAGTGGTATCAGGGTGGCTGGCAGGACGTGCGGGTCGCCATCAACGTCTCCGCGCGGCAATTGTTCGACGTCCGTTTCGCAGATCGGGTGCAGGAGTTGCTGCTCGAGCACGCCCTGCCGGCCGAGTGTCTTGAGGTCGAGTTGACCGAGACCGTACTGCAGACTGGCGCCACGACGGTTTCCGGACTGAAACGCCTGCACGAAATGGGCGTCGCTATCGCGCTCGACGATTTCGGCACCGGCTATTCATCGCTGGCCTCGCTCGAGCAGCTACCCCTCACTCGCGTGAAACTGGATCGCAGTCTCATCGCCAGTATCGACGTCAGCGCGCGCTCTGCCGCCATTGCCACCGCGATCATCGGTTTGTGCAAGGACCTGGGAATGCAGATCACTGCCGAAGGCGTGGAACGGCCGGAGCAGCTTGCGGCATTGCGCGACAGCGGAGTGAACATCCAGGGCTATCTGATTTCCCGCCCGGTGTCAGAGCGAGCGCTGTTGTCGACCGTGGCACGCCTCCCCGCGAAACTGGAGCAGTTGCTCCTGGAGGCACCGACTACCAGTCCGTCCCTTGCAAGCCGCACGGTGGTTCCCACCCCAACCGGCATTACCGATACGCAGCGCCGTCGGCGCCTCGTGCTCGCAACTCCCTTCTGATACATCGCACTCCCACGCAGCGTCCCTCCGAACCGGTGTTGGATCTGTCGCTGATCAAGAAGGCCACGCTACAGCGCTCAGCAGATCTGCGGGCACATCTGAAGATGTGCGCGCGGCCTTGACGGCGCGATGACAACCGGCCGATCGAGGCCCGGCCTATTCTGAAGTGCGTTCCAGGAGCATGAGCGCCCGAGCCGCCAAAACGAGTGAGTCTCCGGCAGCGCGTGGCGTTTTGTCCTGTGACTCCGGTGCGTCGGTGTCGATCAATGTGCGCCACACGGACCCCGAGCCATGCTCGGGCAGCGTAAACGTAATCACATCGTGATGCCCGTTGAGCAGCAGCAGGAGTGTTGCCTCGGTGCCTCGCTGTCGTACTCCCGTCGGCTGCGACCGGCCGTCCATCAACATGCCCAGACACGGAACGCTCGCCTCGGCCCAGTCTTTCGCGGTCATCTCGCGACCCGAAGCATGGATCCAGGTCAGATCCTTCACTTCGAGTTCCTCGTCGTAGTAACCCGTCAGAAATCGGTTGCGTCGCAGGATCGGATATTTTTCACGCAGCGCCGTCAGCCGGCTCACGAAGCGCCGCAATGCCACGCCGCATTCGTCCGGGGCCCAATTGACCCAGCTGGTCTCGTTGTCCTGGCAGTAGGGATTGTTGTTGCCGAGTTGCGTGCGCCCTGACTCGTCCCCTGCGAGCAGCATGGGCGTACCCTGCGACAGCAGGAGCGTTGCGAGCATGTTTCGCTTCTGCCGCTCACGCAGCGCGATGATTCCCGGATCTGCCGATGGGCCTTCCGCCCCGCAGTTCCAGGAGCGGTTGTTGCTGGTGCCGTCCTTGTTGTCCTCGCCATTGGCCTCATTGTGTTTCTCGTTGAAGCTGACGAGGTCGTGCAGGGTGAACCCATCGTGCGCGGTGACAAAATTGACACACGCCCAGGGGCGCCGTCCGAAACGGTTGAAAAGGTCGCCGGAAGCACACAGTTTGGGGGCCATATCCCTCACTGACGCGGCGTTGTGCCAGAAGTCGCGGGTAACATCGCGATAGCGATCGTTCCACTCTGCCCAACCGGGCGGAAATCCGCCCACCTGATAGCCCCCGGGACCGCAATCCCAGGGTTCGGCAATCAGTTTCACGGTGCGCAGCACGGGATCCTGATTACAGGCCTTCAGAAAACCACTCTGATCATCGAAGCCATCGGCCTCGCGCGCGAGGATTGTGCCGAGATCGAAACGGAAGCCGTCAACGTGCAGTTCACGGACCCAGTAACGAAGACTGTCCATGACCATCCCGATCACGCCCGGATGCGACAGGTTGAGCGTGTTGCCCGTGCCGGTGTCGTTGATGTAGTAACGCTTCTGATCGGGGAGCAGACGATAGTACGAGGCGTTGTCGATGCCCTTGAATGACAGCGTCGGGCCGCGCTCGTTGCCTTCGGCGGTGTGGTTGTAAACCACATCGAGAATGATTTCGAGGCCGGCATCGTGGAAGTCAGCGACCATCTCCTTGAACTCGCGCAGGCTCTGCTCAGGTTCGGACGCATAACGCGGGTCGGGAGAGAAGAACCCGATGCTGTTGTAGCCCCAGTAGTTGGTCAGTCCCCTCTCCAGCAGATGACTGTCATTGATGAAGCTGTGAATCGGCAGTAGCTCGACCGAAGTCACGCCCAGCGACTTCACGTACGCAATCACATCCTTGTGCGCCAGCCCCTTGTACGTCCCGCGGTGTTTCTCCGGAACGTTCGGATGCAGCTTCGTGAACCCTTTTACATGAGCTTCGTAGATGACGGTCTTGTCCCAGGGAACGCCGCGGATGCGCGGTTGCCCGCGCCAGTCGAATTCTGGATCAACCACGACGCACTTGGGCATGAACGCAGCGCTGTCGCGCGAATCGAAACTCAGATCCTCTCGATCATCACCCAGGGTGTAGCCGAAACATTCCGGACTCCATTTCAGTTCGCCGATGTGTGCCCTGGCATAGGGATCGAGGAGGAGCTTGTTGGGATTGAAGCGGTGGCCGGATTCGGGCTCATAAGGCCCGTGCACACGAAGTGCGTACACCGAACCGGGATCCACACCCGGTATGTAGCCATGCCAGAACCCATCGGTGTATTCCGG
>JBDSRN010000167.1:0-6951 GCA_039929265.1 Steroidobacteraceae bacterium | reverse complement strand
TACCCGTGACGATTGCCGCCACGGTGCCGGCTTCCGTCAGCGTCGAGCCGCCGAAGATCACCGAGTCGTTACCAGCCGTCGAGTTGGCGAATGCGCCGAGGCCGATGTTGCGACCATCAGTGGTCGTCAACGTGACAGACGCCTTCGAAGTCGTGGTGGTGAACGTCGCCGTGACGCCGGTCGTGCCGGCTACGCCGTTGATCGCCGACACGAGGCTGCTCAGGTCGTTCTGGTTGGAGACCACCGCTGACACGGCCTGGCCGTTCAGCGTGAACGAGACAGTGCCCGGACCAGACAGCGACGCCAGCGTCGTGGTGTTGGTCGCTGTCGCCGTGAGACCGAGTGAACCGGCCGCATTGTTGATCGCGGTGGCGATCGCATCGGCGCCGGAGTTGACAGCGTAGGTGATGGGCGCGGTGGCGATACCGCCCACCGAAACGGTGAAGGCCGTGCCCGCGGTGGCTGCCGTCACGCCGTTGACCGTCGCGCTGCCGGTCACTGTGCTGCCGGTGATCGTGCCGTCTGCCGTCAGGGCATATTGGCCGAGGGCCGCCGTCTTCGAGTTCGCGATGTTTGCCACCGTGATCGAGTCGCCAGAGTTCGCACCGACCTGAAAGATCTGGCTCTGGAAGCTGCCGTCGAGGAGCTTCACGCCGTTGAACGAGGCGGTCGTGGCAACGCGCTCGATTTCGCTCTTGAGCTGCTGCACTTCGTTGTCAATGGCAGCACGGTCGCTGGCGCTGTTGGTCGCGTTCAGGGACTGCACCGACAGCTCACGAATGCGCTGCAGGTTGTTGGTCACTTCAGCCAGCGAGCCTTCGGCCGTCTGGGCGAGCGAGATGCCGTCGTTCGAGTTGCGCGCGGCCTGGTTCAAGCCACGGATCTGCGAAGTGAAGCGTTCGACAATGGCGAGACCCGCCGCGTCGTCCTTCGCGCTGTTGATGCGCAGGCCAGAAGACAGGCGTTGCAGTGACGTCTGCAGGCTGCTGCCCGAAGTGGACAGATTGCGCTGCGCGTTGAGTGACGCCACGTTGGTGTTGATGACAAGTGCCATTGCGAATGCTCCTGATGATTAACCGTTACGTCGGACTTCTATCCGCCGCATGACTGTCTGTGTCTGAACCCTGTATCGGTGCGCGAGAGGCGAACTTGAGGGTTTCCGTTTCGACCATTTCCTTCTGCCAACCGGTTCACACAGCCGTGCGACATATTCCTGATGACCCGCCATCAGCGCAGGTAATCGAACAGGGAGAGCTGCGCGACGCGGGCATAAGATGCCTGGGCCGCCTGCAGCGCCACGAGCTGCTGATTCATGCGTGTGATGGCTTCGGCATAGTCGAGGTCCTGCAGATCTGAGAGCGAGCTGGACAGCTCGAGCTCGTAGTCCAGACGGGCCGTGTCGATCGTCTCGAGCCGCGACAGCCGCGAACCCACACCGCTGCGCGCGCTCTGCGTCTGCGTCAGGCTCTGATCCAGCTGCTGCAACGCGCCACCAATGAACGACGAGAGGTTGGAACGCTGCGAGGCGGTCGTGCTGCTGGTCGTCAGGCGACCGACGATGTCGTCGATCAGCGAGAACATGTCCTTGGTGCCGGCTTCGTTGACCGTGAAGCGATCCCCGCTCGCCGGCAAGCCGCTGACGCTCACCTGCACGCCATTGAACGTGATCGCCGTGCCCGGTGCGTAGGTACCACTGGACACCAGCGCGTTGCTTGAGTTGCGTACTTCGTACGCGGTGTCGGACGTGAAATTGATCGCGTAGTCGTCCGGCACCCAGCTTGCCTGGCTCACCACGCTGCCGATGTCGATGATGCCGGTACCGGCGTTGGTCGTCGGCGCGGCAGTGACGAACGTGCCATTGCCCTCCGGTATGTCCATGAACACGCTGAAGCCCGAATCGCTGTCGGCGATCCTCTGGCTCGGGCCGACTTGCAGCACGCGACTGCCCTGGTCGCCCGCGTACGTCACGATGCCCCCCGCATTGCGCGTGAACGGGCGCGTGAGCGTCGAAAACCCGGAGAACATGAACTCACCGTTGCCGTCCTGACGATTGCCGATGTCCCGCAACTCGTCACCACGGCTCTTCAATTCCGCAGCAATCGACTGGCGATCCGAATCGCTCAGCGTGCCAGTGTTGGCTGCCTGCAGGATCAACTCGCGCACGCGCTGCAGAGCAGTGGTCGAATCGTTGAGCGCCTGCTCTTCGAGCGAGAGCCGATTGGTCGCGATCGCGCTGTTCGCGCCGTACTGCGCGGACTGAGCCTTGGCGCGACTGATCTCGAGGATACGCACCGAAGCGATGGGATCGTCCGCAGGGGTGGACACGCGCTTGCCGGTGGCAAGCTGGTCCTGCGTCTTCGCGAGACGGGTCTGCGCCGCCTGCATCGACTACAACGCGGCCGTGTGGATCTGCGATGTGGAGATGCGCATCGGGTTACCTGCTCGTTGCCGCCAGCAATGAATCGAACAACGTCTGCGTGACGCGGATGATCTGTGCGGCAGCCTGGTAAGCCTGCTGATAGCGGATCAGGTTCGCGGCCTCTTCATCCAGATTCACGCCAGTGACGCTGTCGAGCTCCGTCTGGTTGTCATCAAGGATGATCTTTTGCGCGTCGCGATTGGCCTGCGCCTGATTGGTCGCAACGCCGATGCCACCGACGAATCGCCCCACCGCGCCATTTAGGGAATCCGAGCCGCCATTCAGCACGCCCTGACCGAGGACATCCGCGAGCGCAAGTGCGTTGCGGTTGTCGCCCGCGCCGCTCGCATTGTTGCTGACGACGAAGCTGTCACCCGCAGAAGGTGCGCCTGAAATCACGACGCTCCAGCCATTGAGGTTGATCGGCGTGCCGCTGGTGTACGCGTAACTGCCGGCGTTGTTCACCGAATACGTGGTCGGCGTGAGGAACTGGATCGTGGTCGTGTTGCGCAAGGCGACGTTGGTTGCATCAAGGACTTCGCCCGGCGTCACCTGGCCGCTGCCGGTGTTGGTCGTGGTCGCCGTCGTACGGATCGGCGCCGCAGCAGCAACCCGCGCGGGATCGGTGATCGTGACCGCCATGCCCGCAACGGCAATAGCGGTGGGCAAAACCTTGAAGCGATCGCCCACGGTCGGCGTGCCACCAACGACGATCGCAAGCCCGGCTGCCGTGAACGGCGAGCCAACCGTGCCGGCCCCGGACAGCGGCACGTTGGCACCCGTGCCCGCATCGCGCATGGCCCAGCCACCGCTGGTGAACTCCATGATGTAGTCGCTCTTCGTGAGCGCGCCGATGGCGCCACGCGTTGCGGTTACGGTACCAGAGCCCGCATTGGCCGACGACCCCTGCACTCCGACACCGCCGACGGTAAACATGTCACCACCGATGTTGCCGAGCAGGTCCATCCCTTCGCGGTGCTGCGCATTCACTGCAGCAGTGATGCCGACGGCGATCTGGCCGAGCGTATTGCGCGCGGGATCAAGCTGCTCACGGCGGAAATCCAGCACGCCGCCGAGGCTGCCGCCACTGATGGTCGAGCCCAGTTCCACCGTGCCACCCGGCGTCTGGAACGCGAGGTTGAGACGCTGCGTGTCGAAGGGATCGCGCGTCGTGACGATGCTGGCGGCGTTGCCACCGAGCACCAGCGGCTGGCCTTTGCCGATGAACACGTTCACCGAACCGTCGTCCTGGCGCACAGTACTTACGCTCACGTGCGTCGCGAGATCGGCAAGCAGGCGGTCGCGCTGATCCAGCAGGTCGTTCGGCGCCTGGCCGGTCGCGGACTGGCTCGAGATGATCTGCTGATTGAGTCGGGCGAGCGCCTGCGCATCGGTGGTGATGGACACCGCTTCGCTCGCAACGCGCGAATTGATGTCACCTTCGATCTCGTTCAGGCGTGTGGCATAGGTCTGCAGGCGGCCGGTCAGCGCGGTCGCCTCACTCAACAGGACCTGGCGCGCGGGCACCGAAGTCGGTGTGTTCGCCACGCCCTGCACGGCGTTCGTGAACCGCTGCAGCGATGCGTTGAGGCCCGTGGTCGTGTCGGCGAACAGGTTGTTCAGCGTCTGTGCTTTGGCCGCATAGGAATCGAGGCGCGAATACGAGCTCGATGCAATGCGTGTCTGCGTTCCGAGCAGCTCGTCATAGAAGCGCGTGACGGTGGAGACGTCGACACCATTGCCGAGCCAGCCGCTGCCAAAGGACTGCGGCTGGCGCGTGACGAACTCCGTGCGCTGACGGCTGTAACCAGGCGTCGCGGCGTTCGCGATGTTGTGGCCGGTCGTGTCCAGCGCGCGCTGGAAAGCGACCAGCCCGGATACTCCGGTGGAAAGAATATTAGCCATTCAGGTTCCTCACGCGGCATCCCCAGCCTTTAACGGCGCGGAGAGGCGAGACTTGAGCTCACGAGCTATACCTGTGAGCTTGTTTGCATAATTCGGGTCCGTGGCGTAACCGCCGCGCTGCAGGGCGCTGGCGAAGGCGCCCGAATCTTCGCCCGTGCCCAATGCGTCGGAGTAGCGGTCGCTGCCTGACAGCAGTTCCACGTAGTCGCGCATGCAATCGGCCGGCGAGTCGTACGAGCGGAACTGCGCGCGAGTCGTCTGCATTGCACCGTTGTCGAATTCCTTCGTCACCGCGCTGACCTGCTCGCCGTCGTAGTTCCTGCCCGCCTTGATGCCGAATAGATTGAAGCTGCAGTTGCCGTCCGCATCCGTCGGCATGAACTTGCCCCAGCCGGTCTCCAGCGCGGCATGCGCGATCAGCGTGCCGGGATCAATGCCGAGCTGCCTGCCCGCTTCCGTCGCGGCCGGCATCAGTGCCTTGACGAAGTCCTCGCGCGAGGCGGGTGGCCAATTGGCTGCGGAGGGATCCATCAATGAAGGCACGCTCGCTGGCCTGAAGATCACCGGCGTCACCCTCGGCAGAGCACCCGCCATCGAGGCCATGGTGCCGCGCTGCGCTCGGGGTGACATGACGCCCGACGCTTGTGTGCTCGGGGTCTCATTCAGCCGGAACACCGGGCTTCCAGGCAGATCAATCAGGCTTTGCGGTTGAGCTGTCTGATCCAGGCTGGTGTCAAGCGGTACGGCGGCCACGCCGTTCTGTTGCATGAGCTGTTTGACCAGCATGTCGGCCAGACCCATGCCGCGACCCCTGGAGAGCTGCACTGCCATCTGCTGGTCGAACATCTCCTGGTAGAACTCCTGCTGGTCGCTGCCCATCAGCGAATCCTGCGGCGTGGCCGCGCGCATGCTTTTGAGCATCATCTGCGTGAACAGACTCTCGAACTGGCGAGCAGCCTGACGCAGGGCGTCCGGGCTCTGGGCCTTGGCCTCACGCTTGATCGCGGCGAGATTCGAGAAGTCCGCGAAGAATCTTGATTCGACTGGCGCGCTCATGAAATCAGATCACGATGAGCTCGGCGCGCAGGGCCCCTGCCTCTTTCAGTGCCTCCAGAATCGCGACCAGGTCGCCCGGTGCGGCGCCAACCTGGTTCACCGCACGCACGATCTCGTCGAGGTTCACGCCCGCGTTGAACACGAACATGCGCGCCTCGGCCTGGTTCACGCTCACTTCGGAGCGTGGCGTCACGATGGTATTGCCTTGGGCAAGCGCGTTGGGCTGGCTCACGTCCAGTCGCTCGGTGATCGTCACGGAGAGCGAGCCGTGCGCAACGGCTGCGGGCGTCACTCGCACGTGCGAGCCGATCACGACGGTGCCCGTGCGCGAGTTGACGATTACGCGCGCGGGCGCATCGCCCGGTTCGATCTCGATCGCTTCGAGCGTCGACAGGTAGGAGATGCGTTGATTCGGATCCTGCGGCGCGGCGACGCGCACCGTCACGGCGTCCACTGCCTGCGCCGTATCGGCGCCGAGCAGGTTGTTCACGCCACCGGCGAGCCGCGACGCGGTGGTGAAGTCCGGGGTGTGCAGGTTCAGCATGATGTACGGCTGTGACGCGAAATTCGTCGGCACTTCGCGCTCGACGATCGCGCCATTGGGCACGCGCCCGCTGCTCGGCACGTTCACGGAGATGCGCGAACCATCCTTGCCGGAAATGCCGAAGCCGCTGACCACGAGGCTGCCCTGCGCGATGCCATACACCTCACCATCGATACCGCGCAGCGGCGTCATGATGAGCGAGCCGCCACGCAGGCTCGATGCGTTGCCGATCGAATCGACGGTGACGTCGATCGTCTGGCCCGTCTTGGAGAAGGCCGGAAGTTCCGCGCGTACCGTGACGGCTGCAACATTCTTCAGCTGCGGATTCGCGTTCACCGGAATGGTGACGCCGAACTTGGCCAGCATGTTCTTGATGCTCTGGATCGTGAACGGCGCCTGGCTCGTCTGGTCGCCAGTGCCGTCGAGACCGACGACGAGGCCGTAGCCCACGAGCTGGTTGGCGCGCACACCGGACACCGAAGCGATGTCCTTCACACGCTCCGCCCATGCAAGCCCGGGCAGCAACATCATCGTCAGGATCAGGGCGATGGCTGCGAGCATCGCCATACGCATGTTCTTCTGATTCAGATTCATTACGGTACCCAGCGGGCATTGAAGAACCGTTGCAGCCAGCTCATCGTGTTTGCATCCGCGAGCGCGCCCTTGCCACCGTACGAGATCGTCGCGTCGGCGACCTTGGTCGAGAGCACCGAGTTGTCGGGCGCGATGTCGATCGGACGGATGATTCCCTGGATGCGCACGAACTCCTTGCCCTGGTTGATGCCAATCCACTTCTGGCCGCGCACCACGAGATTGCCGTTCGACAACCGCTTCGCGATCGTCACGGTGATGTCACCCTGCAGCTTGTTGCTCTGCGAGCTGTCGCCCGAGCCATCGAAGGAGTTCGAGCGATTGAGCGAGGCGCTCAGTATCTCGGTGCCGTTCACGGTGACCGGCTTTCCGAACAGCGTCGGCCCTGCGAGGTCCGCCGCGCTGTTCTTCGCGGTGGTCGTGCTCGAGGATTTCT
>JBDSRN010000166.1:0-14630 GCA_039929265.1 Steroidobacteraceae bacterium | reverse complement strand
CCCATCTTCACACCGGCGAGCTGAATCACATCGTTGTCCGCGAGCTTGCGAGCCTGCGCGCCGATCGGTGTTCCGTTGACGAGCGGGAAGTTGTTCTCGCGGTCGCTGTCGACATGCACGATGAAATAGCCTTCCGCGCGTCGCGTGATCGCCGCGACCTGTACACCCGGACGACCGAGCGTGGTAAGTGCCTTGCTGAGCTCGAGCTCGCGACCGGCAAACGCACCGGAGAGCACCTGCAGCTTGGCTTTCTTCGTCGGCGGCAGGTTGTCCGGAATGGCGCGACGCGTGGTGGTCGAGCCGGTCTCGGTCGAGGCCTCAACCGCCGCATGGGCTGCGCGAATCTTGTCAGTCGGGCGCTGCGAAGGCTGAATAACCATCGTCTTTTCGAACTCGTCCTGCTGGGCATCGTCGTCCTCGACGAACCGGAGCTGGTGGTGGCCCGCGGTGATGACATCACCGTGCTGCAAGGCATGCTTCTTGATGAGCTTGCCGTTGACGTAGGTGCCGTTCGTACTGTTCAGATCCTCGAGAAACGAATCGTTGAGGATATTGATGATGAGCGAGTGATGACCCGAGACGGCAGGGTTATCGATACGGATATCGTTATCCGGGAGGCGCCCGATCGTGTAGCGCTCCTTGTTCATGTTGTATTCGGCCATTACCTGACCATCAAGACTCAGAATCAAACGTGCCATTTGCGCGCCTCGATCAGCTGAACCAGCCTAAGACCTTGTCGAATATTCCGCGGCGTGCCGGGAATGCTTCCATCACCTGAGTCATCACGACGGAAATGTTGTCTTTTCCGCCGTTGTCGTTAGCCAGTTGAATCAAATGCTTAGCGACAGCATCAAGATTAGCACCAAAGGTGCCAACGGTTAAATGAATGTCGTCGTCCTCGACCATGTCGGACAAGCCATCCGAACAGAGAATGTAGAAGTCGCCCTTGTGGACGGCTTCCTCCTGCAACTCAACTTCGACGTTGGGCTCCACGCCCAGCGCCCGCGTCACGTAGTTTTTGTTGGCCGCGCGCTGCGCTTCCTCGGGCGAATAGAAGCCGCGATCGACCAGTTCCTGCAGCAGCGAATGGTCGAGCGTGACCTGGTCCAGATTGCTGCCGCGCACGCGATACAGCCGTGAATCGCCGACATGGGCGATCGAGGCCTTGTTGTCGAAGAACAGCACGCCGACGACGGTCGTGCCCATGCCCTCGCACTGGGGCTGAGACTTCGCGGTCTGGAAAATGATCTTGTTGGCGCGATGGATCGCGTCGCGCAGGATGATGCTGGCCCGGGAGAGGCCGGTGATCTTGTCGACCGTGCGCAGGTCTTCGCGCTCGACGGCCTCGCGAACCAGATTCACAATGGTCTTCACGGCTATGCCGCTGGCAACCTCACCCGCGTTATAGCCACCCATGCCGTCGGCCAGGACCATGAGGCCCATGTCGGGGTCGAAGGCGATGGTGTCTTCGTTGTGCTCGCGTACCTTGCCAGTGTCAGTGAGACCGACGCAGTGCAGCTTGCCTTTGAGACTCATCCGCTCGCTATTATCCTTGTGACAGCTGTTGACGCGGCCATAACCGGGCTCCCCGTTGACAGCGATCCTACTCAACTTGCTCCTGCTTCGCACCGGGTAAGCGTTTGTTTTGAGAACCTTTGCGCCTGATTTGTGGGCTGCGTCGCGCCTGGCGACCCCGTTCAATCAAGGCCGGCTCTCGTTTCGAGGGAATGCACCGTGGCGCGTACCAACACTGTTTTCCTCTGCCAGGCATGCCAGGGCGAGTCGGTCAAATGGCAGGGCCAATGTCCGCATTGTGGCGACTGGAACACGCTTCAACGCCACCTTGCGGGCGCCGCCAAACCCAATGCGGCGGGCCGTGCCGCGCGACGTTCCGGACTGGTGGATGCCAGCGCCGCGCAGCCTCTTTCCGAAGCCATGGCGAAGGATGCCGGCAGGGCGGATGTGCGCTGGAGCACCGGTCAGGGCGAACTGGACCGTGTGCTGGGCGGGGGGCTTGTACCCGGTTCCGTCACGCTGTTGGGGGGGGAGCCGGGCATCGGCAAATCCACGCTGTTGCTGCAGCTCGCGACGCATGTCGGAGCGAGTCGCCCGGTGCTGTACGTCAGCGGCGAGGAATCCGCAGCGCAGCTAGCGATGCGCGCCCAGCGTCTCGAGCTCGATCCACGCGGGATCGAGGCGGCGAGCGAGACCGATCTGGACACGGTACTGGACCTGGTCGGGCAACGCCGCAGCGCGCTGCTAGTCATCGACTCGATCCAGACCATGGCCATTGCGGGCAACGATTCCAGTGCCGGCTCGGTCTCTCAGCTGCGAGAGTGTACTGCGGCGCTCGTGCGTTGCGCCAAGACCACAGCGGTGAGCGTCGTGATTGTCGGGCATGTGACGAAGGAGGGCGCGATCGCCGGCCCGCGCATGCTCGAACACCTGGTCGACACGGTGCTGTATTTCGAGCGCGATGCGGCGAGTCGTTTCCGCATGGTGCGCGCCACCAAGAACCGCTTCGGCAGCGTGAATGAGCTCGGATTCTTTCACATGACCGGCACCGGGATTCGCGAGGTGCGCAACCCCGCGGCGATCTTCCTCGCTCGCTCAGCCGAGCCCGTAGTGGGCAGTCTCGTGATGGTCACGCGCGATGGCACCCGGGCTCTGCTCGTCGAAGTCCAGGGCCTCGTAGATCGCATGCGTTTCGGTGCGCCGCGGCGCGTGGCGCAGGGCATCGATGCCAATCGACTCTCGATGCTGCTCGCCGTCCTGAGCCGGCACGCCGACCTGTCGCTGCAGGAGCACGACGTGTTCGCGAACATTGTCGGCGGGCTCGACGTCGACGAAACCGCATGGGATCTGCCGATGGTCATCGCGCTGGCCTCGAGCCTGCGCGACGTGCCATTGCCCGCCTCGCTGGTCGCATTCGGCGAGCTTGGCCTCACGGGCGAGGTGCGTCCGGTGCCGTTCGGGGAAGAGCGCCTGCGAGAGGCACACAAGCAAGGATTCACTACTGCGATTGTGGCGAAGGACAATGCACCACGCGTCGCGTTGCCCGGCATGAAAGTGCGTGCGGTAGCACGTGTTGCCGAAGCGCTCGAGTTCGCGCTCAGCCTCCACTGAGCTCGTCGGGACTCTTCTCGGTAAGGCGCACGCGCGCCGTCTTGATGGCGTTGTCGGTGATCTGCAGGATCTCGAAATGGTAGTCGTCAATCTGCACGACGGTGCCGGCGTCGGGGATGCGCTCGAGTCGCTCCAGCAGCAGACCGTTCAGCGTCTTGGGTCCTTCGGTAGGCAGGTGCCAGCCGAGTGAGCGGTTGAGAACACGAATCGTCGCGCTCGCATTCACGATGTAACTGCCGCTGGCCTCGATGTGAGCGTGGCGATGAATCAGCGTTGCCGGATCAGTGGTGAATTCGCCGACGATCTCTTCGAGCAGATCCTCCAGCGTCACGAGGCCGAGCACCGAACCGTATTCGTCCACCACGAAGGCGAGCCGGCGCCGACTACGCTGGAATTGGGTGAGCTGCAGCATCAATGACGTGCCCTGCGGCACGAAGTACAGCTCGCGCGCCTGTGCCACTTCGATGAGTCGCTCACGATCGAAGTTCTCGCGCGCGAGTTCCTGGGCGACGCGCTTCATGTGCAGCAGACCCACCAGCTTGTCGAACTCGCCGTCGAACACGGGCAATCGAGTGTGCGGCGTGGAGCGCAGCTGGTCGACGATGTCCTCCCAGCTGCGGTTGATGTCGATGCCCGCTATGTCCTGGCGCGGAATCATGATGTCCTCGACCGTCACGCGTTCGAGATCAAGAATCGACAGCAACATCTGCCGGTGACGCGGCGGCAGCAGGGTGCCGGTCTCCGCGACCACGGTGCGCAACTCGTCCGGGCTCAGCGTGTGCGCAGCATTGCCCGAGCGCCGCACGCCGAAGATGGCAAGAAAGCCGTAAGCCATGCGATTGGTGATCCACAGCAGCGGCGAAGTCAGCCACAGCAGCGCGCGATAGATGTACGCCGCCGACAACGCGACGCGCTGCGGATGCAGCGCGGCGTAGATTTTTGGCGCGAGCTCGCAGAACACGATCATCACTATCGTCAGCCCGGCGATCATGATCGGCAGGGCATATGGATGCCCGACGCGTTGCGCGAGCAGCGTCGCGATGGACGAGGAGGCGACGCTCGCCAGCGCCAGGATCACCAGATTCGCGCCCAGCCATTGGTCCGGCGTCTGCAGCAGTTTCTCGAGCGAACGCGCGGAGCGCTCGCCTTGCGCGGCGCGATGGCGGATGCGATAGCGGTTGACCGCCAGCATCGCCACTTCGGTGCCGGACGAGAATGCGATGACAAGCAGCAGGCCGATCAGCAGGCCTGCCAGTACGGATGTCGGAGCGTTGTCCACGGGGAGATTCCTTTGGCCAGCGGCTTCGGCCGGCCGATCACGGGCCCTAGCATATAATGGCCGGCATGTTCACCAACCTGTCCGAACGGCTCACCCAGGCCGCGAACGCACTGCGCGGGCGCGGGCGTCTCACCGAAGACAACATTGCCGACACGCTGCGCGAAGTGCGCGTGGCGCTACTCGAGGCCGACGTGGCACTGCCGGTGGTCAAGAGCTTCATCGATGCGGTGAAGGTCAAGGCCCTCGGCGCCGAGGTCATCGGCAGCCTCTCGCCCGGCCAGGCATTAATCGGGGTGATCCACGACGAGCTCGTGGCGGTGATGCGGGGCGCAGCCGGGACCGCCGCGCTGAATCTGCGCGCGCAGCCGCCGGTGCCGATCCTGCTCGCCGGACTGCAGGGGGCGGGCAAGACCACCACCGCGGGCAAGCTCGCGCGCCACCTGATCGAGTCGCACCGCAAGCGCGTGATGCTGGTCAGCGTCGACATCCAGCGTCCGGCCGCGGTGCTCCAGCTGCAGCGCCTGGCGGGGCAGGTAGGTGCGGAATTCTTCCCGGCACCAGCGGGTATGAGCTCTCCCGACATCGCGCGCGCCGCGCTCGCGGCGGCAAAGAGCGGCGTGTTCGACGTGCTGATCGTCGATACAGCGGGTCGCCTGCACGTCGATGCCGAGCTCATGGCCGAGGTGCAGCAGATCGATGCGGCGGTGAATCCGCACGAACGTTTGTTCGTCGTCGATGCGATGGCAGGCCAGGATGCCGTGAACTCCGCGCGGGCGTTCAGCGATGCACTGGACCTCACCGGCATCATCCTCACCAAGGCCGACGGCGATGCGCGCGGTGGCGCGGCACTCTCGGTGCAGCACATCACCGGCAAGCCGCTCAAGTTCCTCGGCGTCGGCGAAAAAACCGAAGCGCTGGAAGTGTTCGATGCCGAGCGCATGGCTGGGCGCATCCTGGGCATGGGCGATGTGGTTGCCCTGGTCGAAAAGGTCCAGGCCAATGTCGACCAGGAGGAGGCCGAGCGCCTGGCCCGCAAGGTTGCCAAGGGCAAGGGCTTCGACCTGATCGACCTCAAGGGTCAGCTCGAGCAGCTGCAGAAGATGGGCGGCATGGCCTCGATCATGGACAAGCTTCCCGGTGCGATCTCCAAGGGGGGCATGGGCGCCGACAACGGCGACCGGGAGGTCCGTCGGCAGATCGCGATCATCAATTCCATGACCCACCGGGAGCGCCGCAAACCCGAGGTCATCGATGGCTCACGCAAGCGCCGCATTGCCGCAGGCTCCGGCCTGCAGGTGCAGGACGTGAACCGCCTCCTGAAGCAATTCATGGGGATGCAGAAAATGATGAAAAAAATGGGCGGCGGGAAGCTGCAACGGATGCTGGGGAGACTGGGTGGCCCGGGCGGGATGAAGGGCGGTTTGCCACCGGGGTTCCCGGGCCGCTGAAGGGAAAGCCGCCGCCCCGCCAGACCAGGATGCTCGAGGCGCGAAAATAGTTTGCGGAACGGCTTGATTTGCGTAGAATTCGCGCTCTTTTTCGGCCCGCCAGGGCCCCTTAACCGGCACCCGAATTCACTATGGTCACGATCCGACTCACGCGCCGCGGCGCCAAGAATCAGCCTTTCTATCACGTGGTGGCGACCGACAGCCGCAAGCGCCAGGGCGGCCTGAGCCTCGAGCTGCTGGGTTTCTTCAATCCCACGGCCCGTCGCAACGATCCCAGGATCCGCCTCGATCTGCAGCGCATCGACTACTGGCTGGGCCATGGCGCGCAGCAGTCCGATCGCGTGAAAACGCTGGTCAAGCAGTACCGCGCCACCGCGGGCGCGGCCCCGGAAGCCGTGAAGGCAGACGCCTGATCCCTTAAGTACGGAGCTCGGCCATGCCGGCTCGCAGACTCACGTTGGGACGAATCGCTGCACCGCACGGGGTGCAGGGCTGGGTCAAAGTGGATTCCTTCACTGACCCGCCCGAGGCGCTGCTTGAGCGAAGCACCTGGTGCCTGCAGAACGCCGCCGGCGAGCTGCAGGACTGCACGCTGAAGGATGGACAGATTTATGGTCGGCAGTTGCGCGTGCGACTGCAGGGCATCGAAGACCGCGACGCTGCCGCGTTGTTGACAGGCAGGCAGATCGTGATCGAGCGCGATGCGCTTCCGCCCACGGGCGAGCGCGAGTATTACCGCGACGATCTGATCGGCCTGCGTGTGACGAATCTCGAAGGCGTGGCCTTTGGCACAGTGAGCCACTTCGTCGAAGGCGCGACGGTGCTCATGGTGGTGCGCGGCGAGCGCGAGCGCTGGCTACCGGCGGGAGAACCCTGTCTGCGTCGCGTGGATCTCGCGAACGGTGAAGTGAAGGTGGATTGGCCGGCGGACCTGTAGTGACAAGTCCGCGCCAGAGAATCGAAGTCGTGACGCTGTTTCCGGAGATGATCCGCGAAGCGCTGCGACACGGAGTAGTGGGACGGGCTCTGGAGCGCGGTCTCATTGTGGTGGCAGCGGAAGACCCGCGCGCGCACGTGCAGGATGTGCACCGCACCGTCGATGATCGTCCCTACGGGGGTGGTCCGGGGATGGTGCTGAAGCCCGAGCCGCTGAGTGCTGCGATCGATGCGGCGACGGCGCGGTTGCCTGCGGGAAGTCCGAGGATCTATCTCTCGGCGCAGGGCAGGCGTTTTGATCAGAGCATCGCGCGCGAGCTTGCGGCGCTGCCCGGGTTTTTGCTGGTGGCAGGACGGTACGAAGGCATCGACGAGCGCGTGCTCGCGACGCGCATCGACCGCGAGGTGTCGGTGGGCGACTATGTGCTCTCCGGGGGCGAGCTACCGGCGCTGGTGGTGATCGACGCGGTGGCGCGCCTCGCACCGGGAGTGCTGGGTGACGAGCGTTCGAGTGTGGAAGAGTCGTTCAGCAGCGGGCTGCTCGACTGGCCGCACTACACTCGGCCCGAGAATTTTGAAGGCCGGCGCGTGCCGGAGGTGTTGCAGTCGGGAGACCATGCGCGCATACGGCGCTGGCGACTGCAGCAGGCGATCGGCAAGACCTGGCGGGAACGTCCGGACTTGCTCGTGGTGGAGCGGCAAGGCGCAGACTCGACCGAAATGGCCGAGCTGCTGAACGAATTCTTGATGGAGAGACGAACATGACGAACATCATCCAGGCGATGGAAGCGGCGCGGATCTCGCGCAAGGTCCCCGACTTCAAGCCCGGTGACACCGTGCTCGTGCAGGTGAAGGTGACGGAAGGCGATCGTGAGCGCGTGCAGGCCTACGAAGGGGTCGTCATCGCCATCAGCAACCGCGGTTTCAACTCGTCGTTCACGGTGCGCAAGATCTCGCACGGCGAAGGCGTCGAGCGTGTGTTCCAGACGCACAGCCCTTCGATCAGCGACATCACGGTCAAACGCCGCGGCAACGTCCGCCGTGCGAAGTTGTACTACCTGCGTGACCTCGCCGGCAAGGCCGCCCGCATTGAAGAGAAGGTCTGATACGACCCCGGAGCTGGTGTGAGCGCAGTCGTTAGAATCTTTCGTGGGCTTTGGCGCGGCCTCGACGGACTGCGCAAGTTCCTGCACCTGCTGCTGCTGCTGATCTTCTTCGGCTTCGTGCTCGGCGCGATCCGCGGCACGATTCCCCATCTGCCTGCCAAGGCCGCCCTGGTGATCCGCCCCGAGGGCCAGATCGTCGAGCAGCTCTCCAGCGATCCTGTGCAGCGCGCTTTCGATGAGGCAAGCGGGCAGGGTGAGTCACAAACGCTGCTCTGGGATCTGCTCGATGCGATCCGTGCTGCCGCCGCCGACAAGCGCGTCGAGGCGATGGTGTTGCAGCTCGATGACTTCGATGGCGCAGGGCAGCCCACCCTCGAAGAAGTTGCGGTCGCGCTGCGCGAGTTCCGTGCTGCGAAGAAGAAAATCATCGCGCAGGCCTCCAGCTACACGCAGGCCCAGTACTACCTCGCGGCGCAGGCCGACGAAATCTATCTCGATCCCTTCGGCGCCGTGCTCATTGACGGCTACGACCGCTATCGCATGTACTACAAGGGCGCTCTCGACAAGTTGTCGATCGACATGCATCTGATTCGCGTCGGCGCCTACAAGAGCGCCGGCGAACCGTACATGCGCACCGACATGTCCGCAGAGGACAAGGAAGAAAGTCTCGCGTACCTGAACGCGCTGTGGGGCGGCTACCAGAACGCGGTGAGCAAGGAGCGCCAGCTGCCGCGCGCCAGTCTCGCGAACTACGCCAATGGCTATATCGCGCAGGTGAAGGCGGCCAAGGGCGACACCGCCCAGGTGGCGTTGCAGGCCGGCCTGGTCACCGCGTTGAAGGCATGGCCGGATGTGGAGCAGCGCGTCGTCGAACTCGTCGGCGCCGATGACGAAACGCATTCGTTTCACGCGATCAGCTACAGCGACTACACGCGGGTGCTGAAGGCGGAGAAGAAGCTCCGTGGTGACGGCAAGCAGCGCATCGGCGTCATCGTTGCTTCGGGCGAAATTCTTGACGGCGATCAGCCACCAGGCACCATCGGCGGCGAAAATACTGCGGCGCTGATCCGTGAGGCCCGTCAGGACGACGACGTGCGCGCTGTCGTGCTGCGTATCAACAGCCCCGGTGGCAGCGTGATCGCGTCGGAGCAGATCTATCGCGAAGTGCTGGCATTGAAGAAGGCGGGCAAGCCCGTCGTGGTGTCGATGGGCGATCTCGCGGCGTCGGGTGGGTATTACATCGCGGCGCCCGCCGACCAGATCATTGCCAGTCCAATGACCATCACCGGTTCCATCGGCATTTTCGCCGTGATACCGACGATCGATCGTGCGCTCGGCAGGCTGGGCGTCACGGTCGATGGCGTCGGAACCACGGATCTGTCCGGCAGACTGCGCATTGATCGCCCGCTCGACCCTGCGAGCGAGGAGTTCCTGCAGGTGACGGTGCAGCACGGGTACGACGAATTCCTCGGCCACGTCGCCGCGGGACGCAGCAAGTCGCGCGAAGAAGTTCATGCCGTTGCGCAGGGTCGTGTGTGGATCGGCAGCGAGGCCCTGCGGCTCGGACTGGTCGACAAACTCGGCAACTACGCTGATGCCGTGAAGGCGGCCGCGGAGCTCGCCAATCTCGGCGAACACTATCGCGTGGAGCGGGTGGAGCCGAAGCTCACCTGGGTGCAGCAGCTCGCCATGCAGATCCGCATCCGTGCAGCGGGCATGGCGGGGCAGGTGTGGTCCGCGCCGGCACAGCGGCTGAATCGCACGCTCGCGCAGTTCGCACCGCTGCAGCGTGAGGTGGAGTTCTGGCAGCGCATGTCGACCAGTGAGCGTACGTTCGCATATTGTTTTTGTACCGCACAATAGTTCGCTGTCCGGGCGATAGCGTGCACATAGCAGACAGCCGCCGCAACCGGTTGTTCCTGGCACTGGCCGGGTTCTTCATCACGGATGCGCTCATCGCCGAATTCGTGGGCGTCAAAATCTTCTCGCTCGAAGCCACGTTCGGGTGGCAGCCGTTAGACTGGAACCTGTTCGGCATCGCGGGGAATCTCAACTTCACCGCGGGCGTGTTGTACTGGCCGTTCGTCTTCGTGCTCACCGACATCATCAACGAGTACTTCGGTGTGCGCGGCGTGCGGCTCGTCACGTGGCTTGCGGTTGCGTTCATCTGCTGGGCGTTCCTTGCCGCGTACGCCGCCATTCATCTCGCGCCTGCATCATTCTGGCTGGAGGCCAACGCGGCGCTCGGCGTGCCGGACATCCAGAGCGCGTACGCGCTGATCTTCGGGCAGGGATTGTGGAACATCGGCGGGTCGGTGATCGCGTTCCTGATCGGTCAGCTCATCGACGTCACCGTGTTCCACCGCATCCGCCGCATCACCGGGGAGCGCTGGATGTGGCTGCGCGCGACGGGTTCGACAGCCATCTCGCAGTTCATCGACAGCTTCATCGTGCTGTACATCGCGTTCGTCATCGGGCCGCAACACTGGCCGATTCCGCAGTTTCTGGCGGTCGGTACCGTCAACTATGGTTACAAATTGCTCAGCGCGATCGCCGTGATCCCGCTGCTGTATCTTGTGCATGCAGGCGTGAGGCGCTACCTCGGGCGTGACGAGGCCGAGCAACTGCGCCACGAAGCAGCGGCGTGACGTGGCGCTGTCAGACCTGCGCGCGGCCGGTCGAAACCCGGTTGACAGCCAGATGTTGCGCAGTTTTCGTTTTCTTCTGTTCCCTCGTGGGGCACTGACGGCGGCGTACTTGGATGGTTTCCGGACGCTGATAGTCATCACGCTGTACACCAACTAGCCGTTGACGGGCATAATGTGGTCATGATCCCCGCACGCGAAGCAGTGGAACGACTGCGTGAAGGCAACCTGCGCTTCATCTCCGAGATCCCTGGTGATGACACGCTCACTGGACCTGCGCGGCGCCACGCCGTGGCCGCTGCGCAGGAACCCTTCGCAATCATCCTCGGATGCTCGGACTCGCGTGTCCCTGCCGAGATCGTGTTCGATCAGGGGCTGGGTGATCTGTTCGTCATCCGGGTGGCGGGCAACATCGTGGCGCCTTCGCAGATCGGCAGCATCGAGTTCGCCGCCGAGCGCTACGGCTCGCACCTGGTGGTCGTGCTCGGGCATTCCAATTGCGGAGCGATCGAAGCCACCGTCGAGGAACTGCGACGGCGCAAGGAAGACCAGTCGCGCAACATGCGTTCGATCGTCGATCGCATCCGTCCGTCGGTCCAGGCATTCCTGGATCCGGCGCTGGGACTGGATCAGAAAGCGATCGTGCATCATTCGGTGCGTGCCAACATCCGCATGTCCTCGGCGCAGTTGCGGCACGGCTCGGCGCTGCTCGAACAATTGATCGCGCGCAAGGAACTGACGGTCGTGGGCGCGGAGTATTCGCTCGATTCCGGCGTCGTCGAATTCTTCGACGGGATGGACAGGCTCTAGCTAGCCGTTCGAATCAATCTGCAATCCGCGCCAGGTGTCGGCTTCAAGCTGCAGGGAAAAATATTCTCCTGTGCCAAGGCGAATCGGTGCGCCGCCACCGAGCAGGCTGCTCAGCTCGCTCACTCCGGGGTTGTGCGCCACCAGCAGCAGATGGGCATGTGCGCCGCTGACCTCACGAATCACGAGCAGCAACTGCGACTCCGTCGCGTTGTACAGGCGCGGCTCGAAGGTGATCCTCGTGCGCGTGGACTCGAGCGCATCGCATAGCAGCTGCGCAGTCTGGCGAGTCCGTTGTGCCGAACTCGCGATGACGAGATCAGGCACCAGGCCGGCCTCGAGCAGCTTCTTGCCGGTTGCCGCGGCTTCCAGCAGCCCGCGCGTGGTGAGCGGGCGCGAAAAATCGCTGCCGTTGTAGTTGGTCCAGTCCGCGTTCGCGTGACGCACAATCGTCAGGCGGCGAGTTCTCAGAACATCCCCGTCTGCAGGCGTGCCACTTCCGACATCATGCTCTGGTTCCACGGCGGGTCGAACACGAGTTCCACCTGCGCCTCTCGCACCGTCGGGATCAACTCGAGCTTCTCCTTGACATCCGCGACCAGCACCTCGCCCATGCCACAGCCGGGTGCGGTGAGCGTCATCTTCACGCACACGGTCCGCGTGCCATCGTCATTGGCGCGAACGTCGCACTCGTAAACGAGCCCGAGTTCCACGATGTTGATGGGGATCTCCGGATCGTAACAACCGCGCAGCTGCGTCCAGGCGAGCTCGCGTACGTCGTCCTCGGTGGCATTGGGGGGCAAGGTGGGAGCGACCACCGGCTCTTTCCCGATCGCATCCGCATTCTCGCCCGCGATGCGAAACAGGTTCCCGTCCATGTACACGGTGAAACTGCCCCCCAGCGCCTGGGTGATGTAACCAGCGAGGCCGGGCTGCAGCTTGATGCTCTGGCCGCCTGGCACCATCACGGCGTCGACTTCGCGCTGGATGATTACTGGCTCGTTTTCGTAACTTCGCATGGCTTACTCGGTGGATGCGGCGTCGGCGCCAGCCAGCGCGGCGTTCAGTGTGTGCCAGCACAGGCTCGCGCACTTTACGCGCGCAGGGAATTCGCGCACGCCGGTGAGCGCGGCGAGCTTGCCCAGATCATCGGGCACCGGACGATCGTGATGCGTGAGTACGTCGTGCACGCTGTCGAACAACCGGGTGACTTCCGCACGCACCTTACCCTTCACCGCCTCGCTCATCAGCGACGCGGAAGCGACGGAGATCGCGCAGCCGTTGCCTTCGAACTTCACATCGGCGATACGGTCGTCCTCGAGGCGCAGCGTCACTGACAGACGATCGCCGCACAGCGGATTGTGGCCGTTGGCGTGCGCATCGGCGGGTTCGAGCTTGCCGAAATTGCGCGGGTTGCGGTTGTGATCGAGGATCACGTCGCGGTACAGGTCTTGCAGGTTCATGTGCCGAACACCTCCTGCGCCTTGCGCAGAGCGTGCACCAGTGCGTGCACCTCCTCGACTGTGTTGTAGCAGCCGAACGACGCACGGGCGGTGGCGGGGAGACCGAGCAGACCCATCAGCGGCATCGCGCAGTGATGGCCAGTACGGATCGCGACCCCTTCGAGATCGAGAATCGTACCGATGTCGTGCGGATGAATGCCTGCAATGGTGAATGAGATTACCGCGGCCTTGTGCGACGACGTGCCGTGGATCGTCAGACCCGGCAGGGCGCTCAGCTCTGCGGTGGCGAGCGCGAGCAAGGACTGTTCATGGCCTGCGACGTTCGCGATGCCCAGGCTCTCGAGATAATCCACCGCCGCGCCGAGACCCACCGCGCCGGAGATGTTCGGCGTGCCGGCCTCGAACTTCCAGGGCAGTTCGTTGTATGTCGTCTCATCGAACGACACCGTGCGGATCATGTCGCCGCCACCCTGCCACGGGGGCATCTGCTGCAGCAGCGCCTCGCGCCCGTACAACACACCGATGCCGGTGGGGCCGTAAATTTTATGACCCGAGAACGCATAGAAATCGCAGTTGAGCGCGGCGACGTCGACCCGCTCGTGCGGCACCGCCTGCGCGCCGTCAAGCAGCACAGTGGCGCCGCGCGCATGCGCAAGCTCGACGATGTAAGCCACCGGCAGCACGGTGCCGAGCGCGTTGGAAACATGCGCCACCGCGACGAGTTTCGTGCGCTTGCCGAGCAGCGCTTCGAAGGCGGGCAGATCGAGTTCGCCCGACGACGTCAGTGGCGCGACCTTCAACGTCGCCCCTGCGGCGCGGCAGGCCATCTGCCAGGGCACGATGTTCGCGTGATGCTCGAGCGCGGTGATGAGAATTTCGTCGCCGGCCCGCAGGGTGTCTCGGCCCCACGTCTGGGCCACGAGGTTGATCGCCTCGGTCGTGCCGCGCACGAACACGATCTCGTGCGTGCTGCGCGCGTTGATGAAGCGACGCACACGCTCGCGCGAGCCTTCGTAAGCCTCGGTGGCGAGCTGGCTCAAAGTATGCACGCCGCGATGCACGTTGGAATGCAGCTGCGTCTCGTAATGTTCCACGGCATCGAGCACTGCCTTTGCCCGTTGCGAGGATGCCGCGCTGTCTAGGTACACCAGCGGCTTGCCGTTGACCTCGCGCGCGAGGATCGGGAAGTCCGCGCGCACGCGCACCACGTCGTAGGCCATTGCGCTCAGAGCAGTTCTCCCAACGTCTGGCTGCGTCCCATGCCTTCGACCGTGGCGCGCTCGAGTTGCGCGCGAAGCGCCGGCAACTGCACATGCGCGAGCACATCTTCGAGGAAAGCCCATTCAAGCAGCAGGCGCGCGGTGTCGCGATCCAGTCCACGCGACAGCAGGTAGAACAGGGCGGTCTCGTCGAGCGCACCGGTCGTGGCGCCGTGACTGGCCTGGACCTCGTTCGTGTTGATCTCGAGTTCGGGGCGCAGATCGATCTCTGCCTGCTCGGCAGCGATGAGCCCTTTGAGGGACTGACGGCAATTGGCACCGCGCGCCTCATTGGCAACCTTCACGCGGCTGAGCATGCCGACGCGCGCGCGCGAGTTGGCGATGGCGCGAAACACCTGTTCACTGCGCGTCTCGGGTGCGTTGTGTTCCACGGTGAGCGCCGTATCCAGCACGCGATGCTCGTCCGCGAGCGTGACGGCGCGCAGCACCACTGCGGCACGCGCGCCGTCGAGCTGGATGCGCAGCGATGCGCGCGCGGCACCCGCGCCGAGCGCCATCTGGATCAGCTGATATTCGGCATCGCTGCCCACTTGCGCAACC
>JBDSRN010000165.1:0-15570 GCA_039929265.1 Steroidobacteraceae bacterium | reverse complement strand
CGTTCGGGCTGGCCGCGCGCGCCGCCAGCACGACGATAAGGGGGCGCAGTCGTTTGCCGCCCCCGGCAATGATGTGCTCGGCGACCTGGTCCACGAGGGGCACGGTGCTCTTCAGGCGGGTGCGGATTACCGAATCGACGGCAATCAGGTCCGTGCGTACGGGGGCGCGGATTTCGTCCAGGGAGACCGTTGGCGAGGGGGTGAGGATGGCGTTCATGCGGGACGCTGCAAGTAACTGTTGCGTAAACGGAAAACAGGTTTGACCCGCGAGGACCGTCGCCATAGAATGCGCGGCCTTTTTCGCAAGTTTCGGAGCCGAAGACAATGTACGCGGTGATCGCCACAGGCGGCAAACAATATCGAGTCGAGAAGGGTGGCACGCTGCGCGTCGAAAAACTGTTGGGCGACGTCGGCGCCACGGTCGCATTCGACCAGGTGCTGCTCATCGCTGACGGCGACAAACTGAACTTCGGTGCCCCCCTCGTGAAGGGTGGCAAGGTCAGTGCCACCATCGAAAAACACGGCCAGTCCGACAAGGTACCGGTCGTCAAATTCCGTCGTCGCAAACACTATCTGCGCATGAAGAACCACCGCCAGAAGTACACCTTGATCAAGGTGACAGACATCGCGGCAGGTTGAGGAGACACTAATGGCACATAAAAAAGCAGGCGGCAGTACCCGCAATGGTCGCGATTCACACAGCAAGCGCCTGGGCGTGAAGCGATTCGGTGGCGAGAGCGTTCTGGCCGGCAATATCCTGATCCGTCAGCGCGGCACGCAGGTTCGTGCGGGCGCCGGCGTGGGCATGGGCACGGATCACACGTTGTTCGCGCTGGTTGCAGGCAAGGTCGAATTCAGAAAGAAGGGCGCGGAGCAGCGCACCTTCATCAGCGTGCTGCCGGAGTAAGTCCGCTCCGCCGGTTCGATACGAAAACCCCGGCTCACTGCCGGGGTTTTCATTTGGGAAGACTGAAATGAAATTCGTCGACGAAGCGAACATGAAGGTGCAGGCCGGCAACGGCGGGCGTGGCTGCGTCAGCTTCCGGCGCGAGAAGTTCGTGCCCTTCGGCGGTCCCGATGGCGGCGATGGCGGGCACGGCGGCAGCGTGCATCTGCGCGCGATCGAGGGCATCAACACGCTGGCGGATTTCCGCATCGCGCGCACGTTCAAGGCCCCGTCGGGTCAGCCCGGCTCGGGCAGCGATCGCACAGGGCGCAGCGGCGAGGACGTGTTCATCGCCGTGCCAGTGGGCACCGTCATCAAGGATTCGGAGACCGGCGAGCTGCTGGGCGACCTTGCGACCGCGGGATCGGAACTGTTGGTGGCGAAGGGCGGCAAGGGCGGCTTCGGTAACCAGCGCTTCAAGAGCAGCACCAACCGGGCGCCGCGCCAGTATGGCTCCGGCCTGCCCGGCGACAAGCGCCTGCTCGCGCTCGAATTGAAGGTTATCGCCGACGTTGGGCTCCTGGGGCTGCCGAATGCCGGAAAATCCACGCTGATCAGCGCCGTTTCCGGCGCCCGACCGAAAATCGCCGACTACCCGTTCACAACGCTGTATCCCAACCTGGGAGTGGTTTACGTACGCGAACAACAGTCCTTTGTCATGGCGGACATCCCCGGCCTGATCGAGGGCGCGGCAGAGGGGGCGGGGTTGGGCATCCGCTTCCTGAAGCACCTGCAGCGCACGAAGGTGCTGCTGCACCTGATCGACATCGCCCCGGTGGATCCGGACGCGGATGCGGTGCGGGACATCAGGGCGATTGTCGGCGAGCTGAAAAAATTCAGCCCCGACCTTGTGAAGAAGCCGCGCTGGCTCGTGATCAACAAGCGCGACCTGCTGCCCGACGAGGAGGCGCAGGCAGTTGCCGAGGCGATCGTGAAGAAGCTGCGCTATCGCGGGAAGTGGTTTCTGATCTCGGGTGTCACGGGTGCCGGGACCAAGGAACTGTGCGAGGCGGTGATGGATCAGCTGACGAAGACGGCGACTCGCGTCGAAGCCGACGAGGACGTGCCGTCAAAAAGCCCTAATTGAGGGCTTTGACCTTCGCTGACAGGCGGCTCTTGTGGCGAGCGGCCTTGTTGCGATGAATGATTTTCTTGTTCACCAGCGAATCGATGACCGGCACGGCTTCCTTGTACGCAGCCTGGGCGTCAGCCTTCTTGCTGCCATCGACCGCCTCGGTGACCTTGCGGATGGCGCTGCGCATGCGCGAGCGCAAAGCGACGTTCGCAGTGCGATGCTTTTGTGACTGCCGGGCCGCTTTTTCTGCTGATTTCGTATTCGCCAAGAGATGCTCCGAAAGGGGGACCCGCCTAAACGGGGCGCGTAGTTTGCGTAGCGGGTCCGACGAAGTCAAATGAGGGCGGTTATAGTCTCATCGCCCCATGAGTCGCGCGATCTTCAAGAGCACCAGTGTCGTCGGACTATCGACACTCGCCTCGCGCATCACCGGGCTGCTGCGCGAAATGATCTATGCGCAGAGCTTCGGCGCCAGCGCCCTCATGGACGCCTTCCTGGTGGCGTACAAGATCCCCAATTTCCTGCGCCGTCTGTTCGCCGAAGGGGCGTTCTCGCAGTCGTTCGTGCCGGTTATCTCGCAGTACAAGACGAGTCGCTCGACCGCGGACGTGCGCGAACTGATTGCGGGCGTCTCGGGCACGCTCGGGGCGCTGCTGCTGGTGCTGAGCGTCATCGGCGTCGTCGCCGCCCCGGTGATCATTTTCTGCTTCGCACCCGGCTGGGCGCAGATCGACGGACGCTCGGAGATGGCAGTCGGGATGTTGCGCTGGACCTTCCCGTACCTGTTCTTTGTCTCCCTCACCGCGCTGTTCTCCGGCGTTCTGAACAGCTACGGGCGTTTCGCGATTCCGGCGCTGACGCAGGTGGTGATGAACGTGGTGATGATCCTCGTTACCGTGTTCATCGCAACGGACTCGAACAACCCCGGGCTGGTGCTGTCGATCGGCGTGTTCGTGTCGGGCTTGCTGCAGCTCATGTTCCAGCTGCCGTCGGTGGCCAACCTGCATCTGCTCGCGTGGCCGCGGTGGCGCCCCGCGATGGAAGGGGTGCGGCGCATCGGGCGGCTGATGGTGCCGGGCATCCTGGGCTCGTCTATGGCACAGATCAGTCTTCTACTGGATACGCAGATCGCCTCGTTCCTCGTGACGGGCAGCGTCGCGTCGCTGTATTTCGCGGATCGGCTGATGGAGTTTCCGCTCGGCGTGTTCAGCATCGCGCTCGCGACGGTGATCCTGCCGGGCCTGTCGGCGCATCACGCCGCACAATCAAAGCAGCGTTTCACGGAGACGCTCGACTGGGCGCTGCGCCTCACCGTGCTGCTCGCGACGCCCGCGGCGGTGGGCATGCTGTTCTTCGCCGGCCCGCTCACCGCGACGATCTTCGGCTACGGGCGCTTCGACCTGCAGGACGTGCGCATGGCGACGTATGCGTTGATGGCGTACTCGTGGGGACTGATGGGCTTCTCGCTGGTGAAGGTGCTCGCGCCCGGTTACTACGCGCGTCAGGATACGAAAAAGCCAGTGCGTTTCGCGCTGATCGCGCTGGGCTGCAATGTGGGCGTGAACGTGTGCATCGTGCTGCCGGCGGCGAAGCTGGGGGTGCCGTATCCGCATGCGCTGCTCGCGATGTCGACGAGCCTCAGCGCCGCGATCAACACGACGCTGCTGTGGCGCGGGCTGATGCGCGAAGGGGTGTACCGGCCCTCCTCGCTGTGGGGGAAATTCCTGGCCCGCATCGTGTGTGGCTGCGTGGTGATGGGCGCGTTACTGTGGTGGTTCAGCGGCGACATCGTGGAGTGGTTGTCGTACCCGGCGTGGGAGCGTTCGATCCGCTGCGCGGTGGGCATTGCCGCGGCGGCGGGTGCCTACTTCGGCGTGCTGCTGGTGACGGGCATGCGTTACCGCGATCTGCGGACCGGCGCATGAGTCACCTGCGCGGCGAGTCTTGTATGCCGCTGCGGCTGGTGCGTGCGCTCGGCGCCGCCGGCGCCTCGGACTGCGTCGCGACCATCGGCACATTCGATGGCCTGCATCTCGGGCATCGCGCGCTGCTCGCGCGTGTGGACGAACAGGCGCGGCGCCTGAAATGCGCCAGCATGATGATCACGTTCGAGCCGATGCCGCGGGAGTTCTTCGCGAAGGACAACCCGCCCGCGCGGCTCACGAGCTTCCGCGAGCGCTGGCGGCAACTGCAGAAGCTCCCCCTCGACACGATGTGCGCGCTGCGTTTCGCGAGCGGGCTGCGTGATCGCAGCGGCGAGGAGTTCGCTGAGCTGCTACGCGCGACGCGTGTGCGCCATCTGGTCATCGGTCATGATTTTCGGGCGGGACGCAACGGTGAGGCCACGGCGCAGTGGTTTGCCTCCGAAGGCAGCCGCTTCGGATTCGAGGTGGAGATTGTGCCGGCGGTGACGCTGGACGGCCGGCGCGTTGCCAGTAGCGATGTTCGCGCTGCGCTGGCGGGCGGCGACTTCGAGCAGGCTCGGCGCTTGCTGGGTCGCCGCTATTCCATGATCGGGCGCGTGATCGCAGGCCAGAAACTTGGGCGCACGCTCGGCTTTCCCACTGCTAACCTGCGTCTCGGGCGCAAGCGCACGCCGACCGACGGAATTTTCGCCGTGCGCGTGCTGGGCATCGGGGGCGCGCCGCGCGATGGCGTCGCGAGCCTTGGCACGCGGCCGACCGTCAATGGCACCGTGCCGCTGCTCGAGGCGCACGTGTTCGATTTCAATGGCGATCTCTACGGGCGTGAGATCGAAGTGGAGTTCGTGGCGCGCCTGCGCGACGAGCTGAAGTTCTCAAGTCTGGATGCGATGGTCGTGCAGATGCACCGCGATGCGGCGCAGGCGCGCGAAATACTGAGCAGAGAGTTCATCAGTGGCTGAATACAAGAGCACCGTCAATCTTCCCGAAACTGCCTTCGCCATGAAGGCGGACCTCGCGCGGCGTGAGCCGGCGCTGCAGACCTGGTGGGAAGAAAAGAACATCTACGCGCAGCAGCGGGCGCTGGGCAAAGGCCGCCCGCGCTTCGTGCTGCACGATGGTCCGCCGTACGCGAATGGCGCGATCCACATCGGTCACGCGGCGAACAAGATTCTGAAGGACATGATCGTCAAGTCGCGCGCACTCGACGGCTTCGATTCGCCGTACATCCCGGGCTGGGATTGCCACGGCCTGCCGATCGAACTGCAGGTGGAGAAGAAGCACGGGCGTCCCGGGCAGAAGCTCGACGCCCGCGCGTTTCGCGCCGCGTGCAGGGCCTACGCACTGGAGCAGATCGATCTGCAGCGCCGCGACTTCAAACGGCTCGGCGTGCTCGGCGACTGGGACAAACCGTATCTCACGCTCGATCCGCTGTACGAGGCGCAGCAGATTCGTGCGCTCGCGAAGCTGATCCGCAACGGGCACCTCTACAAGGGTGCGAAGCCCGTGTACTGGTGCATCGATTGCCGCTCGGCGCTCGCCGAAGCCGAAGTCGAATACGAGGACAAGACCTCGCAGGCGATCGACGTCGCGGTCGAGGTCGTCGATGCAGGCGCACTCGCGCATCGCGTCGTGCTGCAATCACCGCTTCCTCCGGACGCGAGTGTCGCGATTCCAATCTGGACGACGACTCCCTGGACGCTGCCGGCGAACGAGGCGGTGTCGTTGCATCCGCAGTTCGAGTATCAGCTGCTGCAGGTGCGCTCGGGCGAGGCGGTGTCGCCGCGGCTGCTTGTGCTCGCTGCCGGTTTGAAAGAGGCGGCGTTGGCGCGTATGGGCCTGACCGAGGTGCGCTCGCTCGCGAGCTTCGAAGGACGCGTGCTGGATCTGCTGCCGCTGCGGCATCCGTTCCAGCCGCGCGAAGTGCCGGTGATCCTCGGCGAGCATGTGACGCTGGATGCTGGCACGGGCGCGGTTCACACCGCTCCTGCGCATGGCCAGGAAGACTACGTTGCGGGCTCGCGCTACAAGCTGCCGGTGAACAATCCGGTGGATGGTGGCGGGCGATTTTTCCCTGCGACGCCCCTGGTCGGTGGCATGAAGCTCGAGGAGGGTGGCAAGCTCATCATCGAGACGCTGCGCGCGAGCGGGCATTTGCTGCATCACGAGCCGCTGCGGCACAGCTATCCGCATTGCTGGCGCCATCACGCGCCGCTGATCTTCCGCGCGACACCGCAGTGGTTCATCTCCATGGATGCTGCGGGCCTGCGCAAGGATGCGCTGCGCGACATCCCCGGCGTGAAGTGGACGCCCGCGTGGGGCGAGCAGCGCATCGCAAGCATGATCGAGACGCGCCCGGACTGGTGCATCTCGCGGCAGCGCACGTGGGGCGTGCCGATCACGTTGTTCGTGCACAAGGAAACGGGTCTGTGGCATCCGCGCACGCTCGAGCTCATCGAAGAGGTTGCGCAGCGTGTAGAGCAGGGCGGCATCGATGCGTGGTTCGATCTGGAGGCTGCGAGCCTGCTGGGCGCGGAGGCCGACGAGTACGAGAAGGTCACCGACGTGATGGACGTGTGGGCCGACTCCGGCCTGTCGTTCGAATGCGTCGCGCATCTGCGGTCGGAGCTTGTCGGGCCGGTGGATCTGTATCTCGAGGGCTCGGATCAGCATCGCGGCTGGTTTCATTCCTCACTGCTGATGTCCGAGGCGCTGAACTCACGCGCACCCTATAAAGGAGTGCTGACACACGGCTTCGTGGTCGACGACAAGGGGCGCAAGATGTCCAAGTCACTCGGCAACGTGATCGCCCCCGACAAGGTGATGGCGACGCTGGGCGCGGACGTACTGCGCCTGTGGGTCGCGGCTACCGAATACACCAGCGAAATGAGCGTGTCGGACGAGATCCTGCGGCGCATGTCGGATTCCTATCGGCGCATGCGCAACACCGTGCGCTTCCTGCTCGGCAACCTGCATGGCTTCGATCCCGCGCAGCATCTGCTCGCTCCCGATGCGCTCGTGGGGCTGGATGCATGGGCGATCGCCAGTACCGCAGCGTTGCAGGAAGAAGTCACGGCCGCCTATCGCGACTACCAGTTCCACGCGATCTATCAGAAGGTGCACAACTTCTGCGTGCTGGATCTCGGCGGCTTCTATCTCGAGATCACCAAGGACCGGTTGTACACGACGCCTGCCGACAGCCTGCCGCGTCGCAGTGCGCAGACCGCGATGTACCACATCCTTCAGTCGATGACGCGCTGGCTCGCGCCGATCCTGTCGTTCACGGCGGAGGAGATCTGGCAGCAGATCCCCGGGCGAAGCGCGGATTCGGTGTTCCTCACCACATGGTACGACCTGCCGGCAACGCCGGCCCCGTCACTGGACTGGACGGCGCTGATCGCGTTGCGCGGTGAAGTGAACAAGGAGCTCGAGAAGCTGCGCGAGGCCGGCAGTATCGGTGCGCCGCTCGATGCGGAGCTCGACATCTACTGTCTGCCCGACGCGTATCCGCGGTTCGCCGCGCTCGGTGACGAGCTGCGGTTCATCACGATCACCTCCGCCGCGCGCGTGCACCAGGTGACCACTGGTCTCGCCGAAGCGGTGCCGGTGTTCGCGGGCGCTGCGGGTGCGAGCAATTCGGGCGTGTGGCTCAAGGTGTCGGTGAGCGAAGCCGCGAAGTGCGTGCGCTGCTGGCATCGCCGCCCGACAGTTGGAACTGTGTTGCAACATCCGGAGCTGTGCGAGCGCTGCGTTGGCAACATCACCGGACATCCCGAGATCAGGCGGTACGCATGAACGCGCGCACGGGATTGCCGTGGTTATGGCTCACGGGCGGCTCCATCGTGGCCGACCAGCTCAGCAAGCTGTGGATCCTCGAGACGTTCGCGTTGTACGAGACAAGGTCTGTGCTGCCGGTGCTTGCGATCACGCATGTGTACAACACGGGTGCCGCGTTCAGTTTCCTTGCTGGTGCGGGCGGTTGGCAGCGCTGGGTGTTCGTCGGGCTCGCGGTCGTGGTCAGCGTGGTGATCGGCGTCTGGCTCAAGCGCCTCGATGGGCGGCGGCAACGCATGCTGTCGATCTCGCTCGCGCTCATCATGGGCGGCGCACTCGGCAACGTGATCGACCGTCTGCGCCTCGGATACGTGGTGGACTTCGTTCTTGCGCACTGGAAGGGGCACTATTTTCCGGCGTTCAACGTGGCCGATGCCTGCATTACCGTCGGCGCGGGGTTATTGTTGCTGGACGCCTTCCTGGACATGCGCCGCAGCAAGACCAATGAGTGAGATACGCATCATGCTCGCCAACCCCCGCGGCTTCTGCGCGGGCGTCGATCGCGCGATCGATATCGTCGAGCGCGCCATCGAGCTGTTCGGCGCGCCGATCTACGTGCGCCACGAGGTCGTGCACAACCGTCATGTCGTCGATCGCCTGCGCAAGCTCGGTGCCGTGTTCGTCGAGGAGCTCGATGCGGTGCCGGATTGCGCCACGGTGATCTTTTCCGCTCATGGTGTGTCAAGCGCGGTCGAGGCCGAGGCGAAACGTCGCGCGCTGAAGGTGTTCGACGCGACTTGCCCGCTGGTCACGAAGGTGCATCTCGAGGTGTCACGCTATGCGCATGATGCGCGCGACGTCGTGCTCATCGGCCACGCGGGGCATCCGGAAGTGGAAGGCACGATGGGTCGTTTCGACAACTCGCATGGCGGACAGATCCACCTGATCGAGAGCGTCGCCGACGTTGCCAGGCTCCAACCGCGCAATCCCGAGTCGCTCGCATTCGTCACGCAGACCACGCTGTCGGTGGACGATACGGCTGCCATTGTCGATGCGCTGAAGCTGCGCTTCCCGAAGTTGCAGGCCCCGCGCATCGAGGACATCTGCTACGCGACGCAGAATCGCCAGGATGCGGTCAAAGGACTGCTTGCGCATTGCGATGCCCTGGTCGTCGTGGGTTCCGAGACGAGTTCGAATTCCAACCGTCTGCGCGAGCTCGCGGAACGCGCGGGCATTGCAGGCTATCTCGTCGATGGCCCGGATAACCTGAAGCGCGAATGGTTCGAGGGCAAGCACACCGTCGGCGTGACCGCCGGTGCGTCCGCGCCCGAGCTGCTGGTGCAGCAGGTGGTGGATCAGCTGCGCGCCTGGGGCGGCAGGATTGCCCTTGAGACGAAGGGCCGGGAAGAGAACGTGGTGTTCAGCCTGCCGCGCGCGCTGCGGATCAACAAAGCCGCACCCCGGCAGTAGCCACTAGCGCCAGCAGTGACTGGTTGCCTGCGGATCGCTGCCCATGGCGGTGCGCGTACCGCGCTCATCGATCGAGAAACTCGCGCAGCCCGTGTCATCGCGCTGCCTGCCCAATGGCATTGCGCTAGCGACGTAGCCATCGCCAGTGAGTCGGATGCTCAGTTCGTAGAATTGCAGCTCGGTGACCTGCGCCATGCCCAGGCCGCCGGCTTCCGGCGGTGCGACGAGATCCGCGGTGTATCGACCGTGCTGCAGGAAATGACGTTCTTCGTTTCCCAGCACACGCAGCAGCGCGCCACGTGCATCGCTGCGTTGCGCACGCAGCACGTGGGTGCGGTAGCCCGGAATCGCGAGCGCCGCGAGGATCGCCAGCACCACGGTGCACACCAGTAGCTCGATCAGCGTGACGCCGCGCATCAGTCCGCGTCCATGCGGTACCAGAAGGTACGACGGGCGAGGCGGCCGGGGACGCAGCCTGGCAACAAGTCGGTGCCGGCGGTGCAGTGGGGTGCTGGCGCTGGCGGTTCTCCCGTGGCGGGTGCGCGGGGAAGCCTGATTTGCACGCCGTGTACGAGCTCGCGTTGAGTCAGCGCGCGGCTGCGATCGCGCGCATCGATGCGGCCATCAGCATCGAGATCGAGCACGGCGCTGGCGTCGACGACGGACAGTGCGTGAACGCGATTCCCGCCAAGGGGTTGGCAGTCGGACGCGGCGACCTCCGATCGGCGGAATGTCGTGAACAGCAGTCGTCCGTCGATGGTCACCGGTGTGCCGCTGAGCCACTCGCCCGGCGCCAGCGGCAGGCGCCAGCCCCGACTGTCCGACGCGACAGGGTCGGCCGCGAGTGGCAGATCGGCGCTGTGGATGGCGGGCAGCGCTGGCGCGGAAAGCCTGTCGCGCAGCGAATACAGCCAGCCCCGCGAGGTGGAGTCGTCGGGAACGCCGCTGGCAAGCGCGATGTTGAGGTATGCCCCACCGGGCGTCGGCATGAACGCAACGTCGGGCGTGCCGCGCAGGGCGCCATCGAGCTGCGCGATAACCGTGGCGCTCGCGAAATCAGTGGCGCCTGCGCCATTGCGCAGATCGAAACGCCAGACGGCGCCGCCTTCGTCGCCCACATACAGACGATCGGCGAAGCCATCGCCGTCGAGATCGACGGGCGCGACGGCACCGCCGATAGCGTTGCGCAGCGTCGCCGTTCGCAGGCTCGCGCCGTCCGCAGTACCTGCGCTCCATAGCAACGCGCCGTTGCTCGCATCGAGCGCCAGCAGGCGCAGGCCCGGTCCGCTGGCGGGATTTTTCCCCGCGCCGAACAGCACGGCGAAATGCTCCGGATCGGAGTTGGCTGCGCCGATGCGCAGCCGGGCGAAGGCAGGTGCGTTGAGCGCCTCGCCGAGGCCGGGCAATTCATCCTGCGTGCGGACCCAGCGAAGCGATGGACTGAATGGATCGGAGACATCCAGAGCGAACCATGCCGAGGTCCTGCCATCGAGCATCGCGCCGAACACCAGTCGTGCCGAGTCACCTTGCGCCCGATCGATGTGGTCGTCGCTGTTGCGATCGAGCAGTAGCGCCGCGGGCGGACCGCCACCCGCGATGCCCTGGGCCGTGCAGCGCTGCTGGGCAGGCGCGAAGTGCGCGCCGTTGCTCGAGAACGAGCGGCTCACGGGCTCGAAGTGCCACAGCGCCGCTGCTGCTTGCGTGCGGGCCTGCAATCCCTGCGCAGTCCACTGGAACGTGATCGTCGCGCGCGCGTAGTGCACGGTGGTCGCCCGGGTTGCCTGCGCGAAGGCGAGCAGCAGCAGCACGCTCAGCACGCGTCGCATCACGGGCGCGCACCGAGCGGAACAAATGCGAGGGGCGCATCCTCGATTCGCAGCGCGCCCTGCACACGTTCCGCGCGCGCAGCACGGGGCGCCTCACCGATGGCGCGAATCTCGAAGCCGCGGCCGACGAAGCGACGCAGGCTGTACCCGGGCAGCAGCCCGATGTCCCCGCGCCATGTGGTCGTGGTGCGTGCGTGGGATCCGTCGGGCATGACCTGTTCGATGCTCGCCGCCGCGCTGAGGTTTGCCGATGGCAGGCGCGTGAATGCGGTTTCGATACCGTTTTCCGCGGCGGCGGATGCCTGCTGACGCAGCTGGTCGTTGGCGGCCAGCGCCAGTTCGTTGCCGGCACCCTGCAGGCTCGCGGCGGCAAGAAGCGTGAGCACCAGCAGTAACAGGAGCGCGATTGTGAGCACGACACCGTGCTGCAGCAGGCGAAGCGGCATCATGGTCTCGCGTTGCGCAGCTGCACGGTGCGGCTCACGAGCACGCGCTGATGATGATCCGCGGCGTTGAAGGACTGGTTGGCATAGCGATAGCGACGCTGGTCGCGATAGCCGGCGTCGAACTCCTCGCTGCGCAGGCGCAGCCACAAGCGTGCGGCGACGAGGTACGCGTCGGCGGGCAGCAGGCCGGGACTCACGTACATCGGCGCGGCGCTGCGCCGCGAATCCGGCACATAGCCGAACTCGACCTGCAGGTCCTCGACGCCGCTCATCACCTCCGTATCGATGAAGGCGGGCCTGCCCGCGATGGTACCGAGTGATTTTACGCGCAGCGCGGGTGTGGTTGCGTTGCCGTCGGAACGACGCGCGACGTAGTAGGTGCGCACGACGAGATTGCGCAGTTCAACTTCGCCCGCCTGCAGCTGCGTGCGCAGGACACCGTCGAGGCGCAACGACTGCAGGGCAGGGGAGTGTCGCGAAGTGAAAATCTGAGCGCGACCGTGTTCCGGCACTGCGGACTCCACCGCCGCGCGCCGGACGGTGACCGTATCGGATTCGTCCATCGCCCCACCGCCGTTTGCGGGACAGGGCAGTGAGTAGCGCTGATCGCTCCCCTGCAGCGCAATTTCCAGACTCAGCGAGCCACAGGCCAGCAGCGACGCGGGCAGGACGACCGGTACACTGATGTTCTCGCTTGCGGTGTAGAAGCCGTAGTAGCCGGCGAGCTGCAGATCCGGTTCGAGCGCGGAGAACACGTAGCTTGCGGTTTCGTGCAGGCGCGCGATTCGCTCGGAACGGTCGTAGAGCTGCCGGCCGTGTGCGTACGCCCCGATCGCGCCGACCACCAGCAGCGCGCCAAGGGCGCTGGCGATCAGCAACTCGATGAGCGAGAAGCCTCGTGCGTTCATGGCGCGGGCAGGTCGAGCACCTGCGACTGGGTCCACACGGCCGCAAGACCCGGTTCGGACCAGCGCACCGCGATGCGATAGCGATCGGGGATGTCCGCGTTGCCGGGTTGCAGCTGCAGCAGCGCGGCCTCGCTGCCATCGCGCGGCGCCGGCAGTGTGGCCAGCACCTGCCCGCGCCAGCGCGCGAGTTCCACATCAGGCTGGGCGCGGGCGCGCAGGCGCTCCGCCAGATCCGCAACGAGACCAACAGCCTGACCGCGCATCAAGGCCGAGCGGTTCGCCTGCAAACCATGCAGGAACAGCACGGCCGTGCCCAGCACGCCGACCGCCAGGACGACCGCGGCGACCAGCGTCTCCACCAGCGTGGCGCCGCGTTGCATCTGGCTTGAAAATGGCTGTAAACGCATCGGAGCCTTCCCTGGCATCCCTGGTACCGAGGCGGCAATTTATGTCAGGTGGCAGCGCTTCAGGGAGGCCTGAAACTGCCGTTCATCGCCAGTTTCGCGCCTCCCGTCAGGACGAATTGCGAGGGTCCGGCGGATGACGAAGATGGCCGCATGGAATCCATCGCCAAATTCCCCCGCGGCTTCACTCTGATCGAGCTGATGATCGCGGTGCTCATTTTCGCGATCCTCGCGGCCATCGGCATCCCGAGCTGGCGCGACACCATGCAGAACAATCGCGTTACGGGTGCCACCAACAACATAGTCACCGCATTGAACGTCGCGCGCAGTGAAGCGGTTCGGCGGGGTGTGCCGGTGACTCTGTGCGGCGTTGCCAATCCCGATCTTGATCCTGCCAACCTGGTGTGCGCGGGCGATACGGACTGGACCACCGGCTGGATGGTATTTCGCGACAACGCTGCTCCTGCCGGCCAGCGCACCGCCGGCGACACCAACGATGTGGTGTTGCAGGTCTGGCCTGCCGTCGGCGGAAACGTCATTGCGAAGGCCAACGTCAACTTCGCAAGCTACGACGTGGCCGGAATGATGACGGTCGCTGGCGACAAGATATTTCGCGTCGGCGCCACGGGCACCGCTTGCACGAAAGTGGGTGAGACCAGAGTCACGGTCGTCGGCAACATTCGCACTGCAAAGGCCACATGCCCCACATGAAACGCAAACGTACCGGCGGGTTCACGCTCGTGGAAACCCTGGTCGCCCTGATGGCGTTGTCGATCGGGCTGCTGGGCATCGCTGCCATGCAGATGACGAGCCTGCGCGCGAATCTCGGCGCGTCTTGGCGCACACAGGCGAATTTCCTCGCTTACGACATCATCGATCGCATTCGTGCCAATCGCACCAATCGTGCGTCTTACGCCACCGCCATCGGAGACGCCGCACCGGGTGGCGGCTCGACGGCGAATCTCGACCTCACTTCATGGAAAGACAATCTCGCCGCGGCCATGCCGGGCGGTGATGGCTCCGTGGTGGTCAACGGAACCACCATCACCGTCACCATCCAATGGCTCGACTCGAAGGGTGACCGCGACTACACCGGTGCGGACCAGACGGCCACGTTCGTCACGCAGTCGCAGATATGAGCATGCGCAAACATCAAGGCTTCAGTCTGGTCGAGCTGATGGTGGCGATGTCACTGAGCCTGATCCTTATGGCCGGTGCACTGTCGATCCTGTACAGCTCGAAGATCACCTACAACCAGAACGACCGACTCGCGCGCCTGCAGGAAGCGGGCCGTGCCGCGCTCGAACTGATGACGCGCGATGCACGCGGCGTGGGCTATCCGGGTTGCGCCCGACCGAACGCCGGCGCGTTCTTCAACAAGCTCGTTTCTCCCACGAGCTTGCTCTGGAATTTCGAGCAGCCGGTGTACGGATTCCAGGCGACAAGCACCACGGCCTGGTCGCCGGGCATGGACGCGGCGGTCGTCGCTCCGCTCGGCGGCAGCGACGTGCTCGTGCTGCGCGGTGCGCGGCAGGGCCAGTCGGTGTTCCGCACGACTATGCCCGTCGCGCCGACCGCCGGCATCACGGTGACTGGTGACATGGCTTCCTCAATCCCGCAGAACGAGCCGATGATGATCAGCGATTGCGAAGGCAGCACCGTGTTCGCTGCCACTTCATACGCGGGCGGTGTCATCGCGCACACAACGAGCGGCACGGCTACCCAGGCGAAAAACGTCAACAACTCGCTGGAGCAGACTTTCCAGATCGCGGCACAAGTCATTCCTGTGCAGACGACAATTTATTACGTGCGGGACGCAGGCACGGTGAACGGAATTGCCTACGGGCCTGCGCTCTACAGGTCGTTGGGCGGCGAGGATGCCGAGTTACTCGTCGACGGCGTGCAGCAGATGCAGATTCTCTATGGCGTGGACACGGACGCCAATCTGCTGGTCGACAACTACGTCCCCGCCGATGCCGTCACCAACTGGAACAACGTGGTGAGCATCACCATGGCGTTGCTGATCCGCACCGCTGAAGAGTCCGGAACAGAGATCGACCGGCAGACGTACACGCTGCTCGACGCGGCCGCTGTCGGACCCTTCAATGATCGGCGCCAGCGTTCCATCTTCATCACGACCGTCAGCCTTCGCAACGTGGGCACTTGAACAACATGAACACGCACAGAAAACAGGGCGGCGCCATTCTCGTGACGAGTTTGCTGCTGCTGCTCGTGCTCACTGTCCTGGGTCTCGCGGTGATGCGCATGACGCGCATGCAGGAACGCATGGCAGGCAACTCGCGCGACGTGGGCCTCGCTTTCCAGGGTGCCGAAGCGGCATTGCGTGAGGGTGAGGATCGCATCCGCAAATACGTGAAGCGACCTGACACGACGACAACCGTTCCGTGCCTCCCACCGGTGGTGTGCTATCGCGGCGTACTGCCCGTGAATCTCGCCGACACACCTTCCTGGTGGACCGCTGCGCAGAGCATGGAGTTCGGTACGTTGAATGGCGTCGCCGGCACGGTCGATTTCGCGCCTGCCGGTTTCACCGTGGATCCGCGCTATGTCATCGAGGAAGTCGGGTTGAAGCCGAATGAGCTCAACAAGGGTCACGACCCGGGCGACGACTTCCCCGTGTACCAGATCACCGCTCGCTCGGTCGGCGCCAGCGGCAATGCCAATACCGTTTTGCAGAGCACGTTCGCGCGCCCCTTCTAGTCTGCGCACAGGGAGATGAGCATGACATCGCAATTCAAGTCACTTCGTTCCAGCATCGTTACGGGGCTGTGGGTTGCC
>JBDSRN010000164.1:0-9612 GCA_039929265.1 Steroidobacteraceae bacterium | reverse complement strand
GGCTCGCCGTTCGGCTTCGAGAACAGCGTGACCGCGGGCATCGTGAGTGCGACGTCGCGTTCGCTCGGCCCGGAAGACAACTACGTGCCCTTCATCCAGACCGACGTGCCCGTGAATCCCGGCAACTCCGGTGGCCCGCTGTTCAATCTGAACGGCGAAGTGGTCGGCATCAACTCGCAGATCTACAGCCAGACCGGTGGCTACATGGGCCTGTCGTTCGCGATTCCGATCGACGTTGCGACCAACGTGCGCGATCAGCTGATCAAGACGGGCAAGGTCAGTCGCGGCCGCATCGGCGTGCAGATCCAGGAGGTCACCGCGCAATTGGCGGATTCGTTCGGGCTCGATCGCCCGCGCGGCGCGCTGGTAGGTGCCGTCGAGCCGGATGGGCCGGGCGCGAAGGCGGGCATCAAGGCCGCTGACATCATCGTCAAGGTCGATGGCAAGACGGTCGAGCGCGTCGGCGAACTGCCGCTGCTCATCGGCAAAATCAAGCCGGGCAGCGAGACACAGCTCGAGCTGTGGCGCGATCAGTCGATCAAGAAAGTGACGGTGAAGGTCGTCGAAGTGCCGGATGACGGCGCGAAAGTTGCGTCGCGCACCGACACGCCGAGCGAGGCGGATCGCCTGGGTCTGGCGGTGCGTCCGTTGAAGCCGGAGGAGAAGTCGCAGGCCAATACCGAAGGTTCGCTGGTGGTCGAGGATGTGAGCGGCCCCGCACAGCAGGCGGGCGTGCAACCTGGCGACATCATCCTCGCCGTCGGCGGCACGCGCGTGAAGACCGTGGAGGAACTGCAAGCCGCCGCGAAGAAATCCGGCAAGACAGTGCCGCTGCTCATCGAACGCGACAATTCGCAGATCTTCGTGCCGGTGCGGACCGGTTGATGGTTGAGTTGAACAATCGCTGACGCTTGTGTTGCAGGCGTGCCGCCGGCGCAGGGCCGTCGGCACGCCACCTTTCCCGGCGCCTCGACAGCTCGTGTATTCTTGCTGTTTCCCCCACGCCGCCGCGCGCCAGCGCGCACCCGCATGCAAGAACGCTACGATCCGGCCGTTGTCGAACGTGCCGCCCAGGACTACTGGAACGCGCACGATGCGTTCGCCGCTCGCGAGATCCCGGGTCGCGAGAAATACTATTGCCTGAGCATGTTCCCGTATCCATCGGGACGACTGCACATGGGGCACGTCCGCAACTACACCATTGGTGACGTGCTCGCGCGCTTCATGCGTGCGCAGGGCAGGAATGTGCTGCAGCCGATGGGCTGGGATGCGTTCGGATTGCCCGCTGAGAACGCGGCGATCGCCAACGGCATGCCGCCCGCGAAATGGACGCGCGAAAACATCGACTACATGCGGCGGCAACTGAAGTCGCTGGGC
Source organism: Steroidobacteraceae bacterium (assembly GCA_039929265.1). Taxonomy (GTDB): domain Bacteria; phylum Pseudomonadota; class Gammaproteobacteria; order Steroidobacterales; family Steroidobacteraceae; genus ZC4RG30. Next base: position 8,235 of record JBDSRN010000164.1, on the reverse strand, counting down.
CTCGCCATCGACTGGAGCCGTGAACTCGCGACCTGCGATGCCGACTACTACCAGTGGAACCAGTGGCTGTTCCTGCGCATGCTCGAGATGGGCATCGCGTATCAGAAGACCGGCACGGTCAACTGGGATCCGGTCGACATGACCGTGCTCGCGAACGAGCAGGTCATCGAAGGGCGCGGCTGGCGCACGGGCGCGCTGATCGAGAAGCGCGAGATCCCGATGTACTACCTGCGCATCACGGATTACGCGGATGAGTTGCGCGCTGCGCTCGATGATCTGCCGGGCTGGCCAGAGCGCGTGCGCGCGATGCAGGCGAACTGGATCGGACGCAGCGAAGGCGTAGAACTGTCGTTCCCGCACGATGCGGATACGGCGCACGTGCTGGGTGAGAGAGGCGGCGCGCTGAAGGTTTTCACGACGCGCGCGGACACGCTGTTCGGCGTAACGTTCGTTGCCGTCGCGGCGGAGCATCCCATCGCTCTTGCTGCCGCAAAACATGACGCCAAGCTTGCCGGGTTCGTCGAGAAATGCCGGCGCGGCAGTACGATGGAAGCGGATCTCGCCGTGCAGGAGAAGAAAGGCCTGCCCACCGGTCTGCACGTGAAGCACCCACTCACCGGCGAGCGCGTTCCGGTATGGGTAGCGAACTACGTGCTCATGGGTTACGGCGAAGGCGCTGTGATGGCGGTGCCCGCGCACGACGAGCGCGATTTCGCTTTTGCGCTGTCGCACGATCTGCCGATCCGCACCGTGATCAAATCCGCGAACGGTGCGTATGACACGGTGCAGGCGCCGTGGCTCGGTGCCTACGCTGAGCCTGGCGTCACCGTCGATTCCGGCGAGTTCTCCGGTCTGTCCTCGGTGCAGGCGGTGGCCCGCATCGCGGCAGTGCTCCAGAGCAAGGGCCTCGGCGCGAAGCGCGTGCAGTACCGCTTGCGCGACTGGGGCATCTCGCGCCAGCGCTACTGGGGCTGCCCGATCCCCATCATCCACTGCGTCAAGTGTGGTGCTGTCCCGGTGCCGGACGAACAGTTGCCGGTGCGCCTGCCCGAAGACCTCGTGCCCGATGGCAGCGGCAATCCGCTCGCGAAACTGCCGGCGTTCTACGAATGCAATTGTCCGACCTGCGGCGGCGCCGCCCGCCGCGAGACTGACACGATGGATACCTTCGTGGATTCCTCGTGGTACTTCCTGCGTTTCGCGTGCCGCGATCAGCCCGATGCGATGGTCGATGCGCGCGCCGACTACTGGTTACCGGTCGATCAATACATCGGCGGTATTGAGCACGCGATCCTGCACCTGCTGTACTCGCGCTTCTGGACGCGTGTGATGCGCGATGTCGGACTGGTGAAACTGTCCGAGCCGTTCACGCATCTGCTGACGCAGGGCATGGTGCTCAATCACATCTATCAGCGTCCGATCCTCAACGGCCGGCGCGAGTATGTGAATCCCACGCAGGTCACGGTGCAGGTGGACGAGCAGGGCAAGCGCGTCGGCGCGACCACGGCCGACGGCAGGCAGGTGGAGTACGAAGGCCTCGGCACGATGTCGAAGTCCAGGGGCAACGGCGTTGACCCGAACAGTCTCGTGGAGAAATACGGTGCCGACACCGCGCGCCTCTTCATGATGTTCACCTCACCGCCGGAGCAGTCGCTCGAATGGTCGGACGAGGGGGTTCAGGGCTCGTTCCGTTTCCTGCGACGTGTGTGGAAGGCGGTGCACGAGCACGTCGCGGCCGGCCCTGTTCCCACGCTTGAGGCGATGCCGCTCGATGACGCATTGAAAGACCTGCGGCGCGTCGCGCATCACACACTCGCGAAAGTCACCGACGACATTGGCCGTCGGCACGTGTTCAACACCGCCATCGCTGCGGTGATGGAGCTGCTCAACGCGCTCGGCAAGCACCACGACAACTCGCCGGCCGCGCTCGCCGTTCACCAGGAAGCGCTCGAGATCGCGGTGCAGTGCCTTGCGCCGATCGTGCCGCACATCACGCACGAGCTTTGGCGCGAGCTCGGGCACACGGGCGCGCTCATCGACGAGCCCTGGCGCAAGGCGGATGAATCGGCGCTGCAGCAGTCGCTGCTCGAAGTGGTGGTGCAGGTAAACGGCAAATTACGCGGACGCGTCAGCGTACCGGCGGGCGCGGACGAGGAAGTCTTGCGCACCGCCGCGCTCGCGGAGGAGAACGTGCAGCGTTTTATCGCTGGCGCTGCGATCCGCAAGGTGGTCGTGGTGCGCGGCAAGCTCGTCAACATCGTGGTGTAGTCATGTCAAAGCGCGCACTTCTGTTGTTGCCGCTGCTCGCGCTGCTCGCGAGCTGCGGATTTCGCTTGCAGGGCGCAATGCCGCTGCCGGTGTCGCTGCACGCGAGCTACATTGATGCGAAGGACGATCAGAGCGAGTTCGTCGGCGCGCTGCGCTCGGCGCTGCGCTCTTCGGGCGTAGCGCTCAGCCAGAGTCGCAGCGCCGAGGTGGCGCAGATCACCGTGCTGAAGGAAACGATCAGCGAGCGCGTGCTGTCGGTGTCGGCGCGCAATACGCCCACCGACTACGAGCTGGTGTACCGCGTTGAACTGTCGGTGAGTGCGCAGGGGCGTGAACTCATGGCGCCGGAGGAGCTGAGCCTGTCGCGAGTCTACAGCTTTGATGAACGCAAGCTGCTCGCCAAGGAACGCGAGAAAGAGATCCTCAGCGATGCGCTGGCCCATGAGCTCGCCAGCGTGGCGATTCGGCGACTCGCGTCGCTCTAGTGCTTTGCCTGTCCGACGTGGATCGAATCGCAGTGGCGAGACTGGCGCTGCAGTACGGTCTCACGCTGCGCGTCGTCGCCCCTCACCTGAGCATCCCCGGCTCGTACTGGGGCGAGCGCGAAGCAGGATTGAAGGCCGGGCAGCTGTTCGCGCGTCTGGACACACCGGTGCATTCCATTCTGCACGAGACCGCGCACTTCATCTGCATGACGCCCGAACGGCGCGCGGGTCTCGACCGCGACGCCGGCGGCGACGATGCGGAAGAGAATGCCGTGTGTTACCTGCAACTGCTGCTCGCGGCCGGTCTGGCGCGCGTGGGTATCGAAAGGCTCAGCGACGACATGGATGAATGGGGCTACAGTTTCCGGCTCGGCAGCACACGCATGTGGTTCGAGACCGATGCCGAAGAGGCTCGTCTGTGGCTCGTGGAGCAGGGCGTGATTGATCCACTGAACCAGCTCACCGGGATGACACGATGCTGAAAAGACGCCTCATTGCCATCATTGGCGCGCCGCTGCTGTTGCTGCTCAGCGCCTGCCAGAGTGCAAGCTTCGACATTGCCAACCTGCCAGCCGCATTCGGGGTCCAGCGCAGCACCCAGCAGTTCGCGCCTGGTGCGCGCGGCGAGCTCGACGTGTTCACCGCGAAGGCGGCGCGCGACGCCACCGCAAAGCGGCCGCTGCTGGTGTTTTTCTACGGCGGCGGCTTCGACATGGGTTCGCGCCGACAGTATCGCTTTGCCGGTGCCGCGCTCGCGAAGCTCGGCTATGTCACCGTGCTGCCGGACTATCGTCTGTACCCGGAAGTGCGATTCCCGACGTTTCTCGACGATGCCGCGCGTGCCGTTGCATTTGCGCAGGCACACGCGGCGGAGTGGGGCGCGGATCCGCAGCGCATCGTGCTCGCGGGTCACTCGGCAGGTGCCTACATCGCCGCGATGCTGGCGCTCGATCCGCAGTATCTGCAGCGTGCTGGCGCAGATCCGAAACGCATCGCGGCGCTGATCGGCCTCTCTGGTCCCTACGATCTCGATCCGAATTCCGACAAGCTGCGCACGATTTTCGGCGCGCCCTACACGCCGGATGACTACCGCCCGGTGCGCTTCGCCGGCCGCGGCGATCCACCGACCCTGCTGCTGCATGGCACCGCGGACAAGATCGTGTACGTGAGCCACGCGCAGAAGCTGTATTCGGCGCTGCGCGATGCGGCAGTACCCGTCACGCTGGGCTTGTACGAGAAGCGCGGTCACGCGGATACGGTAGCCAGTCTGTCGGTGCCGGCGCGCTGGCGCTCACCGGCGCTGCGGGACATCGAACAGTTTCTCGCAACGCTCTGAGGGCGCGCGCCCGACGTGCAGTGCCCCTGTCAGGCGCGCCTCGCGACGACCTGCCCTTGCGCCGCCCGCTCCAGGCCTGCGCCGACGTACACGCCCACGTGGTCCTGGTTCTCCGCGCGACGTCGGTGCGACTGCAGAAGCCATCAGGTCCCGCGGACAGCAATGTGACCTGCCGCAGTGCCGGTCGTGTTCCCGTTGTCCGTTCGTTCGATGCAGAGTATGCGACCGGCGCGCCAGTGGAGCTGCCCTGCTGCGAGGGCCAGGCACGACCGGAATGCCGCGAATGCACCGCAGGTGGTCGTATGCGCGGCACTGAACACAGCGCGGGCCCGGCGTTCATTCCCTGGCGAAACGATCCGTCGCGCGTACCAGTTCGACCATCGTGCCGTGCTCGAAGGCGGAATGGCCCGAGTCTGGAACGACGCGCAACTGCGCCTTCGGCCAGGCGCGGTGCAGCGCCCACGCGCTGCGCATCGGACAGACGATGTCGTAACGTCCCTGCACGATCACCCCGGGGATATTCTTGATGAGGTGCGCGTCGCGCAGCAATTGATCGTCCGCGTCCAGGAAACCGCGATTGACGAAGTAGTGACACTCGATGCGCGCGAACGCGGCAGCGAAGGTCGGATCTTCGAAATCAGCGATGCAGCTCTTGTTCGGGTGCAGGTAACTGGTCGCGCCTTCCCAGGTGGACCACGCGCGCGCCGCGCGATTGAGCTCCATGGGATTACTGCTCGTGAGGCGCTTGTAGTACGCGGCCATCATGTCGTGGCGTTCATCCTCCGGAATGACCGCGACGAACTGCTCCCAGTAGTCCGGGAATACCGATGCCGCGCCGGTCTCATGCTGATAGAACCACTCGAGTTCGCAATGCCGCAGCAGGAAGATGCCGCGCAGCACGAGCTCCGTCACGCGTTCCGGTTGGCGTTGGGCATACGCGAGCGCGAGCGTCGAGCCCCACGAGCCGCCGAACACCTGCCAGCGATCCACGCCCAGGTGCCCGCGCAATTGCTCGATGTCGGCAACCAGATCCCACGTGGTGTTATCGACGAGACTCGCGTGCGGCGTGCTCTTGCCGCAGCCGCGTTGATCGAACAGCACGATGCGATAGCGAAGCGGATCGAAGAAGCGACGCATGCGCGGGTTGGTACCGCCGCCCGGTCCGCCGTGCAGGAATACCACCGGTTTGCCCTGAGGGTTGCCGCTTTCCTCGAAATACAGGTCGTGCACGGACGAGACCTGCAGCATCCCGTGTCGGTACGGCGTGATATCCGGATACAGAGGATCGGCCGGCTTCCCGGCGCGCGGACTCATGAGCGCGGCGAGACCATGGCACCGAGCGGCAAACCGCCGAGGAGATGCAGGTGCAGGTGATACACCTCCTGACCTCCATTGCGATTGCAGTTGATGATCAGCCGGTAGCCGTCATCCGCGATGCCCTCCTTGCGCGCGAGATCGCGGGCCACGGTGAACAGGTGGCCCACCAGCGCCTCGTCATCGTCGGCGATGTCGTTCGCGGTCGCGATCGGCTTCACCGGGACGATGAGGATGTGTACTGGCGCACGTGGCTGGATGTCGCGGAAAGCGACCACGCGCTCGTCGCGATACACGAAATTCGCCGGCAATTCGCCGGCGATGATCCGTTCGAACAGTGTTGCCATGAACGCCGTTATAGCACTCTAAAAACGCGCGCGCGCCAGGAGCTTCACTTCCCGACCAGGCTGCAGCACCTCGTCCTTGTTCAGGGCCACCGCGTTGCGCTGCACAGAGTCCGCGAGATTACGAGCAACGAGTGCGAACTCGATACCCGGTCTTGCCGCGAATGGCCGCCATGCGGTCTGGGCGTCGACTGATACGGAGCCCGCCGTGGGCGTCTCGCGCGCACCGACATCGCCCTGCCGGCCGGTGTACTTCACCATGATGCCGACATCGACTTCGCTGCGCGCCCAGGTGAGCCCCGCACCGATGTGATAAGGCGAAATGCGCGGCACATTGCCGTTGTCCGTCAGGGTAGCGCGCACGTAGTCCGCGAGACCGGTCGCCTGCAACGTGCCGGCGCCGGATTCGTACACGTCGATTACGGCCTTGGCTTCTGCGCCGCGGAACAGTGCGCTGCCCTGGCGGTACACCAGTTCCTTCAGGTCCTGCGTGTCGTTCGCGATGCAGTTGCCTTCCTCATCGCAGCTGCGGCCCGTGGCATCACCGAAAATGTACCGGTCGAACTTCGCGGCCCACAGCGCGCCTTCGAAGCGCGAGCGCGCGAGTTTCAATCGCACCGTGGCTTCGAGCGAGTTGGCGCGCTCCAGCTTCAGCCTGGGATCCCCGGTTTCGAACGTCGCAGGGCCGTCGTGCGGTCCGCGCGCGAACAGCTCGGTCTGAGCGGCGTGTAGCTGCGCGACACGCCGACATCGTCTGCGGGTGTGCCGTCGATGCTCACGCGCTCGACGCGCAAGCCCGTGTGCAGATGCAGGTTGGACCGCAGCGGGGTGTCACCGAACGCGAACGCGGCGGCGCTGCGGGTGCGCGCAGGCAGCATGTAGTCGGCGCCCGCGCCAAGCGCGGAAAAATTCTTCTCCTGCAACTGCACGCCGAGCGCCGCTGCCATGATCGGACCGGTGGCACCGAACAACGCCTCGGCGCGCGCATCCCACTCGCGATCCTTGAACGTGGATTCCACTTCGCCTTCCGGGGTGAGTTCGCTGTGCTCGTAGTCGGCGTAACCAGCGTCGACGTTGATCCTGTGCAGCGGACCGAAGTCCGGTGCGAACGACGAGCGCAGCATCTCCTTGGTCTGGCGCATGTCGATGTAATTGTCCTCGTCCGGGATGCCATAACGCGCGTCGTAGTGCACGAGTGCGGCGCCGAGCCGATTCGGACCGAAGAAATACGAGCTGCTGAACGAGTAACCGCCGCCATCGAAGAACGAGTTGGCGAGCTTGCCGTCAGGCGTGTCGTAGTCTTCCGCGCGGCGCTGGAAGCCATCCGCGTGGAAAGCGAAATCACCCAGTGCCGCGTCGAGCAACGCGGAGCCCTGGCGCGTTTGCGCATTCGTGCCATACAGGCTGCTGAGCTCCGCGCTGAACGGCGCAGACGGCATGCGGATGGGCACGCGATTGTTTATCGCGTTCACCACGCCGCCGATCGCCTGGCTGCCGTAGCGCAGCGTCGCCGCGCCCCGTATCACCTCGATGCGTTCGGCGGAGAGCGGGTCGATGGGCACGCCGTGATCAGGGCCGACGTCGGACACATCGAAGCTGCCGATGCCGTCCTCGAGCACGCGTACGCGACTGGCATCGAAGCCACGGATGACGGGCCGGCTTGCACCCGATGCGAAGGCAGTGCCCGTGACCCCGGGCGTGTTGGCGAGCGCGTCGGCAAGATTGGCGCCGCCCGCGCGCAGGATCTCATCGCGGCTCACGCTCTCGACGAGCGTTGCGAGCTCGCCATCAGGCGAGACCGGCGAGGCAGATACAACAACAGTTTCAGTAGCGACGGACAGGGATGCAATGCAGGCAATTCCTGCAGGAAACAGGAACTTGACTCTCATGACTGACCTTCCAAAAAGTTGTGATGCATGCCATGCGGCACGCGGCGATCAACTATCAAGACGATCAGACGGCAGGAGGCCCTCTTGCGAGATACGAGGAAGTGGCGGGCGGGCAGATCGGCACCGCGGTCGGTGCGAGCAGAATGCCCAGGCAGGGCGTGGCTGCCGGAGCGTGTGCGATGACAACCGGCGCGCCGGCGATGCGGTCGAACTGGAGGCACAGACCACAGTGTTGCGCGACGGTAGCGCTGGCCGTCTCCGGCTTGTGCACGTGCACCGCATGCGCGAGCCCCGCGGCAAAAAACATCGTCACGAACACCGGCAGGGCGAAGCGACGCTGCCAGTGCAGGCGTCGGAATCGACTTAACGGTGCAGGGACGGATGCCGGCATCTCGAAACCTTACAATGGTTGGCGCACGCCCACCACAAATCCTTGTCTCGCCGTATCATTCAATTCTCATGAAGCTCAATGCCGAACAGCTTGCCGCGCAACTTGCACGCCCGCCGTTGCAGGCGGTGTACCTCATCTCCGGGGACGAGCCACTCTTGGTCGGCGAGGCCGCCGATCGCGTGCGTGCCGCGGCGCGCACGGCGGGTTT
>JBDSRN010000163.1:0-6007 GCA_039929265.1 Steroidobacteraceae bacterium | reverse complement strand
CCTCGACGCCGTCCCAGGTGACCTTCGTGCCGCCGTTCACTTCGCGTGCGAGGTCGCCGACCATCTGCTCGGTGAGATCCATCAGGTCCGTGTACGTGGCGTACGCCTGGTAGAACTCGAGCATCGTGAACTCGGGGTTGTGGCTGCGCGACAGCCCCTCGTTGCGGAAGTTGCGATTGATCTCGTAAACCCGGTCGAAGCCGCCGACGACGAGGCGCTTGAGGTAAAGCTCCGGCGCGATCCGCATGAACAGCTTCATGTCGAGCGCGTTGTGGTGGGTGACGAACGGACGCGCCGCGGCACCGCCGATGATCGGGTGCATCATCGGCGTCTCGACCTCGAGGTAGTTGCGGCTGTCGAGGAAGCTGCGAATGCCACGTACGATCGCGGAGCGCTTCTTGAACACCTCGCGGACGTCCGGGCTGACCGCGAGATCGACGTAGCGCTGGCGATAGCGCTGCTCGAGATCGGTGAGGCCATGCCACTTGTCGGGCAACGGCCGCAACGACTTCACCAGCAGGTCGAGATGCTCGACGCGAACCGATAGCTCACCCGTGCGCGTGCGGAACAGCATGCCTTCGGCGCCGACGATGTCACCGACATCCCAACCCTTGAATTCGTCGTAGCGATCACCGAGCGTGCTCGCCTGCAGGAACAACTGAATGCTACCCGTGCGGTCATTGATGCTCGTGAAACTCGCCTTGCCCATCACGCGCTTCGACAGCATGCGACCGCCAACCCGCACCGGCGTCGGATGCGCATCAAACCACTCGGCATCGTGTTCGCCGAACGCGGTGTGCAGCTGCCCTGCGAGCGAGTCGCGGCGGAAGTCGTTTGGATAGGCCTCGCCTTTCGTGCGCAGCGCGTTGAGCTTGCCGCGTCGCTCGGCGATGAGTTTGTTCTCGTCCGGCCTGGGCTCGTCGGCGGGTTCGCTCATGTCCTACAAACCAGCCTTCAGGCTGGCCTCCATGAACTGGTCGAGAGCGCCGTCGAGCACGGACTGAGTGTTGCCCACTTCGACATTGGTACGCAGATCCTTGATACGCGACTGATCAAGTACGTAGGAACGGATCTGGTTGCCCCAGCTCACGTCGGACTTCGTGTCTTCGAGCACACGTGCGGCTGCGTTACGCTTGTTCACTTCAAGCTCGTACAGTTTCGCCTTGAGCATTTTCATCGCCGTCGCGCGGTTCTTGTGCTGGCTGCGTTCGTTCTGGCATGCCACTACGATACCCGAAGGGCCGTGCGTGAGACGCACAGCCGACTCGGTCTTGTTGACGTGCTGGCCGCCGGCGCCGCTGGAACGAAACACATCCATCCTGATGTCGGCGGGATTCAGATCGATCGTGATGTCGTCATCGATCTCGGGCGAGACGAACACCGATGCGAACGAAGTGTGGCGGCGATTGCCCGAATCGAACGGACTCTTGCGCACCAGGCGATGCACACCCGTTTCGGTACGCAGCCAGCCGTAAGCGTACTCGCCCCCGAACGACACGGTCGCGCTCTTGATGCCGGCGACTTCGCCAGGGGCGGAGTCCATCACCTCGGTGCTGAACCCGCGCGAGGCGCCCCAGCGCAGGTACATGCGCAGCAGCATCTGCGCCCAGTCCTGCGCCTCGGTGCCACCCGCGCCCGCCTGGATGTCGACGTAAGCGCTATGCGGATCCATCTCGCCGTTGAACATTCGCTGGAATTCGAGCTTGCGCACCTGCACTTCGAGCTGCTCGGCGTCGCGCTCGATCTGCGCGGCGGTCTGCTCGTCATTCTCGCTCTCGGCAAGATCGAGCAGTTCGAGCGCGTCGGCAATGCCGTTGCGCGCCTTGTCCATGTATTCGAGATCGGCGTTGAGTCGCGCGCGCTCCTTGCCGAGCTCCTGCGCCTTGTCCGGTTTGGTCCAGATCGCCGGATCTTCGAGCTCGCGGCTTACTTCTTCGAGGCGCTCATGCTTCTGGTCGTATTCAAAGAAACCCCCTCAGCGAAGCGGCTCGCTCTTCCAGATCCTTAAGAGATCTCTTTATGAGGTTGATTTCCATTACTTTTATAACCGCGCTTGTGCTGCAAAAGGCGCGCGCATCCTAGCACGCTCAGCTCACTGCTTGCAGATGATCGACCAGCAACTGCAGCTTGCGCTCGCCGCGATACTCGTTGATGTCGAGCCGATACACGAGGCGCACGTTGCCCGACGGCGCGGCGCGGCGCTGTTCGCCGTCGATGTAGTTGAACGCGATGGCATCGAAGCTCGCGTTGTCATCGGGATGCTGCACCCACAACTTCACGTGCTTGTCGCCGACGATGCGGCTCGACTTGATCGCGAACACGCCGTCGAAGCTCGGCTCCGGGAAGCCTTGCCCCCAGGGCCCGGCATCACGCAGCAGCTGCGCGGTGCTGAGGGCGATGTCGTGCGCGGGCAGTTCGCCATCCGTCTCGATCGCATCCTCGCCGCCGGCGCGCGCCATCCACAGCGCGCACTCGGCATCGAACGCCTGCGAGAAGCGATCGAGCCAGCGCTCTTCCAGCGTGAGTCCCGCCGCCATTGCGTGGCCGCCGAACTTCGCAATGAGGTCGGGCTCACGCGTTGCGATCGCATCGAGCACGTCACGGACGTGCACGCCCGTGACTGAGCGTGCCGAGCCACGCAGGCTCCCGCCACTGGTCGCATCGGTCGCACGTGCGAACGCAATGACTGGACGGCGCACACGATCCTTCACCCGGCTCGCCACGAGCCCGACGACTCCCTGATGCCAGCCCGCATCGAACAGGCACAGCCCGTGGCGCTTCGAGCGACTGGGAAGGTCGATCCCTTTCACCGCGGTGAGGGCGAGCGCCTGCATCTCCGACTCGATTGATCGGCGTTCCTGGTTGAGTTGCTGCAGCCGCGCGGCGGTGGCGCGCGCTTCAGCCAGGTTGTCTGTGACGAGGCAGCGAATGCCGATACTCATGTCATCGAGCCGACCCGCAGCATTCAGGCGCGGTGCCACGATGAAACCCAGATCTGTCGCCGTGAGCTGCTCGCGATCGCGCTCCGCGACCTCGAGCAGTGCGCGGATGCCGGCAGCACAGCGCCCTGCCCTGATTCGCTTGAGCCCCTGCGCCACGAGCACGCGATTGTTCAGATCCAGCGGCACGAGATCGGCAACCGTCCCGAGCGCGACGAGATCCAGGAACTCGGCAACCGGCGGCGCTTTCGCATCCACCAGACCAAGCGCATCGAGCTTGCGCTTCAGCGCAGCCATCACATAAAACGCGACGCCCACGCCGGCCAGCGCACGACTTCCGAAGCGGCTACCTGGCACGTTCGGATTCACGATCACATCCGCGTCGGGCAACGTTGCCGCAGGCAAATGGTGATCCGTGATCAGCACCGCGATGCCGAGCGAACGAGCGAGTGCTACGCCGGCGTGGCTGGAAATGCCGTTGTCGACGGTGACGAGCAATGTCGGCGCGCCATTCTTCGCAGCGAGCTCGACAATCTCGGGCGTGAGCCCATAGCCGAACTCGAAACGATTCGGCACCAGGAAATCGACTTGGGCGAATCCCCAGGCGCGCAGCGCACGCAGTAGCAGTGCGGTGCTCGTCGCGCCGTCCGCATCGAAATCACCGACCACCAGCACGCGCCCCCCGCGATGCGCTATCAGCAGTTCGACCGCGGGCTCCACCCCTTCGAGTGTGCCAACGGGGAGCAGCCGATCCAGCGACAGCGCCAGGTCCGCCGAATTGCGCACTCCACGGGCGCTGTACAGTCTCCCGAGCACAGGATGCAGGTCCGCGCCCAGCAACTGCGGGTCATCGCTGGCCGCGCGGCGTCGCAGAGGCCGACCGGCGAACAGAGGCGTATCAGCCGCGTCTGGCATCGAAAATGTTTGGCATGAAATCGGCGTGCTGCAACAAGAATCCCGTGGGTCGATGGACAAGCGTATCGGTTTGTTCGCCGCGATACTCGCGCTGTTTGCGGGACAGCAGGTTCGTTTTTCACCGCGCGCCCGCCGATGCAATTCTCGAGTACGACTGCGGTCAGAATTCCGGAAAAAAGCGCTTCAGGAGCGCGCGGCGATTCGCAGAGCTCAGCCGGGAAACAGGCTCTGCCACCAGGGTTGCCGGCGGCGCCAGAACCGCCGCAGCCCTGCAGCCGACAGGCTCACCAGCAGACCATTCGCGTGCAATCGCAACCGGGTAACCTCGCCCGTGCGCAGTGCCGCCAGTGCAGGCTGCAACCACTGCTGCTCTATGCGCAGCAGAGGCAAATCGCGGGGATCGCGCGCCGCGGCACTCAGCACCGCCAGCGAAGTTGTCGCCACATCCGCGAAGCGAGTCGGCAGACGTGGTGCAGGCAGGTGGCTAGCGGCGCACAGGCCAGTCACGAATGCATCCTGTGCAAGGATGGTGGGCGCATCCGCTGCGACGCTGCGCAGCTCGTCGACGCCTGCTCCCGTGTGCCCTTCGCCGCCCCATAACCACAACGAGTTCACCGCGAGCTCACCACGACGGGCACGCTCTCGGTTCAGCGGATGCTCGTGCAACCACATCTCGATCTCCGCCGTGGCCCGACGCATCGACGATGTGTCGCCGCCCTGGGCGATCGCCGGGGCGATGTTCGCGCCCAGCCAGCGACCCGGATCGCGCGACGTGCGATCCGCAGCGTGCTGCAGATCCCGGTGGGGCAGCCCGTGCAGGATCAGGTCGCCACTCAGTGGCGCGAGCCGCCAGCCGGATTCACCGAACACCTTGATGAAGGCAGCTGCCAACTGCTGCGACTGTGCGTCATCGAGTCGCAGCAACCCGGCCGGATGCAGCCGCACGTGATCGATGCCGGCGAGCAGATGCACCGGCGTCGCGAAAACTGTGCGGTGCGCAGGCTCCTGCAGCGCAGCCGAAGCGACCCGGGCGAACGGCAGCACTGCGAGATCAGGGCGCCCGAGCTCCTGCGCCAGCCAGCCGCGCCAATCGTCGCCCACATGCACGCGCTGGCCGTAACGCAGCAGCGTTGCCAGCGCGGGCAGATCCGGCAACTGTTCGGCGGATGCGGCGAGCCCCGCGGCATCGGGGAAGAAGTCCGCCAGCACGACAGTCAAATGCATGTCGCGTATCTTATGGCCAATGAAGCTCACGCAGGAGACCGAACGCGGCGTGAACCTGGTCCGCGGTTACGGGGCGGGCGAAGTGCGCATCCAGAACCAGGTGCTGAGTCGACCGTTGCTCGTTTCGGCGCAGACGCTGATCGCCGACTGGCCCGCGCAGGATGTGCTCTCCCTCACGCCCGAACAGCTTGAATCGATATGGGCGTTGTTGCCACAGGTGGTACTGCTCGGTACGGGAGCACAGCAAGTGTTTCCACCCGCCGAAATCCGCCGCGCGTTCACGTCGCGCGGCATTGCCCTGGAGCCGATGGATCTCGGCGCGGCGTGCCGAACGTACAACGTGCTCGTGCAGGAAGACCGTTCGGTCGTAGCCGCGCTTTTTCCGTAACCCTCAGCCCGCTTTCAGTTTCGCGGTGAGATGCTCCGCCTGCTCGAAGGCGCGCTTCGCCGCCGGACGCTGCATGTTGCGAGCCACGTAGGCCTGGAACTCCGGCAGCGCAGGCAGCCCCTTCATCATCAATGCCCAGCCGATCTGCGAACCGACGTACACGTCGGCTCCAGTGAAGCGTTCACCCAGCAGATTTGGACCCTGCGCCAGCGCGTTTTGCAGCACCCCCACCACGTCGTCGTAACTGCCGTAACCCATCATCGTCTTGCGCCCCGGTTCGCGCGACAGCATGTGGTCGGTAGTCGCGGGTTCGATGCAGCCGGCTCCGAAGAACAGCCACCGCAGATACGCACCACGGTGCGGATCGTCGAGCGCAGGGGCGAGGCCGGCAGCGGGAAACGCGTCGGCGAGATACGTACAGATCGCGGCGGTCTCGGTGATCGCCACGTCCCGATGCACGATCGCGGGCAGTTTACCCATCGGATTGACCTGCAGGAAGTCAGGGGCCTTGTGCTCGCCGGTTTCGAAGTTGACAAGGCGC
>JBDSRN010000162.1:0-19093 GCA_039929265.1 Steroidobacteraceae bacterium | reverse complement strand
TGCGCCTGCATCACGCGCTCGGCGCCGACGCACAGCGGATACATCTGGCCACGACGCACATTTCCCATGATGAGGAAGCGCAGCACCTGCTCAAAATAGTCGGCGCGTGCGTCGATCTGATGGTGCGCAATTGCGCCAAGGGCGATGGCGCGCTGCTCGAGCGTCTTTGCAGCAGCGGCATCGATGCCGCCGGTATCCACGGTCACCGTGATGACCGGGCGACCGGTGTTCTCCGCGACCCACGGAACGAGAAAGGAGGTGTCGAGCCCGCCGGAATAGGCCAGAACGATAGGCTTCGCGCCTGGTGAAACATTTTTCGACATGATTTAGATCCGGAAGAGAGAGTGAAGGCGTTCGATAAGTCGCTGCTGGGCCTGCGCGTCTTGCGTCGCGATGAAAATGGTGTCGTCCCCGGAGATGGTGCCCACGACTTCGGGCCAGTTGGCTTTGTCGACTGCCACCGCGACGCTGCCCGCGGCGCCAATGGTCGTCTTCAGCACGGTGATCGAACTGCCGGCCGGTTTGATCTCGCGCACGAAGCGCGCAATGGTGCCGAAATCGCCCTGCGCAAGCGAGACCTCCTCGCCAGGTGCGAGGTAGCGATCTTTTGACTTCAGCACGCCGAGCTCGCGCATGTCACGGCTGATGGAGGACTGCGTGACGTCGAAACCGTCGCGGCGCAGGAGATCGACCAGATCTTTCTGTTTGCGCACCGCACCGCCGCGCAGCAGGCGCAGGATGGCGTGACGGCGGTCGGAGGGGAGGCGGTCGGCATGCATAATATGCCATGTATTATGCATAAAAACTCATGCTGATCAACCGGAGCAAACCATGCAGAATCGGCATGACAGCATGCAAAAAACCCATCATCTTGCATTGGATCAGCTGCTGCGTACGCTCAGGGCAAGCACCCGGACAGTCCGGGTGAACACTGGGGAAACACACATGCGATCGACGTTCAGTCGGCAGAGCGGCAATTGTCTCGTCGCCGCCGCATTCGGCAGCCTCATCTCCTTTACCGCGTCCGCCCAGCAGCCCCCTGCGCAATCCGGCAGTGCCGAAGACGTCTCGGAGGTCGTGGTCACGGGCTCGCGCATCCAGCGCCGCGACGCCAGCGCGGTCGGACCACTCACCACGCTTACCGCCGATGACATCGCCCTCGCTGCGCCGACTTCGGCCGGCGACCTGCTGCAGGCACTGCCCAGCGTGGGCGTCAGCCTGAACTCCAACGGTACGCAGGGCACTGCGTACGGGGTTTCTTCGATCAACTTGCGCTACCTCGGTTCTGCCGAGGGCTCGGGTAACCGCACCCTTGTGCTCGTCGACGGGCATCGCTGGGTGAATGCAGTGGGCGGGCGTGGGTTCCGCGACTTCGTCGACCTTAATACGATCCCGCTGGGCATCATCGATCGCATCGAAGTGCTGAAGGATGGTGCCTCGGCGATCTACGGCGCCGATGCGATTGCCGGCGTGGTCAACATCCATACGCGCAAGGCGGCGAATGGGTTCGAGGCCAACGTGCGCTTCGGTACCACCGATCGCGGCGACAACGACGGCAAGAGCGGGTTCGTGAACTGGGGGCACACGGGCGAAAAGTCTTCGCTGCTGTTCTCGCTGAACTACGCGGACACAGGCACGGTGCGCACCGACGAGCGTGCGCTCACCACGCGCGCGCTCACGCCGCTGACAGCAGCTCCGACTTCACCACGCGGTCTGTACATACTGCCCGGACTGTCGAACAACGCCTATTTCGGCACGCCTGCTAACTTTGCCGCCAATGCGGCGAACGCCATCACGCGACTGCCCAGCGTCACGACCATCGGCAGTGCCGCAGGTGCGGACGACAGTTTCCGCGTCGCCACGCTCGCCGCGGATGACTACAACACGCAGGCGCAGGGCATCTATGCGCTCGGCCCCAGTGAGCGCACCGGCGCGTTCGCACGATTTGGTTACGGCTTCAGTGACACGCTGGAGGTGCACGCCCAACTGCTCTACAACCGTCGTGAGTCGAGTCAGTTGTTCTCGCCGGTGCTGATGGATCTGCGCGGCTCGAATGGTTTCTCGATCTCCAACAACCAGGCGTTCAATCCGTTCGGTACGGCGAACAACGTGCCGGTCGCAAACGCCGTGGCGCTCACCGGCAATGCGCTGCGCCTGCAGCGTGTCGCGGTCGAGGTGGGCAATCGCGACAACCAGCAGGTGGTCGACACGGTCCGCGCCGCGATCGGATTCGACGGGCGCTTCCAGCTCGCGGGCGAGTGGAAGTGGGACGCCTTCCTCTCCTACTCGCGTAACGAAGCCGAGTTCGATGCGGTCAACCAGGTGAATCTCGAGAGTATCTATCGCGCGTTGCAGTCCCCTGCAACTTGCGCCGCTGCGGCAGGTTGCACGCCACTGAATATCTTCGGCACGATCACCCCGGAGATGGCGAACTACATCCGATACAACGGTCACGACGAGCAGACCGCCAAGCAGACGGACTTTGCGATCAACGCGTCGCGCTCGCTGTTCGCCCTGCCGGCGGGTAGCGTCGGGTTCGCGACGGGCTACGAGTATCGCAAGGAAGAGGCGATCGACATCCCGGATGCGTTCGCCGCAACGCTGTCCACGGTGCTGCCCGCCGTGGCGGGCGTGGCGCAGGCACCGACCACCGCGCAGTCGCGCGACCCGACGCGCGGTTCCTACGATCTGCACGAGGTGTACGCAGAATTCAGTGCACCGCTGCTGGCGGACAAGCCGTTCGTGCAGAGTCTGGAGGCCGATGCCGCCGTGCGTTATTCGCACTATTCCACGGTGGGTGGTGAAGCAACCGGCAAGCTTGGCATCGCGTGGCGTCCCGTGACGGCGGCGCTCCTGCGCGGCTCCTATTCGCAGGGCTTCCGCGCCCCTTCCATCCTCGAGCTGTATCAGGGCACGCGCAACACCAACTTCCAGGCGGTGGATCCGTGCAACGGCGGTGGTGCCGGCAAGCCCGGATGTGCCGGCGTACCAAGCACGTACAACCAGAACCAGTTCGGCGGTGGCACGGTCAATGGCGTGGTGTCGGGCAATCCCGATCTCGAGCCGGAGACCGCCGACACCTACTCGCTCGGTCTCGCGCTGACTCCGGAATTCGCGCCCGGTTCTTCGTTCACGTTCGACTGGTTCCGCATCGACGTGAAGGACGCCATCGCTTCGCAGACGGCAACGCAGATTCTGCAGGCCTGCGCGATCCGGCAGACTTTCTGCGAACTGGTGAACCGCGCGTCCACCGGTGAAGTACTGCTGCTGCGCCAGGCAGTGGTGAATCTTGCGAGCATCCGCGTGAGCGGCTTCGACGCCAGCGCCCGCTACGTGTTCGGCAGTCGTGCCGGTCGCTTCGAGGCATCGTTCGATACGACCTACCTCGACTCCTTCCGCACGACCATCGTGCAGCCGGACGGCTCGAGTCTGATCGATCAGCGCGCGGGCAAGTCGGACCAGCCCCGGTCGACCTTCCCGCGCTGGAAGGCGCAGGCCGGGCTGCGTTACGACTTCGATGCGTTCGATGCGAACCTGAAAGCGCGTTACATCGGCAAGAGCGCGGATGTTCCGGGCAATGCGGTCAACGGCGG
This sequence comes from Steroidobacteraceae bacterium, assembly GCA_039929265.1. GTDB lineage: Bacteria > Pseudomonadota > Gammaproteobacteria > Steroidobacterales > Steroidobacteraceae > ZC4RG30. Next base: position 15,500 of record JBDSRN010000162.1, on the reverse strand, counting down.
TTCACTCAGCTCCATCATCTACACCGACCTGCAGGCAGGCATGTCGTTCGCCGATCAGAAGTACCGCGTCGCAGTCGGCGTCGACAATGTGTTCGACAAGCAGCCGCCGGCCTCTGCGTCGAACAACCCGATCAACTTCGATATCTACACATACGATATCCGCGGCCGCTATCTGTACCTGACGCTGGGCGCCAAGTTCTGAACGAGGCGCGGCAAGCGGGGGGCGCGCTCGACCGCATCGAGCGTCTGGGCAATGCGCTGCCGGATCCGGTGGTCATCTTCCTGTGGCTGATCGGTGCGCTCGTGTTTGTTTCGGTGCTGGCGGCGTTCGCGGGAGTGCACGCGCCGCATCCGCTCACGGGCGATGAACTGCATGCGCAGAGCCTGCTCTCCGAGGCCAATGTGCGTCAGCTGCTCACGCAGATGCCGGAGACTTTCGCGCTGTTCCCGCCACTGGGGCTCGTGGTCGTCGTGATGCTCGGCGCGGCGGTGGCCGAACGCTCCGGCCTGTTCGGCGCCGTGATCGGGCGCGCGGTGCGCCGTGCGCCACGCTCGCTACTGACTCCTGCCACGTTCGCGATCGCGCTGCTGTCGCATCACGCATCGGATGCCGCGTACGTCGTGCTCATTCCGCTCGCGGCCATCGTCTGGTACGAAGCGGGGCGTCATCCGCTGGCGGGAATCGCGGTGGCGTACGCCGGCATCTCCGGCGCATTCGCCGGCAACGTGCTGCCGGGGCAGTTCGATGCGTTGATGCTCGGCATCACGCAGAAAGCGGCACAGATGCTCGAGCCGGGTCGAGCGCTCAATCCCCTCGGTAACTGGGCGTTCACTGCGACGCTCGGCGTGCTGTTGCTCGCGGTGGCGTGGCCCGTTGCCGACCGGATCGTCGAGCCGCGTCTGCGCAGATTGCGACCCGATGGCGATGCACTGACTTCGCTGCCCGCAGCAGGCATCGCCACTGTCGATGTCGCCCAGCGTCGCGGCCTGCTGCGTGCGGGTCTCGCTGCGCTGGTGGTGGTTGCCGGCTTCGCAGCACTTGTCTGGTGGCCGGGCTACACACCGCTGTTCGACCAGGCCGCTGCCGGGCACGCGCGCGAAGCCCCGTTCTATCGCGCGCTGATCGCGGGCTTCATGCTGCTGTTCCTGCTCTCCGGCTGGGCTTTCGGCAGTGCGACTGGGAGCATCCGTACGCACCGCGACGTTGTGCGCATGATGGTCGAAGGCATGCGCGACATCGCGCCCTACATCGTCATCGCGTTCTTCGCCGCGCACTTCATCGCGATGTTCACCTGGTCCAATCTCGGGCCGATTCTCGCGATCAAGGGCGCTGCGCTGCTGGGTGGCCTTGGCATGCCGCACGCCGCGCTGCTCCTGTCCTTGTTGCTGCTCGTGTCGATCATGGATCTGCTGATCGGCTCGGCGTCCGCGAAGTGGAGTGCGATGGCGCCGATCGTCGTGCCGATGCTGATGCTGCTGGGCATCTCGCCCGAGATGACGACGGCGTCGTTCCGCGTCGGTGATTCGATCTTCAACATTGTCACGCCGGTCGCCTCCAATTTCGTGCTGGTGCTGGTGATGTGCCAGCGCTGGCTGCGCGAGTTCGGCGTCGGCTCGCTGATCGCGATGATGCTGCCGTTCAGCATCGCCTTCGGCATCGCAGGCCTGCTGCTGGTTGCGATCTGGGCGGGCTTCGGACTGCCGCTCGGTCCGGCATCACCGGCGGGTTACCTGCTGGGAGCGTCGTGATGAGCGAGGTCAGCGTTCTCACGGTGCGAGTGCGGATGCGCGATGGCGTGCACCTGGCCACCGACATCTATCTGCCGACGCAGGATGCTGGTCCGTGGACCGTGCTGCTGGAGCGCACACCGTACGGGCGACGTGGCACCAATCACGGCGATCGCACGCGGGCAGATCCGGTTGCACAGGCGAAACCCGTGATCGCCACGCACTTCGTGCGCGCCGGATTCGCCTACGTGCTGCAGGACTGCCGTGGACGTTTCGAGTCCGAGGGCGAATTCGCGAAATACCTGAACGAGCAGGCCGATGGCGTGGATACGCTCGCGTGGATACGCGCGCAGCCCTGGTGCGACGGGCGCATCGCAACGCTGGGACTCTCGTATGGCGCGCATGTGCAGAGCGCACTAGCCGCGGCGGCACCGCCCGGACTCGCGGGCATGTTCCTCGACTCGGGCGGATTCGCAAGCGCATTCCACAGCGGCATCCGTCAGGGTGGCGCGTATGAATTGAAGCAGCTCACGTGGGCGCTGAAGCACGCGCGGCTCGCACCTGAAACCGCGCTCGATCCGCAGCGCCGCGAAGCGCTTGCGGCCGTCGACATCCGCGAAGGCGTGCGCGTGAATCCTTGGTTGCCGGGACGCTCGCCACTCGCCGCTGCGCCCGAGTACGAAGCGTTCGTGCTGGAGCAGTGGCGCAATGAATGCTTCGGTCCGTTCTGGCAGCGACCCGAACTGTATGCGCGCGGCTGGTACGCGCAATTTCCCGATGTGCCGATGGTGCACATGTCGAGCTGGTTCGATCCGTACGCGCTCACTGCAACGCAGAACTACGTCGGGCTCGCGCGCGGCAGGCGCGCGCCCGTCCGACTGCTGATGGGACCGTGGACGCATGGGCAACGCTCCGTCACGCATGCCGGCGCGGTCGACTTCGGACCCGCGGCGACACTCGATGGCGCCGTCGCACCGGACTACATCACGCTGCGACGCGACTGGTTCGATCGTCACGTGCGTGGTCGCGACGTGCCGGACTGGCTTGCCGCCCCCGTCACATTGTTCGTGATGGGCGGCGGGCACGGTGGCCGCACGGCAGAGGGCCGACTGCAGCACGGTGGCCGCTGGATCCGCGCCAGCCACTGGCCACCGCAGGAGGCGCGCGCGACCTCATGGTACCTGCGGGAGCAGGGGGGCCTTGCACCTGAGCCGGGGTCGCGAACGGAGTCGAACCGGTGGACGTTCGATCCGGCCGATCCCGTGCCGACCATCGGTGGATCCATCGCCTCGGGCGCGCCACTCATGGAGGCCGGTGCGTTCGATCAACGCGAGACGCGTGCGCTGTTCGGTGCGCGGCATCCGGGGCGAGCGCTGTCCAGTCGCGCCGATGTGGTGGTATTCCAGAGCCCGCCGTTGCGCGAGGATGTCGAGGTGATCGGGCCCGTGGTCGCACGCTTGTGGGTATCCACTACGGCGCGCGACACTGACTTCACGATCAAATTGCTCGACGTGCATCCGCCGTCAGTGGACTGGCCTGACGGATTCGCGATGAACCTCACCGATGGCATCCTGCGCCTGCGCTTCCGCGAATCGTTCGAAATGCCGCTGCTCGCCGAGCCTGGCAAGGTATATGCGATCGAGATCGTCGCGTTCCCGACCGCCAATCGCTTCGTTGCGGGACATCGCATTCGCGTCGATGTCTCGAGCAGCAATTTCCCGCATTTCGACGTCAATCCGAACACCGGCGCGCCCGCAGGTTTTCCCACTGACCCGGTGCAGGCCGTCAACCAGGTTCACATGGGGCCGGACCATCCCTCCTGCGTCCTGTTGTCGGTGCTGTCGGCCCCTCCCGCATGAGTCGCGGCATCGAGTTGCGCGCACTGCGAATGTTCGCGGCGATCGTCCGTCACGGCACGCTCACCGCGGCAGGGCGAGAGTTCAACCTGACGCAACCCGCCACCAGCCGCGTGCTCGCGCAGCTCGAACGCGACATCGGCTTCGAGCTGTTTCATCGTGATCGAGGACGGCTTGTGCCGACGCCCGATGCGCTGCTGCTGTTCGAGGAAGTGGAGCTCGCACTCGGCGGGATCAATCACGTGCAGGACCTGGTCCAGAACATCGCCCGGTTCAAGGTGGGCAGATTGCGGCTGGTCGCGCCACCGAGTCTGTCCGAAGGCGTGCTACCGGAGATCGTCGCCGCTTTCCTCGCGCGCTTTCCCGACGTGCACCTGAGCATCGATGCACGCAGCATCGAGACCTCGCGCACGATGATCGCCACGCGACTGGTCGATGCCGGATTCCTCAAGCTGCCGATCGATCGGCCGGATCTGTCCGCCGAGACAGTGATGATGAGCAGCAGCGTATGCGTGCTGCGCGGAGACCATCCACTCGCACGCAAGCAGCAACTGGATGCCGCGCAGCTGCGCGGCGAACCGCTGATCCTGCTCGGATTCGGCAGAACTTCCCGCGCGCAGATTGAAGCGGCATTCTCGGCCGCCGGCGTCGCGCTGAAAGTGCGTGTCGATACGCATACGATCGGTTCGGCGTGTGCGCTCGCTGGACGTGGCGTCGGCATCGCGCTGGTCAATGCCCTGCTGGCGCGGCCATATGTGCGCGACGGCCTGGTTGCGCGCCCGTTCCATCCGGATCTGCACCACGAGTACGCGTTCGTCACCGCGGCAGTTCCGGGGCCGACGCGGCTGGCGCGCGAGTTTCTCATCGAGACCAAGGCGTGGTTCGCACGCGTGCGGCCGCGCTGAACGATAGTCCCGTCAGGATTGTCTCGTCAGGATCGCCACCTTGCCGTCGCGCTGCAGCGTATGGCCCAGCCGCTGCGAGAGCGCGGCGAGCCGGTCGAGCGTCGCGCGCGCCTGCGCGCTAGTCGCAGGGGAAGGTCGGCCGCGTGTGGTCATGTCATCGGGACCGCCGACGCCGACAGACGCCAGCTGCACCGGGACGAGACGCGCGCTCTGGAACTTTCCGCCTGCGAAGCGGCATTCGACGATGAGGCTCTCCCAGTTTGGATCCCCGTAGCTGCCTTCCGCCTTGCGCGTCTGGAAGATGAAGCTGCTGAGACAGTGCAGCAGCGGAGCGCCGCGATACATCTCCACGCCATGCAGCAGCGGTGCGCCGTGCGCGACGAACACGCTTGCGCCGGCGTCGACGCAGCGGCGCGCGAACTCGCGCTGCCAGTCCGCAGTACGCGAGTTGTCGGTTTCCCACAGGTGATTGTGCAGGTATGCGATCACGACCTGCGAATTGCGCGCGGCGAGCTTGAGCGAATCCAGCATGCGCTGCACGTCACCGGCGTCCAGCCCGCCTGCGGACGTGCTGCGCAGTTCATTGACACCTGCGCGCTGTGCCGTTGCCGCGCCACCTTCGCGCACCGCGCCCGCTGCAGCGGCGACCACTGCGACGCGGCCATTGCGTGTATCGCGGTATGCGGGAGCGCTCGCGGCGACGAGCGTTTCACCGGTGCCGGCGAATGGCAGCTTGCGCTCCCGCAGCGCTGCCATCGTGTCGAGGATGCCGCCGGTGCCGAGGTCGTAGGCGTGGTTGTTCGAAGTCGCGAACAGGTTGACGCCGAGGTCGGTGAGGCAGTCGAGCACCACGGGTTCGGCGGTGTGCAGTGTGTCCAGCACACGCGTGGGCGCCCCCGCGCGCGGACCCTGGATTACGGCTTCGAAATCACTGAAGCAGGCATCGTTCGCGCGCAAGCGCGCCTTTAGCGCGGCGTAGCCTGGCCAAGGATGCATGCGCAGGTCGTGGGCGATGAGGCACTGCCCGATCAGCGCAAGCGACAGCTCGCCTTCCTTCGCAAACGCGCTCAACGGTCCGAGCGCCGGGAGTGCCAGGGTGCCCAGCAGCAGTTCGCGTCGCGACAATGCCCGCGCCGTCTTGATCAGATGCCGCATCGTGAAACACGATGCGGTGCAATGGCGACAGCGTCAAGCTCATGCCTATACGGCATGGCAACCTGTCAATTACGGATGGGGCGCGGCGCGCAGGTCCGCGAGCACTTTGCCCAGGTCCGGGCGGTTGCGGTAGCTCTCTTCCGCATATTTATGCCGGATCGTGAGCGTCGCATCGAGGATGAAGATCATCGGGCGCGCCACGCCGAACGCCTTGCTGCCGTCAGCATATTGCAAGTCGCGGATACCGAGTCGCTCCACTGCATCGCCCTTGGGGTCCGACAGCATGGTGAAGCCGATTTGCCGTTCGCCGTGAAACCCGGCGATCTTGTCCACCGTGTCCATGCTGACGGAGACGACGTTGAATCCGAGCTGCTGGAAATCCGCGAGATGCTTGTTGACATCCACGAGCTGCGCCTTGCAGAACGGGCACCAGTCGGCAGAACGCACGAACAGCAGGGCAATGCCGTTCTTGCCACGCAGCGCCTTCAGACTCTGTGACTTGCCCCCATGATCCGGCAACGTCAGTGCGTCGGGAAAGCTCTGGCCGATCGCGGGTCCCGGCGGCACCCAGGACGCCGCGTCCGCGGCGTGAGCTTGCATCGCCGTGGTGACGAGGATCAACAAAAACGCAGACAGAATACTCGAGTGCGTTCGCACGCCGGGCTCCGCAGGATTGGATTCCGACCACCATTATACGCGCCCGGTCTACCTGACGTTGCAGCGAGCCTATTTCTGGATCGTATAAACCAAATCCGCGCTGCGCGCGCGTCCCGATTCGGTACGGATGGTCCAGTGATCGCCGATGGTATAGCGCAGCTTCACCGTGTTGATCGCCTCCGCCAGGCTGATGCCGTAGCTCACGTACAAGCGCGGTGAAAGGTATTTGCCGAGCACCAGCGAGGTCTCGTTGGTGAGATCCGATTCGATGCTGACGTCCTCGATGCCGACCCGGCTGCCGAACTGCTGCGCGATGATGGCCCCGCCCTGGGCGAGCAGGTCGTTGCGTGCGGCGCTGCGATTGCCGTTCTGCGCTGCATCAATCGAGCCGCCGAGGATGAGCGATACCACCTGCGACTGCGGTACCGGCGGATCGGAGAAGAACGTCATGCGCGGTTCGCGCAGCGTGCCGCGAACGTTCACGCCGGCGGTGACGTCCGGAAATTTCTTCACCGCGCGGATGTCGACGCCCGGATCAGCGACAGGACCGTTGTCGAACAGCAATCGACCATGCTCGATGTCGAGTTTGCGACCGAACGCCGCGTACTTGCCCTCCACCACATTGAGCTCGCCGGACCCCCGCGTGATGTCCGACTCGTCGCTGCTGCGCAGATTGATGCTGCCCGCCAGACGGCCCGACAGGCCGAACGTGTCGATCGTCGCGCGCTCCCCGAGTGTGAGTGTGATGTTGCTGACGACCCGCATGCGCTTGTCGGGATCGATCGGTGTCGCGCCAACCAGCACTTCGTCCGCGGAGGGCAGCACGGCGTTGGTGATGTCGGCGGGCTCGAGGCGCGCGTACGGCAGCTTCACTTCGCCAGTCACAACCATGCGTCGCGCGGCAATGTTGAAGTCGAGATTGGGCGAAGCCTGGATGCGCGCCTCTGGAACATTGACGACGCGCAGGTCCTCGCCTTCGAGATGGATCTTTCCGTAGGGCTCGCGCTCGCGCCATTGCAGGTCGCCGTTGAACTTCGCAGTGCCATCGCCGGCCTGCGCGCTGCCTTCGAACCCTAGGCTGTTGGCGCTGAAGCGTGCATCGAGCTCGACCGCCCGCAACGCGAGGTTGACCTGGTACATGTCGACTTCGCCGCCGGTGAGCTTGAGTTCACCTTGCAGCTGCGGATTGCCGAGGGTTCCGGAAATGTTCAGGCGAGTGGTGAGACGACCCGCAGCGCGATCGATCTCGGCGAAATACACGTCGACCAGGCCAAGACCATCTGTTTCCAGATCGAGCTTGCCGTCGATGGGGAACTCGCGCCAGTCGCTGCCTATGCGCTGCGTGTGCAGACGCCCCGCGATGCGACCAGACGCCCTGGCATCGAGGCCCACCTCGGCATCCACGGTGTCGGCAGTCGCGTGCACCTCAACGACGCCCGTGCCGAACGCGAACTTCTCTTCGCGCCCGTTCGAGAGTCGATGCCGAAGCTGCGCTTCCTGCAGATCCGCGCGCAGCGTGCCGATCCAGTTCTGACCTTGCGCCGCGCTCGCCTGCGCGCGGATGTCGAGTGTGCCGTCATAGTCCACTTCGGGAGACAGGCCTGCCGTGAGCGTGCGCAGCGGCAATCGGGTGGCTTCCATCGCTCCCGACCAGCCTTCGCTGCTCACCTTGCCGTTGCCGCAGAAGCGGGCATTGTTGCCGCGCACGCACAGGTTGGCGAGGCTCTGCTCGTTCTGCGCGAGCAGCACGGCAGCAGGGGCTTCGAGCGTGAGCTTCAGGTCCGCCGTGGTGTCGTGAATGTTCACGCCCGTGATCTGCCCTCGCCAGACACCCTGATTCATCGCGCCTTGCGCATCCAGCACTGCGCCGAGTCGCGTTGCCTGCACGACCAGCGATGCACGATGATTCTCCGCCGTGCCGTCGAGCACAAAGCTCATGTCATCGATGCGGCGTTCGCCATACCCCACATCGTGCGCGACCAGGCGGCCTTTGGTGAGACCGCCCGGTCCCATGTTCACATCGATGTTGGCATCGAGCGTGCGCAGGCTGGCATTGCGATAATGGAAATCTGCGCCGGTCGCCGTGACCTTGATGATCGGCGCGGCATCCGTGCCGCGCAGTTCGCCGCGTGCATCGATGCGACCGCGGGCTCCGGGATCCAGCAGGCTGAGGTCGCTAGTGGTGAGTGCGAAGCGCAGGTCGCGAGTTGCCGCGATGCTGCCGTCCAACGTGAGATGCGCCGTGCCGAAGGTGAGATCGACATCCTGGAATCGCCAGGTCTGCTCATCCACGGGGCCGGTGCGCTGTGCTCTGCCCCTGCCGGCAGCGATGTTGCCGCGCAGCTTGCCGCGCAGGCCGCGCAAAGCGAGATCCAGCTCGCCATCCGCGGCGAAGCGCACACCGCTCGCGTTGAAATCGAAGCTCACTGCACCGGGCAGGTCGGGGCGCAGCGCAACCGGGTTGACGTTGGCGGCGTTGCCTGCGAGCGACCACGTCTGCTGCGGCGACCACGCCGCAGCACCATGCATCGTGAACCTGCCTTCGAGCGCGTCAAGCGTGCCCGAGTCGATCCGGATGTGATCGCTGAACATCACGGTGAGCGCATCGAACTGCATCGACTGCGGCACCAGCGGCACGGTGAGCTCGCCGTGCGGATGGAAGCCGTAGGGCTTCACACCCGTCAGGGTGTAACTGCCGATGGCGCTTTTGACGGGCGGATCCGCGTCGGGTAGTGGCCAGCGCAAGTCGCTCCACTCGCCGTGCAGCGCGAGGCTCGGACCGTCGCCGGTAAGGGTGATGGTGCCGCGGGTCGTGGCGCGGGCGCGCGAGCCGGGATGCTGCGCGGATGCATTGCGGATCGTCACCACGCGTTGCGCGTACGCGCCGTCGAAATTGACGCGCAACGCACCGGCCTCGAGGCCGGCTGGCGTGAGCATGCCTTGCGCCTTGTAGCCACCGCGACTCGCCTGGATCGTAAGGTCACCGCTGATCTCCCCGAGCGCATTGCCCGCGCCGAACACACGCAGGTCGAGCTGCTGGAGCTTCGAGCTTCCTGCGAAGTGCCAGCCCGCCACGAGATCCTCAAGCTTGCCCTGCACCTGCGCTCGCAGCGGCTCGGTGACGCTGCCTGTAAGTGGCAGCGCGTCGAGGTCGCCGTGGAACTGCGAGTTGGCGACCCAGCGCGGCTGGTTCGGAATCTGAACGACCAGGCGCAGCTTGCCTTCGAGCCCGATCGGATCACCGGCGGTGATGTCGCCGCTTGTCTGCACGTGCAGATTGGGGAGATTGAACTGGCTGTCGAACACGCGGATGAGCGTCGAGTGCAACACACCACTGGTGCGCAGCGCGGTGAAGTCGTAACGGCCACCGCTGGGTATGACCAGCGTCGCTAGGCGAGCTTGCACGTCGTCAGTGTTTATCGTGAGAAAGCGGGGCAGGAAGCGAATCGCGCGACGTGGGCCGGTCGGCACTATGGTCCGGGCGCGCACCTCGATCAACGCCGTGTCGATTCTCAGACGCGCGACACGCAGCGTCTGCACAAACAAAGGCGCGATGGCGATCCTGCCGCGCACGTCCTCGTAGCGCGAATGCGAGCGCGCATGGTCGACGTCGATCATGCGTATGTGAAAGCCGCGCGCGAGTGTGCCTTCGGCGCCCTCAATGCGCACGGTGACCCTGCCGTACTGTCCGGATTGTCCCGCGATGAAATGCAGGCCCGCCTCGGTGTACGCAAGAAAATACAGCGTCGCGAGTGGCGTGAGCAGCAGCAGCGCCAGCACACAACCGAGCACGATGAGAGCGCGCTTCTTCACAACTTCGGCGAGATGTTGAGATGCACGCGCACGCCGTGGTTGCCCGGATTGCCAGGCTCATGGAGCGGCTGCGCGACATCGAGACCCAAAGTGATGACCGGCAGACGATAGCGCAGGCCGATGCCAACCGCATATGCGAGCGGATCGTCGAAGTTGTCGATGGCGTTGCCGATGTCGAAGAACGTCGCGACCCCGAAGTTGCGCGGCAGGTCGCGCGCAAACTCGATGCTGCCCACGAGCAGGTTACGCGCGCCGGTCTGTTCGAAGATCTGGGCTTTGTCCGGATCGCTGTTTACGTAGGTCGGGTTGCCGTTGGCATCGCGCACCGGCACCGGGCGCGGTAATGCGTTGTAGCCGAAGCCGCGCACGCTGCGATCGCCGCCTGCATAGAAACGATAGATTGCGGGCAGATCTTCAAAGTTCTGCACGGCGCTGGCACCGACTTCTCCGCGCACCAGCAGGTGATACTTCGGCCACAGATCGAACACGCGCTCGAGCTGCACGTGCAGGCGAACGAAGTCGGAGTTCGAACCAAGCACGCTCTGCGAACCAATCAGCTCGACGAAGAACTGCCGACTGAACAAAGTCTCGCCGAGGAAGCCTTCCGGCACGGATGCGTAGCTGATGCCGGGGACGAGCAGGTTGCTCGTGCGCAGCGTGCTGGAGTCTTCGGTCACGGTGTGCGTCGCGGCGATCGACAGCACGCGCTGCCAGCGTCCCAGTACCTGTGTCACGGACGGGGTGAGCGACAGTTCCGACGTGTCGGTGGCGCCGGGCAAGCGTTCGCGCGTGCCCGCGAGGTCCAGCGAGAATTTTTCCAGCGCTGGATCGCCGATGGGTATGTCGTAGCGCGCATCGATGCTGCGGGTGATCGAGGACGCCTTCACCTCCGCGCGAAAACGGTGACCACGATCGTTGATGCGCGAATCGGTCCAGCCGAAAGTGCCGCGCACGTTGGTGTCGGTGCCATAGCCGAGGCCAAACGAGAACGCGCGCCGGCTCTTCTCGGCATGAATGCGCACTGGCACGCTGCGATCGGTCTGGTTGCGTTCCTGTGGCTGCACTTCGACGCTGGAGAAGTACAGGCTGTCGTCCAGCGCGAACTGGGTGCGCAGCAACTGCACGGTGCTGTACGGGTCGCCTTCCTTGAAACGCAGGAAGCGGTTCATCAGTGCAGGACGGATCACCGACTGTTCGATCGTCACGGCGCCGAAGTGATAGCGCTCACCGGTCTCGATCGCGAGCGTGATCTTTGCGGTGTGCGCAGCGACGTCCACCAGCAATTCGCTGCGCAGCATGCGCGCATCCAGATAGCCGTACGCGGCCGCGGTGCGCTGCAGGTTGCCCTTCATCTGCTCGTACGTGCCGTGATTCAGCTGCTCGCCCTTGTGCAGCAGAGGATTGGCGGCGATGTTGGCAAGCGCCGGGTCGCTCGCGCCCGGGCCCTGCACAACGAGGCTGACATCATCCACCAGCACCGGTGTGCCCGGACTGATGACGATCCGCACGCGGAAATCCTCGCCGGCCGGCAGCAGGTCGGTGCGGACCTCCGGTTCGTAGTAGCCGAAAGGCCTCAGCGCGAGACGCACCTCCTCGTCGACCCGGTTGTACAGCCTGGTCACCGTGTCCTCGAGCAGGCGATCGCGAGTCTTGTACCGCTCTAGGGAAAGGAAGGCGAGCACGTTGCGTCGCAGGTTACCGTCCACACCATCGATCTCGATCTTGATGTCCGCCCGGGTTGGCATCGCCACGCAGGCCACCAGCACGGCGAATGCGCAGCGCAGCACGGTGCTGAAGACGCTGTGTGGCAAGCGCCTGGATAGGGCCTCTGAGATCATCAAACCGCGCTGAAAGTGGAAGCGAGTCAATCCGGCATTCTAGTCGGAGTTCTCTTGTAGATCTCCGTGCTGGCGACAGGTTCCGTCCCGGACAATTCCAGCGCAAATGCCATATCACCGGCAGGCCGCCCGCCCGCAGTGAACGACTGTTCGGCGATCGCCATTCGGCCTCGTTCGCGAGTGACGACAGTGGAGGCGCGAGTGCCGTAGGTGTTGTGGACGATGAACGCCGCCGATGCCGCCCGCGCCAGTTCCGCGTTGGGCTCGGCCGGACCCCATGGGGCCAGCACCCGATCTGCCAGAATCGCGAACAAAGACTGTGAATCGGCCGAACCGCGGTCCACCCAGGCAGTGAGTCGCTCGCGGCTGCGGACGAGTTTGGGCCATGGCGCGTCCAGCCGGTCGTTGCCGAGGCCATAGATCCCCGGCTTCAGGGGACGCGCGAAATCTTCCGTGCGATTGCAGCCGTACCAGAGCTCGTGCGCATCGGCGACCAGCAGGTTGAAGCCGGCATAGTCGTCGGCATCGAGCGCGAGCGCGTCCAGGTACTGCTGCGGTGATTCGTCGCCTTGCAGGAACCGGGAAACCAGCTCGCCGCGCGACGGACCGCCAGGCAGCCTCGGCTGCTGCTCGCGGAAATTCGTGACAGTGGCGAAGCGACCGTTGCGATGCACGCCGAGCCAGGTCCCGCCTGCCTCAAGGTCGCGCCCGGCGAGCACGCCGGGTGCATCGCTCCACCAGTCGAGCGGCGCGGTGGGGCGAGCGTGACGCTCGTCGCGATTGCCGGCGAGCACCAGGTCGAAGTGCGGATGCACGCCGAATGCGAACACCAGCAGGCACATCAGCTTTGCGAGTCCGTGCCGAGCCAGTGATTGATGAGCTGGCGCGAGATCGATTCGACTGGCGGCAACAGTACGCGACCGCAGCGCACGTCTTCGCGCGTGAACCACCGCGCATCCTCGAGCTCACCGTCGCGCATCATTGGTTGCTGCTGCGGCTGCGCGGTGGCGAGAAATCCGAGCATAAGCGAGGCCGGGAAGGGCCAGGGCTGCGAATTGAAGTAGTGCACGCTGTCGAGCACCACGCCGGTCTCCTCGTGCACTTCGCGGCGCACCGCATCCTCCAGCGCTTCGCCCGGCTCCACGAAACCCGCAATCGTAGAAAACCGATTCGGCGGCCAGAAGCTCTGCCGACCGAGCAGCGCAAACTCGCCGCCGTTGACGAGCACGATGATCGCCGGATCGAGGCGCGGGAAACTCTCGTGCGCGCATCCGCTGCAGATGAGCGCATGACCGGCGCGCGCTGCGCGCAACACAGCGCCGCAGCGACCGCAATGCCGGTGTGTTGCCCGCCAGTGGGCAAGTGCGCGCGCGTAGCCGAACAACCCCGCCTCTTCTGCGGCGAATGCCATGGCGAGCATGCGCAGTTCCTCGAAACGCAGCTGCGGTGGCGGACAGAAAGAAGCATCCACGATCAAGAGCACGCAGCGGCACTCGTTGAACCAGCCCAGCAAGGTCGCATTTTCTTCGTTGCTGGCTGCGCGAATCGCCGGGTCGTCGCTACCGAGCAGCGCGAGCCGCAACTCATTGACACCCGCACCTGTGACCAGGGCGGCAGTTCCCTGCACGACTACGAATCGGGTTTCAGGGTCTGTCAGCGCAAAGGAGAGCCAGTCGGCTCGATTGCGCTCTTCCGCGCGTCGATCCAGGTAAGCCCCCGCGAAAAGAGCTTGTCGGATTGAAGGTTTGCGCGAATCCATCGATTTTTTCCTGTTTCGGATCATATCGGACTTTGTCTTACCCACGGCTTCCTTCCCGCCGACAGTCGGGCCGCGGCGGCCATGCTGAAATGCCGCCCAGATGACTGGAGGTAACGACGATGTCTGAACACATGAACACACTCAACGAGCGGCCCGCGCCGCGCCGCTGGACCAAGGAAGAAGAGCAGGAGCTGGTCAAGTACACCGACGTGAACACGCCCAATCACGTGATCGCTTCGAAGCTGGGCCGCACTTCGGATTCTGTGCGCAAAAAGATCGCAGCGGCGGGGCTCTCCCGCGGTGGCAAGGATCCTGCGCCGAATGGAGACAGCCCAGAGGTGGATTCCGATCAGGTCGGTTGAATACTGCGCCGGCCGGTCCGGACACGGAAGTCCTGACTACCGGGCGATATGTTGCAACGTTCGACGTACATTGCAGTTAGCGCAATGCAGCGTGCGAGCTTTAGCTCTTCCAGCGCGCTGCCGACTTTGGGTTGCGTACCAATGAATGTCAGGCACGCATCCCGATAATAAAGTCTTCGACTCTCCTGGCGTCACTGCGGAGGCGCCTCAACGGTAGCAGCAGCAGGGCTGGTCGCTTCACTGGCGAGGCTCGGCTGATCCATGAAATCAACAACGGCCTCCTGGGCGAATGTATTGAGCTTGTGCCCATGTCTGTCGTGGGATTTGAGCCGCTGCTAGCGCTTCATCAATGAAAATGCCACGACGAAGTTCGGACGCCGGGCCGAATTACGGCAGCTCACGGATGTGAGAAACCGTGGCAACGACTCCCCGCCAGCTTATGGAGTAGGGCGAGAAACACACGCAGCCGATCGGGAAGGGTCCCAGCGGTTGGCAGGGAGTCCGTCGTGCGTTGTACAGACTTCATCGCTGCCATTGCTCACATGCGGGGCCAATCCAGCCCCACTAAGGTGCAGTACGTCCTGCCTCGGGGTCCTCACACACCAGACACCGCGCATCGCGCAGCGCCAGCTGATCCACCACGATCAGCCCACGACAATCCACGCACAAGGCCGCCGTCAGTTCGTCCCCTCTTGCCAGCGCAGTCACCAGAAACACTGCATGCTCGAAACTGATCCGGGGCGAATCAACGAAACGCCGGTAAGTTTCAAACGCCTCGCATAACGCTTCACCTCGCTGCACGCCCGGCAGCGACCGGTGCGCATCCGCGACGCGATTTTGCGGCATCACCCCGAGCAGGTAACACACGCTCGCGAACACGGCAGACTCCTGTCGCATGCGCGGCCCGCGCGTGAAGAACGCAATCTGCTGAGGCGACTTGCCGCGATGACGAGTGATCGTCTGCCCACGCGGATCGCTCAGATAAGAGCGATAAAGTTTTCGTATCCGGTCATCGGTGAGCCCCGTCCACACTCGGATGGTGCGTGTTCGCGCTTCATGCTGGATGAAACGCAGCGCGAGATCGAGTCGGAGGCGGTCGCGGCTGTAGCGGTCGTCGGAAATTCGCATCGGGGCTCCTTGTTGTTTTCCATGAAATCCGGATTTGGGACAAATATCCCAAATTTGCCTATGCTGTCCAATAGCGGAATGCGGAGATATTTCGTGTGAACCCAGGAGAATGGTCATGTCAGAACGACAGCAGCAGACAGCCCCTCAACAACAATCGCGCCACTGGATGGCCGGGGACTGGCTGGATGAAGATGCCTTGCGACCGTTGTCCGAGATCAACGCGCACGGCTTGCAGTTGCTGCGCCAGCAGGCGGCAGTGCTCGGCGGCGGACGAGGTTCGGGGGTAATGTCAGGGGAGC
>JBDSRN010000161.1:0-22452 GCA_039929265.1 Steroidobacteraceae bacterium | reverse complement strand
CCGATGCCGACGGCCTCGGTATCGTTGAGCATGCTCGAGCTGCTGTAATCCTGAATGCCGAGCTCGATGCGCGCGACTTCATTCAGCCTCGTGAGCTCGCCATTCTCGCCGCTTTTGATGATGATCTCGCCGAACTCCCGCTCGGAGACGAGCCGGCCCTGCAGGTTGACGAGGAGCTGCTGGTCGACGCCCTTTGCCATGGGCGATGCGCCCACGACACCTGCGGCGACTTGCACGTTCTGTTCGCGGATGGCCTTGACGACATCGCCCGCAGTCATCCCGCGAGAGGCGATCTTCTGCGGATCGAGCCAGATCCGCATTGCATATGGACCGCCGCCGAAAACCTGCACCTGACCGACGCCCTGCACGCGCGTCAGCGTGTCCTGCACCTGCAGCTCGGTGAAATTGCGCAGGTACTTCAGGTCGTAACGTTTGTCGGGCGAGCGGATGTGCACGACCATGGTGATGTCGGGCGAGCTCTTCACCGTGGTGACGCCGATGCGGCGCACGTCCTCGGGAAGCTTGGCGAGCGCCTGCGACACGCGGTTCTGCACCAGCACCGAGGCCTGGTCGATGTTGGTGCCGCCCTTGAACGTGATCGTGATCTGCACGGCGCCGCTCGAGCTCGACTGCGATGCCATGTACAGCATGTTCTCGACGCCGTTGATCGCCTGCTCCAGCGGAGCGGCAACGGTTTCGGCGACGACAGCAGGATTGGCACCGGGGTACGCAGTGGCCACCACCACCGCCGGCGGCGCGACGTTCGGGTACTCGCTGACCGGCAGGCTCTGCAGGGCGATCAGCCCCGAGATGAAGATGAAGATCGAAAGCACGGCCGCAAAAATCGGCCGGTCGATGAAGAAATGCGAAAACTTCATGAACGCTAGCCCGTCTCGCTATCCATCGGCACGCTCCTTGGCGTGACCTGAACACCGGGCCGGATGCGCTGCAGCCCGTTCACCACGACCTTCTCACCAGCCTTCAAGCCGCTGCGCACCACACGCAGTCCGTCGAAGATGGGACCGAGGGTGACCGGACGGTACTCCACCTTGTTCCCGGCGCCGAGGACCATCACGTAGCGGCGATCCTGATCGGTCGCGACGGCGCGATCGCTGATCAGCACGCCGCGGTACACGCCGCTGCCGATCAGCCGCAGACGCACGAACATGCCGGGAGTCAGGAAGCGATCGGAATTGCGGAACACCGCGCGACCGCGGATCGTGCCGGTGCGTGTATCGACGCGGTTGTCGACGAAGTCCATGTGGCCTTCGTGGATGAAACCATTTTCGTCACCGAGCGCCATGCGCACCGGGTTGTCGACATCGCGCGAGCTGGCGCGCTCGCCGCGGCGTGCCATGCCGACGTACTTGAGGTAGTCCTGCTCGGCAGCATCGAAATACGCATACATCGGATCGAGCGACACCACAGTTGTGAGCTGCGTCGCCGCGCCGCCCTGCCCGCCGGACACCAGGTTACCCACCGTCACCTCGGCACGACCCACGCGACCATCGATGGGCGAGGTGATTCGCGTGAACTCGACATTGAGTCGCGCCTGCGCGACCGCGGCTTCCGCGGAACGCACTGCCGCGATCGCGTTGCGGCTCGCCGCATTGCGCTGTTCGAATTCTTCCTGCGACATCGCACGGGTCGAGAGCAGCTTCTCACCGCGCGTCAGGTCTGCCTTGGCGAGCTCGGCCTGGATGCGCGCCTGTTCGGCCGCCGCCTGGGCGCGCTCCAGTTCGGCGCGATACACGCGCGAGTCAATGAGGAACAGCAGCTCGCCTTTCTTGACTTCCTTGCCCTCCGGAACCAGCACCTTCTCGAGATAACCAGAGACCTGTGGGCGCACTTCGACGCTGTCGACCGCCTCGAGGCGCGCGGTGTACTCATCCCACTCGGTGATGTCGCGTTCCGGCACGGTGGCGACGCTGACCTCCGGCGTGAAAGCTCCCTGTGGCGGCTGACCCCCGCCACAAGCGACGAGAGTCGCCAGGATGAACAGAGGCGAAACGAAAAAGACCCGTTGCTGACGCATAACGACCCAATGGGCTAAAAGCAGGTCTGCGGCAAAGCCGACCAACTAGCCCCGTAATAACTGGAAAGATTCAACTTGCCGTCGCCGTTCCCTGAACCGCGGACGGGTCGCGCGCCGACAGGATGAAGACGGCGCGACCAATATTCAAGACACAGATTGCCCTCAGCCGAGCAAACGCTTCCTGACACGCAGTCCAGCAAAACTGCTGAGCAGCAGCAGCGCAACGCCTCCGAGTGCGCCACCTCCACCCCCGGTGGTCGCGCCCGCATCCACCGGTTTGGCGGAAGGCGCAGTGACGACGAACACCGACTGCGCATTGCGCACCACACCATCCGCATCGGTACAGGAGAGCAGGTACGTATACCGACCCGCATCGGTCGGAGCCAGCGCCTTGGTGCCGGACACTGCGATGGTGTCGCTCCATGCACCGGCGGCAGTGCAACCGGTTGCGGCAGGCGCGGACCAGCTCAGCGTCGCACCCGCGCCCACCGCTATGGTCGCCGGAGTCGTGGTGATGGTCACAGGCAGTACGCCGCCGGTTCCGGGATCCAGCTTGAACGCCGAACCCGAGCGCAGTGTGGAGTCGGAGTAGGTCACGCCGTAGATGAAGCCGCCAGACGGAACCAGCGTCGCATAGGGCGTCGCGCCGTCGAAGCCAAGACCGGTGAAGGCATGCAGGTGCTGGAACACGCCTGCGGGAGTAATGCGCCACGCCGTGCCCTGCCCGCTGCCGCCGCCACGTTCGGTGGTGCCATACAGAGTGCCGTCGATATCACGCGTCACGCCGGACAGCGGGCCAGCGCCCTCATTTGGCGCACCCGCGAAGGCGTGCAGCGTCGTGATCATCCCTGCCGGCGTCAGCCGGAACACCGTGCCGAGTCCTTCGGTGCCACCCTGGTACGCCGTACCGTAGAAATTGCCATCGGTGCCCAGCGTCAGGCCCGCGCGCGGGTTGGCGCCATCCGGGTTGGTCGCGACGCCTGCGGCATTGAACGCACCCAGCGTGGCAAAGCTGTAGATCGTCGTGAGCGTGCCGGAGGTCGTGATCTTGTAGACGCTGCCACGATCGCTCGTGCCGCCGAGCGCCGTCGTGCCATACAGCGCGCCATCCGGACCGACCACGAGCGCGCCTTCCGGATTGCTGCCATCGGACCCCTTGAACTCGTACAGCTGCGTGAGCGTGCCGGCGGTGTCCATCTTGAACACCGTGCCCATGTCATTCGCACCGCCCCGCAGCGTGGTGCCGTAGAAATTGCCGTCGCTCCCCTGTACCACCCCGGTGTACGGGAAGTAGCCGCCGCGCTTGTCGGTGCTGAAGGAATGCAGAGTGCTGAATGTGCCGTCACCAGCAACCTTGTAGACCGTGCCGGCCTGTTTGGCGCCACCGGAATACGTCGTGCCGTAATAGCTGCCGTCGGTACCCTTGACCACCCCAGCGTAGGGATTCGCGCCCTCGGTGGGGGCGCCGGCAAAGCTGTGCAACACGCCAAGCTCACCCGTGGGCAGCATCCGGTACACCGTGCCGGCGCCAACGGTCCCGCCGCCATGGGTGGTGCCATAGAAATTGCCGTCGGCGGCATCGAGCAGCAGATCGCCGCGCGGATTGATGCCCTCCGCGACCGAAGAAGGGAAACTGTGCACATTGATGAGGTTGACGGGCTCGCCGGCCTGCGCGCCGACCGCCCCCCACACCAGCGCCACAGCTGGCAGGACGTGTTGCAAAAGGATGCCGCGAGCCAGCCGCAGCGGGAGAGTGGATGCCTGCATGGATTGTCGATTCGGTCTTGTTCGGGATGGCCGGGCCCTTTGCCCGTCCATTTAACGATTAGACCAGATTTTGTCGCCTGAGTTGCGCCGAGGTCCGCCGGAGGACTGCGCGCAGCATAGTGCGAACCCGCACCAAGTGCGAATCACTCTCATCTATGATCGGGTGATGGCAAATCTCCGGCGCCGGATCCTCTGGCACAAGCAAGCTCATCAATGGCACTGGATCAGCGCGGCCCTGGTGCTGGGCGGCATACTCATCTTCAGCGCCACCGGCATCACGCTGAATCATGCGGCGCAGATCGAGGGGTCACCCACGATAATGACCCGTTCGGCAATGCTGCCGGCCGCGCTGCTGGGGGAACTGCGCGCTCCCATCTCCCCGTCCATTGCGCAGTGGATCGACGCGCACCTCGAGGTCGCAATCGTCGGGCATGAGGTCGAGTGGTCTGATGACGAGGCCTATGTGTCGATGCCGCGCGCCGGCGTCGATACGTGGTTGTCGATCGATCGCACGACCGGAGCCATCGAGTACGAAGCGACCGATCGCGGCTGGATCGCTTTCTTCAATGATCTGCACAAGGGGCGCAACACCGGTTGGGTGTGGAGCCTGTTCATGGACGTGATTGCCGTGGCGTGCCTGATCTTCTCGATCAGCGGATTTTTTCTGTTGCAGCTGCAAGCCAAACACCGCGCGGCCACCTGGCCGGTGCTCGGAGCGGGCGCCGCAGTGCTGGTGCTCATCATCGTGCTGCATTGACGAGGTATCCAATGCGAAGGTTCGCCATCCTGCTCCTGTTGAACAGCGGCACCGTCGCCGCGGCGGATTTCGACCTGAGCGTCCAGATACCGCAGATGAAGGTGATCGAGTATCACAAGCCTTACGTCGCCATCTGGGTGGAGCGCGAGGACCAGAGCGTCGCCGCGAACCTCGCGCTCTGGTACGCCGTGAGGGACAAGGAGGGTCACAAGTGGCTGCAGGATCTGCGGCAATGGTGGCGTCGCACGGGACGCAGTCAGAAGCTGCCGATCGACGGCGTCACCGGCGCGACTCGCGCGTCGGGAGTTCACCGGCTGAAGTTCACCAGCGGTGCCAGGCCGCTGGGCACGCTGAAGCCGGGCAAGTACAGCATCGTCGTCGAGGCGGCGCGTGAAGTGGGTGGCCGTGAGCTGGTGAAGCTGGCATTCGAATGGCCCGTAACCGGGGCAGTGCACGTGGAGAGCTCAGGCAACACCGAGCTGGGCGCGGTCAGTCTCCACATCACGCCTTAGATGCGCGCGGTTACGCTGCTCGCGTTGCTGCTGCTGCAGGGTTGCGCGACTGCACACGTCGAACAGCTGCTGCGTGGCCACACCATGGGCAGCGAGTGGACGGTGAAGCTCGCCGGCGCCCCGCGCGAGGATGCCGCGATGCTGGCAGCGGGAGTGCAGCAGCGCTTCGATGCCGTCGTCGCGCAAATGAGCACGTATGAGCCAGGCTCCGACCTCAGTCGCTTCAACCAATCGCCGCCGGATGCATGGCAGCGGCTGCCGCCGGAACTGTTCGCGGTGCTCGGGTACGCGCTGCAGCTCGCGCGCGATACCGACGGTGCGTATGACCCGACGATCGGACCTCTGGTGAATCTGTGGGGCTTCGGTCCCGATCCGAAGCGAAACACCACACCCGATGCTGATGCCATCCGCGCGGCGCGCGCGCGGGTGGGCTGGCGACGCATCGAGCTGGATGCGGGTAACCGCAGCGCGCGCCATGCACCGGATACCTACGTGGACCTCTCCTCGCTCGCGAAGGGATTCGGCGTGGATGAGGTCGCGCGGTACCTGGATGCGCAGGGCGTGACGGATTATCTGATTGATCTGAGCGGCAAGCTGCGTGCCGGTGGTGTGAACGCACGGCGTGTGCCGTGGCGCGTCGCGGTGGAGAGACCTGGGCCGGACGGCAACGATTCTCTGGATGCGATAACGACAGATGCCGCGGTCGACTTGACGGACCGGGCTGTCGCAAGTGCGGGGGATTACCGGCGGTTCTTCATCGCGGACGGACGGCAGTATTCGCACATCATCGATCCGGTGAGCGGCGTACCCGTGGGGCACGCACTGGCATCCGTCACGGTGCTGGCAGCCGACTGCCTGACGGCCGATGCGTTGGCCACCGCGCTGCTGGTGCTGGGACCCGAGGCGGGGCTCGCCCATGCAAGGCGGCACCGGATCGCGGCGCTGTTCGTGATTCGTGAAGGCGCCAGCCTGGCAGTGCTGCGGACCGAGGACTGGCCATGACGCCGGTGACTGACGTCGGCGTAAAGCGGCTAGCCCGGATCCAAACCCTTGCGGTAGAGTTCACGCCCCGTGCGGGTGTAGTTCAATGGTAGAACTGTAGCTTCCCAAGCTACTAACGTGGGTTCGATTCCCATCACCCGCTCCACTCAGTCCTTGAGCGACTGCAGCGCATACGCCGTCATCGTCATCGCGAGTTCGTGCTCGCCCATGACCACGCTGTCCACCCCCTGGGTCTCGAGATACTCGCGCTCTTCCGCGCTGTGCGTACGCACGATCGTGCGGATCTTCGGATTGCGCGCGAGTGCCTGCGCCAGCACCTGGCGCGCATGGAATCCATCGGGTGAGGCGATCACGAGCAGGCGCGCGCGCTCCACGTGCACCGACTCCAGTACTCCCGGCAGCGTGGCGTCGCCGGAAACCGCGGGGATGTCGGCGGCACGCAGATGTTTCTCGAACACGCGTGGATTGCGCAGGTCCTGCAGCGCCACGAGCTCTTCTGCCTCGGGCTGCAGGCGCGTGCGCGTGATCGCCGCGAGAAACCGCGGATGGCGAGCACCATCGACGGCGATCAGGGCAATGAGCGAGGTGTCATGAGGCATGGGGCGATATTCCATGGCGACGGAATCATCACCAGCCCGTCTGCCGCGCCCTGACTAGTGCGGAGCCTGCGCCGCCTTGGCGGCGGCAGCGGTCTGCTCTACCGCGGCGGCAATCTCAAGCGCGGACACCGGCTGCGCCGGGCGCGCAGCACTCGCGACGAACGCCTCGGCGGCAACCGACACCCCGGGGGAGACAGGCCCGGGCGGAACGGCTGCAGGTGCCATGGCAGCCGCATCCGCGGGAGGCGCCGGCGCCGAATCAGTGGCGAGTGCAGCCTCTTCCGCTTTCTTCGTCATCACGATCAGGCTGATGCGTCGGTTGATCGGATTCATCGGGTCCTTCTTGTCGAACAGCACTGCCGATCCCAGACCCACCACGCGCGCGATCTTCTCCGGCGCGAGGCCGCCTTCGATCAGCGCACGGCGGGCGGCATTGGCGCGATCCGCTGACAGCTCCCAGTTGGTGTAGTCGCTCTTGCCACCGTAGGCCTTCACGTCGGTGTGCCCTGTGAGGCTGACGCGATTGGGCACGGTGTTCAGGTACTTCGCGACTTCACCGAGGATCATGCCGGTGTAGTCCTTGAGACGCGAACGTCCGCTGTCGAACATCGGACGATTCTGCTTGTCGACGATCTGGATGCGCAGGCCTTCGGGCGTGATGTCGAGCAGCAGCTGATCCTTGAATGGTTCGAGCGCCTGGCTCTTGCCGATCGCCTCCTTCAGTTCATCCATCAGCGTTTCGAGATTCTGTTTCTCTTCGCGGATCTGCACTTCTTCCTGCAGCATTTTCTCGAGATTCGGCGGCGCCACCGGCTGCCCGAGACCGTTGTTGGGCGCCTTGTTGGACTTCGGCGCATCCAGACCACCACCGAGGTCGATCGGGCTCGTGCTCGCGCCACCCGGACCGAGCTGGCCCGGCGCAGGCTTCACGCTCTTGCCCGGCTGCATGCTGGGATTGTGGAAGTAGTCGAACAGCGCGGCGCGCTGCTCCTTGGAAACCGCCGTAACGAGCCACATCACGAGAAAGAACGCCATCATCGCGGTGACGAAGTCGGCGTACGCGACCTTCCACGCGCCGCCATGATGACGGCCCGCGACGATCTTCTTGCGCTTGATGATGATCGGGCGGACGTCGCCCTTGGGTGCAGCCCCGGGCAAAGGCTACCCCTTCTTGCCGCGCAGCTGTGCTTCCAGGTCCGCGAAGGTCGGACGCACATCGCTGAACAGCAACTTGCGCGCGAACTCCACGGCCACCGGCGGCGGATAACCACGCACGCTTGCGACCAGCGCCATCTTCACGACTTCGAATGCCTTGCCACCATCGTGCGCGCGATGCTCCATCGCCGAGGCGATCGGGCCCACGACGCCGTACGCTACGAGAATACCCAGGAAGGTACCGACCAGCGCCGCGCCAACCTTGTGCCCGATCTCCGCGGTGTCCGCCCCTTCGATCGTCGCCATCGTACCGACGATGCCGAGCACCGCCGCGACGATGCCAAATCCCGGCAGGGCGTCAGCCACCTTCTGCACCGCGTGCGCAGGCTCGGTGGCTTCCTTGTGATGCGTCTCGAGCTCGTACTCGAGCAGGCTCTCGAGCTCCTGCGGATCCAGGTTGCCGCCGGTGATGAGTCGCAGACAGTCAGTGATGAACTCCATCATGTGATGGTCGGCGACGATCTTCGGATACTTGTTGAAGATGTCGCTCTTGTGCGGATCTTCGATGTGCTTTTCGATCGCCAGCACGCCTTCCTTGCGTGACATGACGAGAATGTCGTAGATGAGCTTGAGCAGCTGCACGTACTCGGGCTTGCCGTAGCTCGAGTTCTTCATGATGGCGAGGGCGCCGCTGAATGACTCCTTCACGATCTTCATCGGATTGCTGATCAGGAACGCGCCCAGCGCCGCGCCGACGATGATCACCACCTCGAAGGGATGCCACAGCAGCAGGAGACTGCCGCCACCGGCCATGAACCCGCCGAGCACGGAGACGAGTACGACTGCAGAACCGATTATCGCTAGCACGGGCTCTTCCAGCCGCGGCGGATTTGCGCGCGGATCGCCTCAAGGTAACGGCCGCAAACGGCGTCTCTTGAGCAAGTGAAACTGTTATTGCCTGGCAGCATGCAGGCACAACGATGCAGCGTTTACACGGCGCTGACGCTGATCAGCGTCACAACCCGGGCCCGGGAGGGGCACGTACACCGGTAGAATGCCTGCATGCCACCTGCCGATACCCCTCTCCTGCGGCTCGATGCCGTCTCACTGGCCTATGGCTCGCGCCCGCTGCTCGATGCAGTCAACCTCAACCTCGCCGCGGGCGAGCGCGTCTGCCTCGTCGGGCGCAATGGTGCCGGCAAGTCCTCGCTTCTGCGGCTGGTAACCGGCACCGCGCAACCCGACTCCGGCGCAGTGTGGCTGCGCCCCGGCATTCGCGTCGCGCGGCTCGAGCAGGACATCGAAATCGTGAGCGCGCAGAGCGTCGAGGACGTGGTCGCCAGCGGCCTGCCGCACATCGCGAAGCTGCTGCACGACTATCACGCCGCGCTCGATGCCATGGCCCACGATCACTCCGAGGCGCTCGGCAACCGTGTGACCGCGTTGCAGGAGAGGATCGACGCCGCCAACGGCTGGCAGATCGAACAGCGCATCTCGACGGTGCTGTCGCACCTGCAGCTCGACGGCAACTCGCCGTACGAATCGCTGTCCGGCGGCTGGCGCAGGCGCGCCCTGCTCGGTCGCGCACTGGTGAGCGACCCTGAGCTGCTGCTGCTCGACGAGCCCACCAATCACCTGGACATCGAAGCCATCGAATGGCTCGAGGAGTTCCTGCACGAGTACGCCGGTGCGCTGCTGTTCGTGAGCCACGACCGGCGCTTCGTCAACGAGCTTGCCACACGCGTCATCGATCTGGATCGCGGCAAGCTCAGCTCCTGGCCCGGCAACTACGAAGCCTATGCACTCAAGAAAGCCGAGCAGCTCGCCAACGAGGCGCAGCAGAACACCCTGTTCGACAAGAAGCTCGCACAGGAAGAGGTTTGGATCCGCAAGGGTGTCGAGGCACGCCGCACGCGCAACGAAGGTCGCGTGCGCGCGCTGTACGCGTTGCGCGAGCAGCACCGGCAACGTCGCGATCGTGTCGGACGCGCGCAGCTCGCAACGCAGAACACCGAGGAATCCTCGAAGCTGATCTTCGAGGCCGAGGATGTCAGCGTCGCCTATCCCGACGGAATTGGGGGCGAGCGCGTGATCTTCAGCGGCCTGAACACGCGTATCGTGCGCGGTGACCGGATCGGCATAGTCGGGCCGAACGGCGCCGGCAAGAGCACGCTCATCCAGCTGTTGCTCGGCGAGCTCGAGCCGAGCGCGGGTGCCGTGAAACGAGGCACGCGTCTGGAAGTTGCGTACTACGATCAGCGCCGCCAGCAGCTCGACCTTGAAGCCTCCGTGATGGACAACGTCAGCGGGCGCAACGACTACGTGATGATCAACGGACAGAACCGTCACGTCACCGGCTATCTGCGCGACTTCCTGTTCCGCCCGGAGCAGTACAAGACCCCGGCCTCGGCGTTGTCCGGCGGCGAGCGCAATCGACTGCTGCTGGCACGACTGTTCGCCCAGCCCGCCAATCTGCTCGTGCTGGACGAGCCCACCAACGATCTGGACATCGACACGCTCGAGCTGTTGCAGGAACTGGTTGCCGAGTTCGACGGCACTCTCCTGCTCGTGAGTCACGATCGTGCCTTCCTCGACAGCGTGGTGACGGACCTGCTCGTGCTCGAGGGCAATGGTCGCGTGCAGGACTTTGTGGGCGGCTACAGCGACTGGGTTGCGTATCGCAAGTCACGCCGCGCCGCGTCGGCGAAGGCGCCCGTCAAACAACCGCAGGCGCGCAGCGCCCAGCCTGCGAAACCGAAACGTTCGCAGAAAGATCAGAAGGAACTCGATCGACTCACCGCGCTGCTCGAGAAGCTGGAAGCGGAGAAGCTCGCCATCGAGACGCGCATGGGTGAACCCGGTTTCTACCAGGGCGACGCGAACGACGTCGCCGCCGCGCTGGCGCGCATGAGCGCCGTGCAGGCCGAGATCGATACTGGCTTCGACCGCTGGGCGCAGCTCGAGCAATGAACGACGTGGCGCACCGCGCGATCCGCAGCTTCGTGATCCGCGCGGGGCGCATCACTGACGCACAGGAGCGCGCGCTGTCGCAGTCGTGGCCTGTGTACGGCCTGGACTTTGCGCCTGCACCGCTCGACCTCGATGCGCTGTTCGGACGCCACGCGCCGCGCTCGCTCGAGATCGGCTTCGGCAACGGCGATCACCTCGCCGCACTGGCGGCATCGCGTGTGGACACCGATTACATCGGCATAGAAGTGCATCGCCCGGGCGTCGGGGCACTGCTGCTCAGCGCCGAGAGGCTGCAGCTGCGCAACCTGCGCGCGATCTGCCACGACGCGGTGGAAGTCCTGCAGCATCAGATCGCCGCCGGTGCGCTCGACGAAGTGCTGCTGCTGTTCCCTGATCCGTGGCCGAAGAAGCGTCACAACAAGCGACGCATCGTGAACGCGGAGTTCACCGAACTGGTCGCAAGCCGCCTGCGCCCGGGCGGCGTCTTCCGCCTGGCCACTGACTGGGAACCCTACGCCGAGCACATGCTCGAGACCTTGCGCGCGAGCGCAAGTTTCACGAACGAGGCGACAACCGACTATGTCGAGCGACCCGCGCATCGCGATGCGACGCGCTTCGAGCGTCGCGGCACGCGCCTTGGTCACGGCATCCGCGATCTTGCATTCCGTCGACGCTGAGCCGGTTCAGCCGAACAGTTCCACTCAGCTCACACCTGCAAAACTGCCAAGCAATCCGTCGATGACGAACTGCACCGCGAGCGCGCCGAGAATCACACCGAACAGTCTGTTCACCACGTTCGCGCCGGTCACACCCATGATGCGCATGATGGGTGAAGCGACATACAGCAGGGCGAGCGTAATCAAAAGCACCACAAACACGCACGCGAGCAATCCGGCATACAACGCCACTTTGCCCGATGCCGGGCCGAAGGCGAGCAGGATCGTGGCGAGCGCACCCGGCCCCGCGATGAACGGAAACGCGAGCGGGAACACCGAAATATCGGCTTTCTTCTTGCCCTCTTCCTGTTCGGAATTCGAGGTGCGCGTACCGGAAGTGCGCGCGAAGACCATCTCCAGTGCAATCAGGAACAACAGCAGCCCGCCGAAAATGCGGAACGCATCGATGCTGATATTCATGGTGCGCAGGAACGGCCCACCGAGAAACGCAAACACCGTCAGGATGATGGCGGCGATCAATACGCCCTTGCGCGCCATGCGCCGACGCTCGGCCTCGCTGTCGCCTTCGGTCAGGCTCATGAAGATCGGGATCACCGACAGTGGCTCGACCACCACAAGGAACACGACGAAGAATTTGAGCAGCTGTTCGAGCATTTGATTCTGGTGCTATGCGCCAAATTTTTCGCTTGTCTGCGCAGGCGTGCGGGGGCAACATGAATTGTCGATTCTTGAGCGCATGCAGGATATCAGTCGTAGAGGAGCTGTGATGGCGAAACCTCCGAAACTCGAAGCCCTGAGACTTCAACCTATCGTTGGAGAGTGGTATCGCAACAAGAGCGATCCATTCGAAGTCATCGTGTACGACGAAGACGATGGTACCATCGAGGTCCAATACTTCGACGGCACACTCGAAGAGTTCGACATCGACGACTGGCGCGCGCAATCCACCGAGGGCGCTCTGCAGTCGAGCGAAGCTCCGGAAGACTTTCACGGTGCCTACGACTACGATTCGGAAGAAGACGAGCCCATCGGCCGCGCCGACGACTACGATTCGGCGAGCGGCGGCCTGCGCGCCAGCGGGCTCGACGGGCTGGACCTGTTCGAGTAGCGCTCGCTACCAGTAGCGCGGCGCAAGCTTGCCGACATCCGCTTCGGCGGCGAGCATCACGATGCCTGCTTCGATGACGATCGGCACGCGACACAGCGATTTGCCTGCGCACGGCCCCATCACGCAGAAACCCGTCGCCTTCTCGAACATCGCCCCATGTGACAGGCACAGGATCAGGCGTTTGTCCGGCGTGAGAAACCGGTCGGGCATGAAGTTGAGCGGGTGGCCCGCGTGCGGACAGTAGTTCACGTACGCATGCACATCCTCGCCGAGCCGCACGAGCATGCCGCGCAAGGGCCACTCGCCCTCGCCCATCGAGAAACCCTTGCTGTCGCCGTCGGCGATGTCGTTGAGTTTGCAGAGCACGCGGCGGGTGTCGATCTCGGTCACTTCTTTCCGACCGAACCGATCGACGCGTCGATCAGACCGCTGCGCATCATCAGCCAGAAAAGCACCAAACCCGGCAGCGCGACCACGGTCGTGAAGAGGTAGAAGTCGACGAATCCGAAATGCTCGATCAATGCGCCCGCGGTCGTACCGGTGAACAGTCGGCCGACCACGCTGGCAGCAGCGGAGATGAGCGCGTACTGGGTCGCCGTGTAACGCAGGTCGCACAGTGCGGAAAAGTACGCGACGACCGTCACGCCACCGATGCCGCTCGCGAGATTCTCGAATCCAATCGCGGCACCGAGCCCCCAGTTGGAGTGGCCGGCCGCAGCGAGCCAGGCGAAGCTGAGATTCGTAATGGCCATCAGTACGAGACTGACCAGCACCGATCGCTTCATGCCGATGCGCTCGTAGAGGATTCCGCCGATGAAGATGCCGATGAGGAACGCCCAGAAGCCGACGCCGACGTCGAACAGCGCAATCTCGTCGTTCGTGTAGTGCAGTTCGTTGAACAACAGCCGCACCGTGAGCTGCGAGAGCGTGTCGCCGATCTTGTGCAGCAGGATGAACAGCAGGACCAGCAGGGCGCCTTTGCGGCGCAGGAACTCCGCCAGCGGATCGACGACCGAGCTCACGACAGAACTCCACCCCGGTCGGCGCACCGGCTCGCGCCGTCGCGCCGGCTCACCCAGGATCAGGCCCACCGCCATCGCCGGTAGCGCGAGCGCCGCGCAGGCGATATAGGCCACCTGCCAGCCGGCGCGTGCGGCAATCATCAGCGCAAGCGATGCGGCCAGCACCGACCCGATCCGCCAGCCGTACTGGGACATGCCGGCGCCAACGCCGAGCTGGCGCGGTTCCAGAGATTCGATGCGATAGGCGTCGATGACGATGTCGTAGGTGGCGCCGGCGATCGCAACGAGCACTGCCGCGTAGGCGGTTGCCATGAGGCTGGATTTGGGATCCACGAGCGCGAGGTTGACGATGGCGGCAATCACCAGCACCCCGGCGAACAACAGCCACGACACTCGCTGCCCCAGCCGACCGATAAATGGCAGGTACACACCGTCCACGATCCAGGCCCAGAGGAACTTGAGATTGTAGGCCAGGATCGCGATGGAAAATGCCGTCACCGCGCGCTTGTTGATGCCGTCCTGCGCGAGGCGCGTGGTCAGGGTTGCGGCGATCATGGCAAACGCGCCGCCAGAGGAGATGCCAACGAAGAACGCGGCGAGTGGCGCCGCCTCGGTGTACTGACGTACGGGCGCAGGAACGTGGCGACGCCAGGTACTCATGCCGAGCGAATGAAGTTTAAACTGAGCGTTAAGTTCCGCACCACTCGATCATAACCGACTGCCCATGCACGATTATCAGCTCCGCTTCATGGAACTCGCCTTGCAGCGCTCCGCGTTGCGCTTCGGTCAGTTCACTCTCAAGTCCGGGCGCGTCAGTCCGTACTTCTTCAACGCCGGCAGTTTTGACGATGGCGCCTCGATCGCAGTCCTGGGGCAGTGCTACGCCGATGCAATCGCGCGCTCGGGCCTGCAGTTCGACATGCTGTTCGGTCCAGCCTACAAAGGCATTGCGCTGGTAGCCGCGGTCGCGGCGAGCCTGTACGAGCGGCATGGGCGCAACCTGCCCTTCGCGTACAACCGCAAGGAAGCCAAGGCGCATGGTGAGGGCGGCAACATCGTGGGGCGAGCGCTGTCCGGTCGCGTGCTGATCGTGGACGATGTCATCACGGCCGGCACCGCGATCCGCGAATCCATCGATCTCATCCGCCAGGCCGGCGCCCAGCCTGCGGCAGTGGCCCTGGCGCTGGATCGGCAGGAACGGGGCCAAGGCGCACAATCCGCGGTGCAGGAAGTGGCGACGCAGTTCACGATTCCCTGCGTCAGCATCATTACGCTGGCAGACCTGATCGAGGCCATGCGCCTTGGTGCGGCATCATTGCCGCGCGATGCGCTGGCGACCATGGAAAACTATCGAAGCAGCTACGGAGTTGCGGAGACATCGGCATGAGAAGTTTGCTCGTCCTGAGTCTGGTGCTGCTCGTCCCGCTGACGAGCTTTGCCGCCTCAGGGGAAAAATCCTCCACCCGCACCTATCGCTGGGTGGACAACAAAGGTGTCGTTCACTACGGCGACAGCGTTCCGCCGGAGTATTCGCACGGACAGACCTCGGTGCTGAACAGTCAGGGCGTGGAACTGCGCCAGACCGCCGCGCAGCTCGGCCCGGAACAACGCGCCGCCGAACAGCAACGGCTCGAAGCGCTCGCGCGCCAGAAGCAGCACGACTCCTTTCTGGTCACGACGTACACCTCCGTGAAGGACATCGAGCAGCTGCGCGACGAGCGCCTGAGCCAGCTCGAGGGGCAGGTCGTGGCATCGCGGGGTTATCTCGATTCGCTCGGCACCCGCCTGAACCAATTGCAGCAGCGCGCGATGATGTTCAAACCCTACAGCGACAAGGCTGGCGCCAAGCGCATGCCCGATCAGCTCGCCGAGGAAATGGTCCGCGCGATGAACGAGCAGCGTTCGCAGACCCGTGTACTGGAATCAAAGCGCAACGAACAGGCCCTGCTGCGCAAGCAATTCCAGACCGATATCGATCGTTATCAGGAACTGCTCGCAGCGCACACCAGGCTCAACCGCTGAATCACTTCACGCTGTAGCCGCGCGCCGTGAGGCAGGCGGACAGCGCGCGATCGTACTGCTCGCGCTGTGACGCATCGTGCGACATCTGCGTCGGGTCGTAGCCGGTCTGGTCGAACGACCAGCGATGGCACTCGTACTTGTCATCGGCCTGCTGCTTCTCGCTCTGTCCCTTCGTGGGGTACACGTACAGCTCCTGCAAGGCATCACCGTCGGCATCGCCACCCCATGAATCGTCGTCTCCGTAGTCATCGTCGTTGTATGGGTCGTTGTATGGCGAACGTGTGACGACGTAGCCGCGTCGACTTGTGTCATAGCTGTAATAGGTGTCATCGGCGTAGTAGTAACGCGTGCCACCGACCCATACCGTCGAGTAGTAGGACGGCAGATAGTCGACGTACATGCCGAACGGCGCGCCAACCACCACGTAGCTGGCACCACGACGCCCGTACCAGGAACCGCCGTAGTAGTAGTACGGGCGACCGCGCCAGTTATAGCTGCGATGACCCGACGGCAACACCGTCACGACGCGTCCGTAGTTGGGATTGCGAAAGCGCTGGCCGTCATACCGATAGCCAGGGGAACCAGCCACCGGCGGACGGCTGTAATAACGGCCGGAGGACGGCTGACCGTATCGGTTGTCGTTGCGCTGCTCGGAACGCTGACGCTCGCGCTCGACAACGCGTCCGCGCTGACCGGGCGAGTGCTGCTGCTGCGCGACGGGTGCCGAACGCTGTTGCTGCTGCGGAGCAGGTTGCGACTGCTGTTGCTGCTCTTGCTGCTGCTGTTGCTGTTGCTGCTGCTGCTTTTGCGCTTCGCGTTCGACCACGCGGTCACGCTGTCCCTGCGCCTGCGCCACGGAAGCGGCGCCGAGGCCAGCGGCCGCGACGATGCCGAACAGTTTCGCGACTTTCCAGGCACGAGTACTCATGTGCGAATTCTCCACTTGAACCATTACTTGACGGTGTAACCCCGACCTTCGAGACAGGCCGACATGGCCCTGCGATATTCCACCGCTTGCTGCTGATTGCGGCCACGGCCGCGGTTCCGCAGACGCGCGTTGGCGCGATCTTCCATGCGCGCCGCTTCGGCCTCCTGAGCGTTTTCTGCTGCGGCACCGAGCAGGCCGCCGGCGACGGCACCGATCACCGCGCCCCCGCCCGCATTGCCGGGGCGCGAGACTACGGCGCCCAGTATGGCGCCCGTCGCGACACCGGCGATCGTGGTGGTGCCGGAAGCAGCAGCGGGTTCCACCGTCACGCGATGCTCCTGGCTCACGCGTTCCCGGCCGGGGTCAAAGCCCGTCTGCTTCACGGCCCAGCCGTAGCACTCATAACGATCGCGGTCCTGCTGGGCCGGCGTCTGCCCCGCGGTTGGATAGAAATAAAGCTGCTGAGGCGGCGGCTCCGGCGGCGGCACCTCGCGACGCGGAACCGGCCGTGCCGAACTCGTCGCGCACGCAGCCAGCCCCAGCAGCGAGCCGGCGAGGCAACTTATTCCGATCCATTTCAGATGACGCATGACGTACCTTGTACGCAGGAGGGCCTGAATCCCTCCTGAACGCTGCGAAAGGTTGCAGGTTGACCGCAAATCGGGGAATACCCTGACTCGGACAATCAACCGCGTCCGGAGTGCCCGAAACCGCCCGCGCCGCGCGTCGACGTCGTGAAGTCATCCACGATCTGCAGTTCCACCTGCAACACCGGAACGATCACCAGCTGGGCGATGCGGTCGCCGGGCTGGATGGTGAACGGCGTGTCACTTCGGTTCCAGCAGGACACCATGAGCTGGCCCTGATAGTCGGAATCGATCAGCCCAACGAGGTTGCCCAGCACGATCCCGTGCTTGTGGCCGAGGCCCGAGCGCGGCAGCACGACGGCGGCAAGGCCGGAATCGTCGATGTGGATCGCGAGGCCTGTCGGAATCAGTTCGCTGGCTCCGGCCCTCAGCGTCAGCGGCGCCGCAACACAGGCGCGCAGGTCCAGGCCGGCGGAGCCGGCTGTCGCATACGACGGCAGTGGAAACTCGTTGCCAATGCGCGGGTCGAGCACGCGCACCTTGAGCGGCCGGAACACGCTTACTGAAAGGCTGTCGTGCGAGGCGGGAAACGTCGTTTCGGAGGTCACGCCCGAAGTGTATCGCGGGCGGCCGCGGCACGACGCTCGGACATCATCGCGACGATGAACGCGACGAGATCGCGGGCGAGCCGGGTCTTCGAACCTGCGCCGAGTTCCTGGCGACCCCCGTGCCACAGCAGCGTGAGCGCGTTGTCATCCTTGTCGAACACCTTGGTGTCACCGACTTCGTTCGCGGCGATGAGGTCGAGATTTTTCTTCACCAGCTTGGCATGCGCATGCGCTTCGACGTTGTCGGTCTCGGCGGCGAAGCCGACCACGAACGGACGATCGGGGCGCTGCGCGACCGCATTCAATATATCGACCGTACGCTCCATGCACACTTCGAGTTTGTCGGAAGTTTTCTTGATCTTGCAGCCAGCGGGATTCGCCGGACGGTAGTCCGCGACCGCGGCGGTGGCGATGAACAGATCCACGCCGCGCACTTCCTCAAACACGGCCTGGTACATCTGCTCGGCGGTTTCCACATCGATACGGCGCACGCCGGGCGGAGTGGGCAGGCTCACCGGACCACTGACCAGCACGACCTCGGCACCCTGTTCACGTGCGGCCTCCGCGATCGCGTAGCCCATCTTGCCGGAGCTGCGATTGCTGATGAAGCGTACGGGATCGATGCGCTCGCGCGTCGGGCCCGCGGTGATGAGCACGCGCTGACCCTTCAGCGCATCCCCCGCGACGGGCGTGAGATTAGTGACGGGGGCCTCAGGGGCGAGCGCGAGATCAGCGAGTGCGACGGGTTCGAGCATGCGGCCCTCACCGGTTTCGCCACAGGCCTGCTCGCCTTCGCCCGGCCCGAGAATGCGCACGCCGCGCGCGCGCAGGATTGAAACATTCGCCTGCGTGGCGGGGTTGCCCCACATGATGCGGTTCATCGCGGGTGCGACGGCGATCGGCGCTTGGCTCGCAAGGCACAGGGTGCTGAGCAGGTCGCTCGCCTGGCCGTGCGCGAGGCGCGCGAGAAAATCGGCGCTCGCTGGCGCGACCAGGATCAGCTGCGCCCAGCGCGCGAGCTCGATGTGGCCCATGGCGGCTTCGGCGGCGCTGTCCCAGAGATCGGTACGCACCGGTTTGCCCGACAGGGCCTGGAAGGTCAGCGGCGTGATGAATTGCTGTGCCGCGGCGGTCATCACCACCTGCACTTCCGCGCCGCGTTCGATCAGGCGCCGGACCAGATCGGCGCCCTTGTAGGCGGCAATCCCCCCGGTCACGCCGAGCAGGACGCGCCGCGTGCCGGAACCCGGAAAGGAGACAGTGCTCATGGGCTCATTATTGGCCGGTTCGACCGGGTTTTCCACGACTGGTGCACGATAGGGTCATTGCCGTTGCTTTGGTCGGCGGCCACCCCTGATCGATCGATCAACGAATTTCTGGAATCGGTTGCCATGACAGTGCCATTCCCGAAGCCGGTCACCTTCACCGACTACGACGCCCCCTCGCGCATCGAGGCGGACGTCTACTGCACCGCGACGACATGAGCTGGTTCAGCCATCCGGGTTGACTGGTGACCTTGTCACCGAGCGCGCGCGTTGCGCGTAGGCCTCCCGAAAGATGTCGGCTGCTGACATTTCCTGCAATTCACCTGATCCCCGGCCGAAATGGTCGTGCCTGCCACCCAATCGCAGGCCACACACTTCGCTCATGGCAATACATCACTGGCCCCCGGGAGAGCGGCCGCGCGAAAAGTTGCTGGCGCGTGGTCCACAGGCTTTGTCGGACGCGGAGTTGCTCGCGGTGCTGTTCGGCAGCGGCGTTCGCGGCTCGAGCGCGGTGGATCTGGCGCGCGCCATGCTGTCGCGCTTCCATTCACTGCGCGAACTGCTCAATGCGGGGCGCGAAGCCAGCATCGCGCAGCACGGCGTCGGGCTCACACGCTATGCGGTGCTGCAGGCATCGCTGGAGCTGGCGCGGCGGCACTACTGCGAGGAGCTCAAGTCCGGGCCCGCGCTGCAGGCGCCGCAGGCCACCCGGGCCTTTCTCATCGCGCAGCTGCGCGACCGGCCGCACGAGATGTTCTGCTGCCTGCATCTGGACAACCGGCATCGCCTCATCGCCTTCGAGGAACTGTTCCGCGGCACGATCGATGGGGCAAGCGTGCACCCGCGCGAGGTGGTGAAGCAGGCGCTGGCGCGCAATGCGGCCGCGGTGATCCTGGCGCACAACCATCCGTCGGGCGTGGCGGAGCCCAGCCAGGCGGATGAGCTGATCACGGCACGACTGAAGGACGCGCTGGCGCTGGTGGATATCCGCGTGCTGGATCACCTCATCGTGGGGGATGGTTGCTGTGTGTCGTTTGCGGAGCGCGGGCTGTTGTGAAGCCCGTTGTGCCGACGGCGATCGGCACGCTCGATGCCATTCATCTGGTGTCGGCGCTGCTCTGGCAGGAAGAAGCAGGCGAGGCCTTGATCATGGCAACGCACGACTGCGCGCTCGCTGTCGCCGCGCAGGCGCAAGCAATGCAGGTGCTGGGAAGCTGATCAGCGCACAGGAATTCCTGGCGCCGTCCCGAACAACAGCTCGGCGCATGGCGCGGGACTCCCGTTCGTGTTCGCGAATGCGGCATGCATTCTGGCCCTGCAGGACCTTGGCAATGCCTCCAGGAGGATCGCCAACCTCCAGCCTTGGTTGCCGCGAGCGCGCCTGACTGGTATAAAGCGACCCCTTCCGTTGCGATGCTGTTGCGCTTCTGCGCCATCCACATCCCGGTAACTTGTTGATTTTTAAACGTCTTCGAGGATACGACCATGTCCCGGGTTTGCCAGGTAACGAAGAAAGCTCCGACCACGGGCAACCGCGTCTCGCACGCGAACAATCGCAAGCGCCGCCGCTTCCTTCCGAACCTGCACGTGCAGCGTTTCTGGCTCGAAACCGAGAAGCGCTGGGTGAAGCTGCGCGTGTCGGCCAACGGCATGCGTACGATCGAAAAGAAAGGCATCGACGTGGTTCTCGCAGAAATGCGCGAACGCGGTGACAAGGTCTAAAGGCTATGCGCGAAAAAGTGAAACTGCTGTCGTCCGCGGGTACTGGCCACTTCTACGTGACCATGAAGAACAAGCGCCTGCACCCCGACAAGATCGAGACCAGCAAGTACGATCCGCGCGTGCGCAAGCACGTGATGTACAAGGAAACGAAGATCAAGTAGTTCGCTTACGGCTATCGAAATAGCCGCATGCCTGAACTGCCTGAGGTCGAGACCACCCGTCGCGGCATCGAGCCGCACGTTTCCGGCCGACATCTGGTCCGGCTCGAAGTCCACGATCATCGACTTCGCTGGCCGATCGCGGCCTCGCTTGCCGCGGAACTCGCGGGTCAGAAGATCCTTGGCGTCGGTCGCCGCGCCAAATACCTGCTGATCAATCTCGAGCACGGCACGCTGCTCCTGCACATGGGCATGTCCGGCAGCCTGCGAGTGCTGAAGCAGGATCACCCGCGGTTGCTGCACGATCATCTGGACTTCATCCTCGACAATGGCTGCACGCTGCGTTTCAACGATCCGCGGCGCTTCGGCAGTCTGCATTTCACGCGCGAGGATCCCCAGCAGCACAAACTCTTGCGCGCGCTCGCGCCGGAGCCACTGAGCGAAGAGTTTGATGCGGACTACATGCTGCGCATCACTCGCAAGCGCAAGGTCGCGATCAAGCAGCTCGTCATGAACAGCAATCTCGTGGTCGGCGTCGGCAACATCTATGCGAGCGAGGCACTGTTTCGCGCGCAGATCCGTCCGCGTCGTGCGGCGCGATCGCTCACGCACACGCAGTGCGCGGCGCTGGTGCGCGGCGTGAAGTCGGTGCTGAAGATGGCAATCAAGTCAGGCGGCACGACGCTGCGCAATTACGTCGGCGCGGACGGCAATCCCGGATACTTCAGTCAGAAGTTGTACGTGTACGAGCGCGCGGGCGAACCGTGCCGCGTGTGCGGCACGCCGATCAAGCAGCTCACGCAGGGCGCGCGCTCCACTTACTACTGTCCGCAGTGCCAGAAGTAGACTCGAGGCAATGAGCAAACACCTGCAACAGCATTTCGGCCGGACGGATGCGGTGATGGCGAAACTCGTCGAGCATGCCGGGCCCTTCGCGCTCACGTTGCGCGAGAGCGGCACACCGTTTCACTCACTGGCGCGCGCGATCGCGAGTCAGCAGCTCTCGGGCGCGGTGGCGAAAACCATACTCGGACGCTTCGTCGTGCTGTATCCGGGCGGCGAGTATCCGGCGCCACAGCAACTGCTGGACACGCCGGACGACACCCTGCGCGCCGTGGGATTTTCCTGGGCCAAGATAGCGGCATTGAAGGACCTCGCGGCGAAGACGCTCTCCGGTGTCGTCCCCACCACCGCGCAATTCGCGGCGCTCGACGACGAAGCGATCATCGAGCGACTCGTGCAGGTGCGCGGCATCGGCCGCTGGAGCGCGCAGATGCTGCTGATGTTCCACCTCGGTCGCGAAGACGTATTGCCTGCCGATGACTTCGGCGTGCGCAATGGCTTCAAGCTCGCGTACGGATTGAAAGGCTTGCCGCAGACCAAGGCACTGCTCGCCTGGGGTGAGCGCTGGAAGCCGTATCGCTCGGCAGCGTCGTGGTACCTGTGGCGGGCGGTGGATCTGCATCGCGAGGCGAAGCTGCCGAAGTTCGGCCGCGCGCCGCGCATGGCGATCGCCGTGCTGAAGGAAAAGCCCGCGAAGAAGAAGAAAAACCGCTAG
>JBDSRN010000160.1:0-13776 GCA_039929265.1 Steroidobacteraceae bacterium | reverse complement strand
GCGAATCGAGGAACAGCGCATCGTGCTCGCAGCCCTGCAGCCGGTAATGGGTGCAGCGCGCGCCGCTCTCGAGCTTGAGCTGAGTCGTTGCATCGATGAGTCCATGCGGCCCGGCGCCACCGAGATGGCGTTCGATGAGGCAAAGCTGCGCGCCTGGTCGCAGCAGCACCTGCAGACGCGGATAGCTCGCAGCGGGAGGCGCCGTCGTCGGGCTGACGGAGTGCGTGAGGAACAGCAGTTCGATTGAGGCGTGACCGCTGATCTGCAGCAGCACGCCGTCTTCGGCGAAGGCCTCGTTGAGCCAGGCGAAGCGCTCGTCCGCTGAGAACTCGGCGGTCACGATCTCACCCGTATGCTCGCCGCCGGCGGAGGCCAGTGGCAGGATGCGCGCACCAGGGGGCAGCGCTTCCGGCGAAGACATGGCAGCCGCGTAATGTCCGTTGACGAAGATCAGACGCGGAATGCCTGGCAGCGCCGCAGGCAGCGCGAGATTCAGCGGATCGTGCGCCGCAGTGCCGTTGGCCGAGACGAAAGTCGCGCGCTCGACCGGGCGCAGGTTCGCATAGCGCCATTGATCATCACGGATGTGCGGCAGTCCGAGCGCGACGAAGCGCTGCAGCGCCGCGGCGCGTCGCACGCTGCTCACCACCTGCGTCGGCAGTTGCGCAGACACCGAGGCATGCTCGGCGCCGACTCGCTCGGCGAGCCCACTCACGCCGCGCTCTCCAGCACCCAGTCGTAGCCGCGTTCCTCGAGCTGCAGAGCCAACTCGCGATCGCCGCTGCGCACGATGCGACCCCCCGCCAGCACGTGCACGCGATCGGGTGACACATGATCGAGCAGGCGCTGGTAGTGCGTGACCAGCAGGATTGCGCGCTCCGGCCCGCGCAGGGATTCGATTCCTGCGGCGACGATCTTCAGCGCGTCGATGTCGAGCCCCGAATCGGTTTCGTCGAGCACTGCGAGTTGCGGCTCGAGCACCAGCATCTGCAGTATCTCGTTGCGCTTCTTCTCACCGCCGGAGAAACCTTCGTTCACGCCGCGCGACAGGAACGCCTCGTCCATGCGCATCAGCTTCATCTTCTCTTTCACGAGCGCAAGGAACTCAAACGCGTCGACTTCGGGAAGCCCGCGATGTTTGCGCTGCGCATTCACCGCGGTCTTCAGCAGATACGCGTTGTTCACGCCGGGGATTTCCACCGGATACTGGAAGCCGATGAACAGCCCCTCGCGCGCTCGCTCCTCGGGGGAAAGACCGAGCAGGTCCTTGCCCCGGTACAGCACGCTGCCACCGGCAACTACATAACCAGGACGTCCCGCGAGCACGTGCGCGAGCGTGCTCTTGCCTGAGCCATTGGGTCCCATGATGGCGTGCACTTCACCAGCGGGCACGGCGAGGGTGAGTCCCTGGAGAACCGGGCGGTCGCCCACGCGCACCTGCAGATCACGGATGTCTAGCAGCGGCGTGTTCATCCCACGGCTCCTTCGAGCGACACGGCGAGCAGGTTCTGCGCCTCGACGGCGAACTCCATCGGCAGCTCGCGGAACACGGATTTGCAGAAACCGCTGACGATCATGTTCACCGCGTCCTCCTGGGAGATGCCGCGCTGCAGGCAGTAGAACAACTGCTGCTCGCTGATGCGCGACGTGCTGGCCTCGTGTTCGACGATTGCATGCGGATTGCGTGTCTCGATGTATGGCACCGTGTGCGCGCCGCAGTTGTCGCCCAGCAACAGCGAATCGCACTGCGTGAAATTGCGTGCGCCTTTGGCGCCGGGCATGACGCTGACGAGGCCGCGATAGGTCTGCTGCCCGTGTCCCGCCGAGATGCCCTTCGAAACTATCGTGCTGCGCGTGTTTGCGCCGATGTGGATCATCTTGGTCCCGGTGTCGGCTTGCTGGTAGTTGTTGGTGGTCGCCACGGAGTAGAACTCGCCGATGGAGTTCTCGCCGCGCAGCACGCAGCTCGGGTACTTCCAGGTGATGGCTGAACCGGTTTCGACCTGCGTCCAGGAAATGCGCGAGTTGCGCCCTCGACATTCGCCACGCTTGGTGACGAAGTTGTAGATGCCACCTCGCCCCTGCGCATCGCCCGGATACCAGTTCTGAACTGTGGAATATTTGATCTGCGCATCGTCGAGCGCGACCAGCTCCACCACTGCGGCGTGCAGTTGGTTCTCGTCGCGCATGGGCGCGGTGCACCCTTCGAGATAGCTCACGTACGCGCCGGCATCCGCGATGATGAGCGTGCGCTCGAACTGACCGGTGTTCGCCGCATTGATGCGAAAGTATGTGGACAGCTCCATCGGGCAGCGAACGCCCTTCGGTACGTAAACGAACGAGCCGTCGGAGAACACGGCGGAGTTGAGCGCGGCGTAGAAGTTGTCGCCATAGGGCACGACGCTGCCGAGGTACTGCTCGACGAGCGCGGGATGCTCGCGGACCGCTTCGGAGAACGGGCAGAAGATGACGCCGGCCTTGTGCAAGCGTTCCTTGAACGTGGTCGCGACGGACACGCTGTCGAACACGGCATCCACCGCGACACCGGCGAGACGCGCGCGCTCATGCAGCGGCACACCAAGCTTGGCGTAGGTCTCGAGCAGCTTCGGGTCAACATCGTCAAGACTCTTCGGGCCGTCGGTCTTCCGCTTGGGCGCCGAGAAATACGAGATCGACTGGTAGTCGATGGGTTTGTAACTCAGCTTGGCCCAATGCGGCTCGCGCATGGTGAGCCAGCGCTCGAGCGCCTTGAGGCGCCAGTCGAGCAGGAACTGGGGCTCGCCTTTCTTGCGCGAAATGAACTTCACCACATCCGGATCGAGCCCCGGCGGCAGCGTTTCGGATTCGATGTCGGTGACGAAGCCATGCTGATAGCCGCGCGCAAGGAGTGCGTCGAGCTCTGACGGGGTGCCGGCTGGCGCGCTCATGCGTTCCTCCGCAGGCCATTTCGCAGACGCACGTCGAACGCGGCGAAGCGGGTGGGCGCCGCACCCATGCCTGCAAGCTCCGCGAGCGTGACCTCCCGCAGCGAGTTGCGGATCGCCGAGCTGACGTGCTGCCACGCATGCCCGACGTTGCAGGTGCCGGCGATGCCACAATGACTGTGGTCCCCGGCGCACTCGGTAAGGGCAACCGGCCCCTCCAGCGCGTGAATGATGTCGGCCGCGGAAATCGCGGCGGCGGGGCGGGCGAGGCGATAGCCGCCATGCAGGCCGCGTGCCGAATCCACCAGGTGCGATCGCTGCAGCTGTTTCAGCAGCTTGCTCACGGTGGGTGCCGCGATGCGTGTGCGCATTGCGATCTCCGCGGCGGTGCACTGGCGGGCAGGCTCGCTCGCGAGCGCGGCCAGGATGACAGTCGCATAGTCGGTCAGTTTGCTGATGCGCAACATGGGGACAACACCGGAACAGGTAAGTGGACTATTTTAGTACTGTTTTCTGTACACTGCCACACTATGCTGAATTCTTTACAGAAAGCAGCATCCCCAACCCTCCCCAGACAACCCTGTTTTGCTATGCTGGCGCGCGTTTTTTTCCGGCATGGCCAAGCGTTCCTCAGGAGGAACATCGAATGAACCGCAGCGAGCTCGAACGGATTGCAAAGGCGATGGTAGCGAAGGGCAAGGGCATCCTGGCCGCGGATGAGAGCGGCGCCACCATCAAGAAGCGTTTCGACAAGATCAACCTGGAGTCCACCGAGGAGGCGCGGCGCAGCTATCGTGAGATGCTGTTCACTGCGCCGAAGGTGTCCGACTACATCAGCGGCGTGATCCTGTTCGACGAGACCCTGCGTCAGAAGACCAAGGCCGGCGTGCCGTTCTCCGAACACCTCACCCAGCTCGGCATCGTGCCGGGCATC
Organism: Steroidobacteraceae bacterium; assembly: GCA_039929265.1. Taxonomy (GTDB): domain Bacteria; phylum Pseudomonadota; class Gammaproteobacteria; order Steroidobacterales; family Steroidobacteraceae; genus ZC4RG30. The sequence goes on along the minus strand of JBDSRN010000160.1, from coordinate 9,918 downwards.
AAGGTCGACACCGGCGCCAAGGCGCTGGCCGGCTTTGCCAACGAGACAATCACCGAGGGCCTCGATGGCCTGCGCGAGCGTCTGGTGGAATACCACAAACTCGGCGCCCGCTTCGCCAAGTGGCGTGCGGTTATCGACATCGCCGACGACATCCCGACCCCCTACGCAATTGAAGCCAACGCCCAGGCGCTGGCGCGTTACGCGGCACTCTGCCAGGAACAAGGGATCGTTCCGATTGTCGAACCCGAAGTACTGATGGATGGGGCACACTCGATCGAGCGCTGTGAGGAAGTCACCAGCGCGACGCTGGCCCGGGTGTTCGACCAGCTCGATCGTCATCGCGTGCATCTGGCAGGTATGGTCCTCAAGCCGAACATGGTTATCTCGGGCAAAAAGAACGCGAATCGCGCCAGCGCGCAGGCCGTTGCCGACGCGACGGTGCGCACGCTAAAGCGTTTCGTTCCGCCGGCGGTGCCGGGCATCGCGTTCCTGTCGGGTGGGCAGTCGCCCGCCGAAGCGGCGCTGCATCTGTCGTTGATGAACAAGAACCCGCTGCCGTGGGAACTGACTTTCAGCTACGGTCGCGCGCTGCAGGATGCCGCGCTCACCGCATGGGGCGGCAAAGCCGCAAGCTACGGGGCCGGTCAAACAGAGTTTGCCAGGTGGGCTAAGCTCAATGGCTTCGCGCGCAGTGGCGCATATCAGGCCGGCATGGAGAGCCAGACCGCCTGAACGCTAGTCCACCACCTGGTCCGCCAGGTGGCACAATCGATCTGAGGCCGCGCGTTGCGGGCGATCCCTCCAGCGGCGAGCCGGTCGTCGAATTGCGCGACGTTCACTATGCAGTGAATGGTCGTTCGATCTTTGCGGGGCTGAATCTCACCGTTCGCCGCGGCAGCATCACTGGCGTGATGGGCCCGAGCGGCACGGGCAAGACGACGCTGCTGCGTCTCATCACCGGGCAGATCCGTCCCGACAGCGGTAGCGTGCAGGTCCTCGGCGAGGCAGTCCCGACGCTGAAGCGTCGCGATCTGTTCGCGCTGCGTCGTCGCATGGGCATGCTGTTCCAGAACGGCGCGCTGCTCACCGATCTCAACGTATTCGAAAACGTGGCATTCCCGGCGCGCGAGCATTCGCGTCTGCCGTATCCCGTATTGCGTCGTCTCGTGCTGATGAAGCTGCAGTCGGTTGGCCTGCGCGGTGCCGCCGGTCTCATGACTACCGAGCTGTCGGGCGGCATGGCGCGTCGCGTGGCACTCGCGCGCGCCGTCGTCATGGATCCCGAGCTCATGATCTACGACGAGCCATTTGTCGGTCTCGACCCCATTTCGATGGGAGTGATCCTGCGGCTCATCAAACAGTTGAACGAAGCACTCGGCATCACCAGCGTCGTCGTGTCGCACGACGTGCACGAGTTGAGTGCGATAGCGCACTACAGTTACATACTTGCGGGCGGGAAAGTCGTGGCGGGCGGCACGCCGGCCGAGCTGCGCAGTTCGAGTGCCGAGGCCGTAAAGCAGTTCATGTTGGGTGAAGCAGACGGGCCGGTGCCGTTCCACTATCCCGCGAGTGACTACGAGCTGCAGTTGCTGGGCCGGATTCCCAAGACCGAACGCACGATGGGTCGTTCATGATTCGCTCGTTCGCGAATACCGCCGATCGAGTCGGGTCGGTTACGCTGTTTCTCGCGCGTACGCTGGTTGCATGCGTGCCGGCCTGCAGTCGTCCGCGGCTCATCGTCCATCAGATCTACAACGCCGGGGCGCGCTCGCTCGTCATAGTGATGCTGTGCGGACTGTTCGTCGGCATGGTGCTCGGACTGCAGGGCTACGATCTGCTGCGCCGGTTTGGCTCCGAGTCCGCGCTCGGCATGGCGGCGGCGCTCGGCCTGATCAAGGAACTCGGCCCGGTCGTGACGGCACTGCTGTTTGCCGGTCGCGCGGGCACCGCGCTCACCTCCGAGATCGGCCTGATGCGCGCCACAGATCAGCTCACGGCGATGCAGATGATGGCCGTGGATCCGATGCAGCGCGTGATCGCGCCGCGCTTCCTCGGGGGGCTTATCGCCATGCCGTTGCTGGTCGCGATCTTTGATGTCATCGGCATCTTCGGAACGCAGCTCATCGGCGTGGGTCTCATGGGTGTGGACCCGGGCACGTTCTGGTCGCAGATCCAGAGTGCAATCGGCCTGGACGACGTCGCCGAGGGCCTCATGAAGAGCGTGGCGTTTGGCGTGGCTTGCAGTCTGCTCGCCGTCTACGAGGGCTATCACGCCGACCCCACGGCGAACGGGGTGGGCCTCGCGACCACCCGCACGGTCGTCGCCTCGGCCGTGCTGACTCTCATCATCGACTACATACTTACGGCATTTCTGTTGTGAGAATTGACCTCCGAGGAGAGGACCATGCGTCCGAATCGCAGTCTTGAAATAGGCACGGGTTTTTTCGTGTTGCTTGGCTTTGCAGCTCTCGCATTCCTGAGCACGCAGTTGCCCGGTACCGGCATCAAGTTCGGTGCGGACACCTCGGGGTACGAGCTCAGTGCAAAATTCGACAACGTGGGTGACCTCAAGGTCGGCTCACCCGTTTCGATGGCGGGAGTGCACGTCGGGCGCGTGACCGGCGTGAGCATCGATCCCGTGGAATATCGCGCCGTGGTGACGATGATCATCGACAAGAACTTCGACAAGATTCCGGATGACAGCTGGGCCAGCATTGAGACGGCGGGCCTGCTGGGCGCGAAGTACGTTGGCCTGGAGGCGCGTGGCTCGGAGACGTACTTCAAGGACAAGGGCGAGATCGAAAACACCCAGGGCGCGATGGTCCTCGAAAAGCTGGTGAACAAGATGTTTGCGGCAGTGGCCGACCGTGCCGGCGGAACCAAGAACGACGCGCCAGAAGCTGGCGCCGAGGAGAAGGGCAAGTGAAGTCGATTACAAGGTTGAAACTTTTCACTGCGTTGCTGCTGTGCGCGACGCTGTCCGGCATCGCGCAGGCGGCGGATCCCGTCGACGCCAGCGATCCGTACAAGCTGATCACCACGTCTTCCGCGTCCATGCTCAAGGAGCTCGACGCGCATCGTGCCGACTATCGCAAGGATCCAAAGAAGGTCTATGCACTGGTCGACGAAGTGCTGTTGCCGCATTTCGACACGAGCTATGCGGGTCAGCAGGTGCTCGGCACTGCGTGGCGTACGGCGACACCCGAGCAGCGCGATCGTTTCGTGAAAACGTTCTACCGTTCCATGCTGCAAAGCTATGGAGATGCGCTCCTGGACTTCACTTCCGACCGCATGAAGATCCTGCCGTTCACCGGTGATGCCAACGCAGCGCGCGCCACGGTGAAATCCCAGGTCCGTCGCAGCAACGGAACTCAGGTCGCTGTGAACTACAGCTTGCGCAAAACCGCTGCCGGCTGGAAGGCATGGGACGTCGTCATCGAAGGCATCAGCTACGTGAAGAGCTTCTCCGAGCAGTTCAGCTCCGAGATCAACGCCAACGGTCTGGATGCGTTGATCAAGCGGCTGGAAGCCGAAGGCGTGAAGTCGGTGCCGGGCACATGATCCGCGCCGGCGCCGGTACTGCGCACCTGCGTCGTGAGGCGGAGGATCGCTTCACGCTGACCGGCGAGATCACCTTTGCCACGGTACCGCAGCTGTCCGAATACGGCTCGGAGCTGTTGCAGGGCTCGGGAGAGCGGCACCTTAATCTCGCTGGTGTCGAACGCACGGACAGCGCCGGGCTCGCGCTGCTGGTGGACTGGCTCGCGCGTGCGCGCGAAGCCGGCATCTCGCTGCACTATCAGTCGATGCCGAAGAAGCTGCGCAGCCTCGCGCAGATCAGCGAAGTGGACGAGCTGCTGGAATGCGGCGCAAATCCCGCCGCATGCGCCGAGGCCGACCCGGAGCCGACCTCGAGCTGACCCGTCGCCGTGTCCTGATGGCTACGGCGTGATGTCGTCCGGCACTTCGGTTTCTTCGGCGGCTTCCGGCACGTCGCCGTCATGCACCTGGTATTCGCGGCGCTGCAGGTAGGCCGTGCGCACGAATGCGTATGGATCGAACGACTTGTTCAGCACTGAATCCGTCTCCAGCAACTCCTCGCGCTTGCTCACGAGTTCGAATGCCGTCAGGCCGTAGCGCACGTATGGATCGCCGATGTAGGTACGCGGATGGGTGAAGTGATCGCCAACCGAGCCGACGCCGTCTCGTATCGACGAAGGGCCCATGAGGGGCAGCATGAGATACGGCCCTGATCGGATGCCCCATTTTCCGAACGTCTGTCCCAGATCCTCGTCGTTGGCGCCCAGGCCCATCCTGGTGGCAGGATCGAAGAGGCCGCCGATGCCGATCGTAGTGTTGACAAGCAGGCGCCCCGTGTCCTGCGCGAAAGGTTTGAGCTTCCCCTGCAGCAGGTCATTCACGATCACGGTCGGGTAGCCGAGGTTGCCGAAGAAGTTGGACACGCTGGTGCGCACGGGTTTCGGAGTGATCTTGCGGTAACCCACCGCGATCGGTCGCGCGACGGCTTTATCAAGTGTCTGGTTGAAAGCGAACATCGAACGGTTGAAACGTTCGAAGCGATCGCGCGGATCCGGCCTGGCTCCCTGAGGAAGTGACGCGCAGCCTGCGAAAGTCAGCAGGGTTGCGAGGACGGCGAGGAGTCTTGCGGGGGTGTTCATTGCTGCGCAGTTTATCAGCAAGTCACCCGTGGATTACCCGCCTGAATTGGCCTGCTGTGTGCGCGGCCGCCGCTGCTCGCGCAGGTAGCCGCGGATCTCCTCCAGCCTCGCCTGGAAGCGTTTGCGTTGCACCGGCGTAAGCTTCGGGGCGGCCAGGGCCAACTCGAGTTGCTGGGTAGCGAGCCCGAGTGCCCCGCTCGCGATGTGATACTCGGACATGTAGTAGTACGCGTCGCCCGTTTCACCGGCCGCGCTCGCGGCGAGGGCGGTGAGGTTGATCTGCTCTGGGGTAGGCGTGACGTTGTTGAACAGATCCAGCAGCAACTGATGCGCCTTCTGCGGCTTGTCCGCCTTGATCAACGCCTCGCCATAGCGCACTCCGATGGGAACGTTGCGCGGGAACAAGGAGTTCGCCCGAGCAAACGTTGCCAGTGCGGCGTCGTTGTCGCCCGCCGCCATCTGCGCCTGACCCAGCGCGGCATGCAGCAGAGTGATGTTGGGATTCCTGGCGAGCAACTCGCGCAGCTCGCCTACGGCGCGCTCGTTCTGCCCTGCCTTGAGGTCGGCCAGCGCACTGCCGTAGCGCACGGCAAGACTGTTGTCGCCGTTGGCGCGCATGCGCTCGTAATACGGACGCTGGTCCGTATCCGGATAGGCGACGACTCGGATGCGCTCGCGGATGAGGCTGTAGCCGAGTGTGTCCGAGTGTTTGACCTGTCCGATCTGCGCGGCGCGTGCACGTGTCTCCGCAATTCGCAAAGTCGTGACGGGGTGACTGAGCAGCAACTCGGGAATGTCCTTGTTGCCGAGGCTGTCGATGCGGCCCATCGTGGAGAAGAACTCCGGCATCGCGCCCGGATCGTAGCCCGCAGCAGCGAGATAGGCGATGCCGACGCGATCAGCCTCCGACTCCTCCATGCGCGTGAAATTGATCTGCTGCTGCATCGCCGTGCCCTGCGCAATCGCAATGAGCCCGCCGGCGGCGTCGCCGCCCGCAGCTGCACCGATCAGGATTGCGCCGAGCACCGCCGCCATCGTCGACAGGCTCTGGCGACTCTGCGCCTGCACTGCGCGCGCAATGTGGCGCTGTGAGACGTGTGCAGCTTCATGCGCGAGCACACTGCCCAGCTGCGATTCAGAGGTGGTCAACGTGTACAGCCCCGAGTTGATGCCGATGAAACCACCGGGCAGCGCGAACGCGTTGACCTGCGGATCGCGCACGACGAAGAACTGGAAGTTCTGATTGCCGTCCTGGGCCTGCGAGGCGATGCGCGAGCCGATGCTCTGGATGTATTCGGTAACCTCAGGGTCCTCGAGGATCTGGTTGTCGTCGCGCAGGTTCTTCACGATCATGCGTCCGACCTGGTACTCCTCCTGCTTGCCAACCATGGCGTTGGCTGTGCTGCCCAGCTCCGGCAGGTTGTTCAGGGGGGACTGGATGGGACCCATCGGCAGGTCGGCCGCCAGTCCGAGACGTCCGCTCACGAGGACCAGAATGGCCGTGAGAGAGAGGATTGCCGCCTTCATTGGCATTTCGACCGCGGCCGCCCCGGCTGGTTCGTTCTGCCGTTCAGAGTATTTCCGAGGCAATGTCTGCGAGGCGCGAACGCTCGCCGCGCAGCAGCGTGATATGTCCGGAATGCGCCCAGCCGCGAAAGCGGTTCACCACGTAGGTGAGCCCCGAGGTGGTCTCGGTGAGATACGGGGTATCGATCTGCGCGATGTTCCCGAGGCAGATGACTTTCGTACCGGGACCCGCCCGCGTGATCAGCGCCTTCATCTGCTTGGGCGTCAGGTTCTGCGCCTCGTCCAGGATCACATAGCGATTCATGAAAGTGCGACCGCGCATGAAATTCAGCGAGCGAATCTTGATGCGATTGCGCAGCAGATCGTTGGTCGCGGCCCGGCCCCAGTTGCCACCCTCGGAGCTTTGAGTGAGCACTTCGAGGTTGTCCATCAGCGCGCCCATCCACGGCTCCATTTTTTCCTCTTCGGTGCCGGGCAGGAAGCCGATATCCTCACCGAGCGGGATCGTCACTCGCGTCATGATGATTTCCGAGAAGCGATTCGTCTCCAGCGTCTGCATCAGTCCCGCGGCGAGCGTGAGCAGTGTCTTGCCGGTGCCCGCGGGCCCCAGGATGGTGACGAAGTCGATCTCCGGATCCATCAGCAGATTGAATGCGAAGTTCTGTTCGCGATTTCGCGCAGTGATACCCCAGACGCTGTGACGCTCGCCACGGAAGTCGCGCACGAGTTCGAGTTTCGCCAGTTCGCCGGAAGTCTCGCGCACCATGGCCTCGATGCCTTGTTCGGTTTCCTCGTACACGAACTCGTTGCGGCGCCATTCGCTGACGGCGGGGCCCTTGATCTCGTACCAGGTACGGTCGCCTTGCTTCCACGACCGCATGTCCGCGCCGTGCTGTTCCCAGAAATTCGCTGGCAGTGCCTCGATGCCGGTGTAGAGCAGGTCGGCATCCTCGATGGTCTTGTCGCTGTTGTAGTCCTCGGCATGCACACCAACGATGGCGGCCTTGATCCGCAGATTGATGTCCTTGGACACGAGCACCACGCGGCGGTCGCGCAGTTCGTTCTGCAGCGCCAGCGTCTGCTGCAGGATGGAGTTGTCCGGTTCGTGACCGGGCAGGCCCTCGGGCAGTTGGCCGTTGAGCGCGCGTGTCTGGAAGAACAGCCGACCGGAGGCGGGCGCCTGCTCGGTCTTGTTGCTCGTCGCACCGCCATCCAATGCGCTCGGAATCTGCAGGCCGGCGTCGATGTCCGCCTTGGTCGCATTGCGCATGAGATCGTCGAGAAATCGGCTCACCTGGCGCACGTTGCGCGAGGGCTCGGAGACCCCCTTCTTGTTGTGGTCGAGTTCTTCAAGCACGACCATCGGCAGATAGATGTCGTGTTCCTGGAAACGGAATATTGCTGTGGGGTCGTGCATCAGCACGTTCGTGTCGAGCACGAACATGCGCAGTTGCGTTGCGGCTGCGGCTTTGCCGCGCGGAGGGCTCTCAGTCGATCCGTTTCGCTGCTTCAAGAACAACCTCCGCGTGACCATCGACTTTCACCTTGCGCCATTCCTGCTGCAGGACACCTTTACCGTCGAACAGGAAACTGCTGCGCACGATGCCCATGTACTTGCGCCCGTACAGCGACTTCTCGTGGATCACGTCGAAGAGCTTGCACAGACTCTCGTCTTCATCAGCCAGCAGTTCGAACGGTAGTTCGTACTTCGCTTTGAACTTTTCGTGCTTGAGGAGACTGTCACGCGAGATACCGAGCACGGTCACGCCCACGCGTCTGAGCTTCGGATACAGATCGCGGAACTGCTCCGCTTGCATTGTGCAGCCGGAGGTGTCGTCCTTCGGATAGAAATACAACAGGAGCTTGCCGGGCCGCGCAGCGCTGGAACTCCAGGTGCCGCTACCGGTGCTGGCTGCGGTGAAAGTGGGCAATTTCGAGCCGACTGCGAGGTTGGCCATTCAGGTCTTCACCGGTTCAAGGATCGCATCAAGATTGAGCGAGTCGCAATATTCCATGAACTCCTCGCGCAACTGCGCGAGGTGAATGCGGGTGGGCACGTTGACGATCATCTGCACCGAGAACATCGGTGCGCCGGTATGAGCTGCGGCATAGCTGCGCGTGGCTACTTCGCCGATGTCCACCCCACGGCCTGCAAAGAACCCGGCGAGCCCGGCGACGATCCCGGTCTGGTCGAGGCACACCACGTCGATGGAATAGGGCAGGTGGTCTTCGCGGCGCGCCTTCGGGTCCGTGCGTCGCAGCTGCACGATCAGGTTGCCAGTCTCGGCGAGCTTGTTCAGCTCGGCCTCGAGCTTGGCGAGGGCGTGCCAGTTGCCACTGACCAGCATCAGCATCGCGAATTCGGAGCCCAGGGCGGCCATGCGGCTCTCGCTGATGCTCCCGCCACAGTCGGTGATCACCCGCGTGAGTTCGTGGACCATGCCCGTACGGTCGTTGCCGATTGCTGCGACGGCCAGGTGCTGTTTCATGGGGCTGCTTGGAAAGGGCGGACGGGTGTCATGCGCAGCCGCAGTCTACCGGCGCTTGTCTCCGACCGCACCCCGCCCGTAACATCGCGCGCTCTTTCGTATGCGGTTCGCCGCGGTATAACAATGTCTTCTGGCACTTTTACGGGCAGCATGCCCGCTATCGTCACTCCGATGCTTGCGGACGGCGGAATCGACTTCCCGGCTTGGGCGCGCCTCATCGAATTCCACCTCGGCGAGGGAACCCCCGGAATCGTCATCGGCGGCACGACGGGCGAGTCCCCGACGCTCACCGACGCCGAGTTGCGCGAGCTGGTCGTCACGGCCCGCCGTCAGGCGGCAGGGCGACTGCAGATCATCGTCGGCACCGGGACCAACAACACCGCCGAAACGGTGCGTCGCACTCTGTGGGTCAACGAGCTCAAGCCCGATGCGCAGATGTACGTCACCCCCGCGTACAACAAGCCTCCCCAGGAGGGCCTGTACCAGCATTTCGCGGCAGCGGCTGCCGCCAGCACCGTGCCGGTGATCCTCTACAACGTGCCCCCGCGCACCGGGGTGGACCTCCAGCCGACGACCGCGGCGCGTCTCTCGCAACTTCCCGGCATCGTGGCACTCAAAGAAGCGGTGCCCTCCATCGAACGTATCCGCGAGCTGGTGGCGACCTGCCGCCCGGGCTTCCAGGTCCTTTCCGGTGACGATCCCACTGCGCGCGAGGCCGTCATGGCCGGCGCGTGCGGCCTGATTTCCGTCACCGCGAACGTCGCGCCAAAGGCCTGCAGCGAGCTCATTGCCGCCGCACTTGCCGGTGACCGCACTCTCGCCGCGCAGATCGACGAGCGTCTGACGCCGCTCAACAACGCATTGTTCCTCGAGAGCAATCCGATCGCCGTGAAGTGGGCCCTGCAGCAGATGGGGCTGATCGGTGGTGCGATCCGCCTGCCGCTCGTGCCACTCGCGCCGGCGCATCATCGAACCGTCCTCAACGCGCTGCGTTACGCTCGCGTCAACGTGACTGCCGCAGCTACCTCGGAGAGATGACCATGTCAGGAACAACGACCGCCTCGACGCGCTGGCTCATCGTGGCGGTGCTGCTGCTCGGCGTCACCGGCTGCGGGCGCGTGTTCTCCTCGAACTGCTCCAAGCCCGCAATTTACGCGAGTGCGCAGAGCCTGCCGCCGCTGAAGGTGCCGACGGATCTGGATGCACCGGATCGTCGCGGCGCA
>JBDSRN010000159.1:0-15481 GCA_039929265.1 Steroidobacteraceae bacterium | reverse complement strand
AAAAGCGGAGCGTCGCTTGAGCATATTCGATGGCGCCCGTGTCCTGATCACGGGCGGAACCGGATCGTTCGGCAAGCGCTTCGTGCGCACGATTCTGACCCGCTACAAGCCCTCGAACCTTATCGTGTACAGCCGCGACGAGCTGAAGCAGTTCGAGATGCGTCAGTCGTTTCCCGTCGAGCAATACCCGAACCTGCGGTTCTTCCTGGGTGACGTGCGCGATCGCGATCGTCTGTATCGCGCCCTCGACGGCGTGGACATCGTGGTGCACGCCGCCGCGCTGAAGCAGGTGCCGGCTGCTGAGTACAATCCGCTTGAGCCAATCAAGACGAACATCCTCGGCTCGGCGAACCTGATCGACGCGGCGATCGACCGCAAGGTCAAGAAAGTACTCGCGCTCAGCACTGACAAGGCCGCCAATCCGGTCAACCTGTATGGCGCGACCAAGTTGTGCGCGGACAAATTGTTCGTCGCCGCGAACCAGTATGTCGGGCACGCCGGTACCCGCTTCTCGGTCGTGCGCTACGGCAATGTGGTCGGTAGCCGCGGCAGCGTGATCCCGTACTTCCTCGCCCAGAAAGCCACGGGTCGCCTCACGATCACCGACGATCGCATGACGCGTTTCCTCATCACGCTGGATGAGGGCGTGTCGCTGGTGCTGGAGAGTCTGGAGCACATGCTCGGCGGCGAGATCTTCATTCCCAAGATCCCGAGCGTGAAGGTCACCGATCTCGCGCGCGTGATCGGTCCGGACTGCGAGCACGAAGTGATCGGCATCCGCCCGGGCGAGAAGCTGCACGAGGTGATGATTCCCGAGGACGATGCACGCGTCACTCTGGAGTTCGACAACCATTTCGTCATCCAGCCCACGCACTCGTTCTGGAATCGCAAGAACTATGAAGAGCGGGGCAAGGGCAAGTTGTGTCCCGATGGCTACACGTACAGCAGCGAGCGCAATACGCACTGGCTGACGGACAAGGAAATTGCGCAGCTCATCGATTCGGTCAAGGATGAGGATTCCGGCGAACCGCTACCCACTCCGACCGAGCCGAGGTTTATCGTTGGCGGCTGAGCTTCGGCCGATACCACGAACAAAGGTTCGATGACATACAAGCCCTCGCGCCTGCTGACCTACGGCAGACAGTGTCTCGATGACGATGATCGTCGTGCAGTGCTTGAGGTACTGGAGTCGGACTACCTCACGCAGGGTCCCTACGTAGAGCGCTTCGAGCAGGCGCTCGCGCAGCGATTCGACTCTCCGCACGTCAAGGTCTGCACCAATGGCACGGCGGCGCTGCATCTGGCGGCGCTCGCGCTCGGCTGGGGCCCCGGTGACGTCGTCATCGTTCCGGCAATCACCTTCGTCGCTTCCGCCAACTGCGCCGTGTATGTTGGAGCAGAGCCGTACTTCGTCGACATCGATCCGGTCACACTGTGCATCGATCCCGAAGAAGTCGAGCGAGCAGTGCTCAGACTGCGTGCGGCGAATCGGCGCGTACGCGCCGTGGTCGCGGTGGACATGGCAGGCCATCCGGCGGACTGGGTCGCGCTGCGCGCGCTGGCGGATCGCTTCGACCTGCAGCTCGTGGACGATGCTTGCCATGCGCTCGGCGCCAGCTATGCCAAGGGTTCGCGACACATCGGTGACGGCGTGCATGCCGACGTCACGACGCTGAGCTTCCATCCGGTCAAGCACATCACGACGGGTGAGGGTGGCGCCGTGCTGACCCGCGATGCGCAGATCGCCGACAAGGTCGCGTTGCTGCGCAGCCATGGCATACGGCGAGACCGCGAGCAGATCGCGGACTGGGATGGTCCGTGGCATCTGGAAATGACGGATCTGGGCTACAACTTCAGGCTCACGGATATACAGTGCGCGCTCGGCCTTTCGCAGCTGCGCAAGCTGGATCGCTTCGTGGCCCGCAGGCGTGCCATCGCCGCGCTGTATGACACGCTGCTGCCGGAAGTTGGTTCGTTGCGTAGCCCGGTAACTTCGCCAGACGTGCAGCATTCGTATCACCTGTACGTGGTGCGCGCGCCGTTCAGGTCGGTGGCGGATCGTCGCGTGCTGTTCGCCGCTGCAGCGGAGCGCGGCATCCAGCTGCAGGTGCACTATCGCCCGGTGCCCCTCAACGGTTACTACGTCGCGCGTTGTGAGCCGGATGTCATGAAGCGGCTGCCGCGTGCGGCCGATTACTATCGCGAATGTTTTTCCATCCCCGTGTTTCCGCAGCTCGAAAACGATGAAGTGCGCTACGTCGTGGACGTGCTGCGGGAGTTGTGCGAATTCAGGAGCGTGGCCGATGCTTGAAGGATCGCTGGTCCGTCTCGCCGCGCTCGATCCGGACAGGGACATCAGCGATGCCTACGTGGCGTGGCTGAACGATCCGGAAGTGTTCCGCTACCTGGGCAGCAAATTTCCGCAGTCGACCGTATCGGTGCGCCACTATCTCACCGGGATCGTGCCGCCGAATTTCATCGCGCGCATCCTGCGTCGCGACACCGGCGCGCACATCGGCAATATCGCGATGCAGTTCCACGACCCCGTGCATCGCAATATCGAGCTGGGCATCCTCATCGGCGACCGCGCGGCGCGCGGCAAGGGCTACGGTCGCGAAGCGTGCCGACTCGCCATCGAGTACACGTTCGAGCATCTGAACGTGCATCGGATCACCTCCGGTACCATTTCGAGCAACCTCGGAATGCAGAAGGTGTTCGCCGCGCTCGGGTTCACGCTGGAAGGCACGTTGCGCCAGCACTACGCACTTGATGGCAAGCGCCTCGACGCGTTGCGATACGGGCTGCTGCGCGAAGAGTTCGCGAGTCGCAAGCCATGACGGGCCAGGCGCAGCTGGGAATCGGAACAGCGGCATTGGGCTCCGCCTACGGACTCGGCGCCAACATCGTGCCGGCCGAGTCCGCTGCTGCGCTGTTGCGCGATGCCATCCACGCCGGCGTGCGTTATCTCGACACCGCGGCTGCCTACGGCGATGCGGAGAGGATCGTCGGCCTGATCGCACCGCAGGTGCTGTCCGGCGACGTGCGGGTTTGCACGAAGCTCGGCGCGGACGCTGTGATGTCCGGCGGTGGCGTCGCGAGCCTGCGCGAAGCGCTGCTGCGACTCGGGTTGCCCTCCATTGATACGCTCATGGTGCACAGCGCGGATGCGCGCACGCTGCTGGATCCCGCGCTTGCCAGTTTGTTGCGCGATATACACGCGGCACAGCTGGTCAAGCGCCTCGGCGCTTCGACCTATGGGCTCGAATCCGCGCATGCCGCGCTTGCGCAACGCTGGCTCGGGGCGATCCAGGTGGAGCACAGCATCCTCAATCCTGCCGTCGTGACGGGTCTTGCGGAACGCCGGCGCGGTACCGAACTCGTGGTGCGCAGCGTGCTGTGCAAGGGCTTGCTGTCTTCGCGTCGCTCTTCGGTGCAGGGGCTTGCGCTTGGCATCGAGCCTGATCTGAAAAAACTCGAGTCGTTCGCTGCCGATCTGGCACTCGACCTTCCCGGCCTCGCCATCCGTTTCGCGCTCGATTCCCCCGGCGTGGATATCGTGCTGGTGGGCGTGAGCGATGCCAGCGAACTCGAGACGGCATTGCGTGCCGCCGCTCGTGCGCCGCTCACATCCGAACAAATGCGCGCGCTCCGCGACTTCGATCGCTCGGACGATCCGGTTTCACATCCGGAACTCTGGAACAAACTTGCGACCAATGCGGCGGTAACCCGATGACCAGCAGGATCACCATAGTTGCCGAAGCCGCGCAGGGGTTTGAGGGCGACCCGACCCAGGCGCGTCTGCTGGCGCGTGCCGCTGCGGCGTCCGGCGCCGACCTCGTCAAGTTTCAGCTCGTGTTCGCGGACGAGCTCGCGCTGCCGGGCTACAAGTATTTCGACCTGTTCCGCACGCTTGAGATGCCGGACAGCGCCTGGCACGACGTACGGACCGAGGCCTCAAACAAGGGAGTGGGCCTCGTGTTCGACGTGTTCGGCGAGCGTTCGCTGGAACTCGCGCTCAAGCTGAATGCGCATGCCATCAAGATCCATGCGACGGATTTCTTCAACGACGCCCTGGTGGCGGCGACGCTGAAGCAGGCGAAGGAAGTGCATCTGTCGCTGGGCGGCATCGAAGCCGACGAGTTGGAGGCGTTCCTCGCCCGGCATGCACGGCACGGCACCGACAAGATCGTGCTGCTCACCGGCTACCAGGCAGAGCCCACTCCCATCGAGGTCAACAATCTCGCGCGGCTCGCCGGCATGAAGGCGCGGTTTCCAAGGCAGCGGATCGGCTGGATGGATCACGCGGATGGCAGCACCGACGAGGCGAGCTGGCTCGGCGTGCTTGCGATTCCGTACGGCATCAGCGTGCTGGAAAAACACATCACTCTGGCGCGGCCGCTGGAGCTGGAAGATGGCGTGTCGGCGCTGGATCCGGAGGCCATGAAGCATTACGTGCGGCGCGTGCGCCAGGCGGAGCTCGCGATCGGCACCGCGTCGCTGCAGCTTACGCCGGAGGAGAAAGGCTATCGTCGTCGCGCCCTGAAGAGCGTGGTGGCGCTGCGAGCGCTGCGCGCCGGCGAGCCGGTGAGTGCCGATGCACTGGTGCTCAAGCGCGTCGTGCTTGACGACACCGGCTATCCGCTGCATCAGCTCGAGCGTGCGGTGGGCCGCAAGTTGTCGCGCGACGTCGCGGCAGGTGGCGCGATCTACGAGGGCGACATCACTTGAGGCGTCTCGCCGCAGCATACGCGTGCCGGATCGCTGGAAGCCGGTTGTACGGTAAACCCCTGCAGCTGCTTGATGTCGAGAGGGGCGTTTCGGTGCTCGAGCACATGATCGCGCTTGCGCGCACCGAGCCCGCGATCGAAGCGGTCGTACTCGGCATCGCCGAGGGGCCAGGCAACGATGCCTTCGTGGATATCGCGCAGCGATTCAGGACACTGCACATCCGAGGCAGCGAACGCGATGTCCTGCAGCGGCTGATCCAGTGCGGCGAGGCGGCGCAGGCCACCGACGTGTTCCGCTGCACCACCGAATCGCCCTTCTTCTATTTCGAAATGATCGAGCCGGTGTGGAAGCGGCACATCGAAGCGGGCAACGACGTCACCGTAGTCGATGGCCTGCCGGAAGGATCGCACTTCGAGATCTACACACTCGAGGCGTTGCGCAAGTCGCATCGCCAGGGCGACGACCGGCATCGTTCGGAACTGTGCTCGCTGTATGTGCGCGAGCACCGCGACCAGTTCCGCGTCGAAGTGTTGCCCGTTCCGGAATCGGTTCGTCGTCTGGATCTGCGGCTGACGATTGACTACCCGGAAGATCTGGTGCTGTGCCGCGCGATCTACATGGCGCTGCACGAGCAGGCGCCACGAATCCCTCTGCCACGCATTATCGAATTCATCGACGCAAACCCTGATCTGCAGGCGCTGGTGGTGGCGTACGTCAACCCCGTACCGCTTTTTTAGAGAGTGAGAACTTGAGCAAAGCCGGATCTCTACCCCTGATCGACATCGTCCCCGGTGGCGGGCACACGTACAGCAAGGGGCCGGACCAGTTCCCGAGCAACGCGCCCACGTACATCGTGCGCGGCGAAGGTTGCCGCGTACTCGGCGTGGACGAGCGTTGGTACATCGACTGGGGCATGGGCCTCACTTCGGTAGCGCTCGGACATGGCAACGCCGAAGTCTGCGATTCGGTGAACAAGGAAATCCGGCGCGGCACGAACTTCATTCGCCCCGCGGTGCTGGAATACGAAGCAGCACAGAAGTTCCTCGAAGTGTTCGGCGGCGACATGGTGAAGTTCTGCAAGAACGGCTCCGTGGCCACCACCGCCGCAGTGAAGCTCGCGCGTGCCGCGACCGGCAAAAAGCTGGTAGCCGTGCCCCGCGAGCATCCGTTCTTCAGCTACGACGACTGGTTCATCGGCACCACTGCCGCCGATGCCGGCATACCGCAGGAGCTGAAGGCGCTCACGCTGCGCTTCGCGTACAACGACCTCGCATCGCTGCAGGCGCTGTTCGACCAGCATGGAGATGACATCGCCTGCGTGATGCTGGAGCCCGTAAAGTTCGACGTGCCCGCACCGGGCTTTCTGCAGGGCATTCGCGCCCTGTGCGACAAATACGGCGCGGTATACGTGCTTGACGAAACCGTCTCGGGCCTGAAGTGGGCGATGCGCGGCGGTCAGGAATATTTCGGCATCGATCCGGACCTGAGCGTGTGGGGCAAGGGTCTCGCGAATGGTTTCTCGGCGTGCGCGCTGACGGGCAAGCGTTCAATCATGGCGCTGGGCGGATCCAATCCCACGGGCACACGCGTGTTCCTCGTCTCCACGACACATGGCGCGGAAAGCTCGGCGCTCGCCGCGATGCTCACGACGCTGCATATCTTCCAGCGCGACGATGTCATCAAGAACAACTGGCGTCGTGGCAAGCGGCTCAAGGCCGGCATCGAAGCGGCGATCGACAAGCACGGGCTCAAGGGCAAATTCTTCATTCAGGGTTACGATTGCCTGCTCGCGTTCGGCTGGCTGGGAATGCCCGAGCTCGAATCACTCGCGTGGAAGACGCTGGTGATGCAGGAGCTGACGCGCGAAGGACTGCTGACGCAGGGACTGCTGTATCCCACGCCGTCGCACGACGATGCGGTGGTGGAGGAGACGATCGGTGCCTTTGACCGTGGACTGGCGAGCGTCGCAAAGGCCGTCGCAGCGGGTACGCTCACGGGATTTCTGCAGGGCCCGGCGATCAAGCCGGTGTTTCGTCCATTCCAGGAATGCATGAAATCGCGCTGCGGACGCCTGCATTCGGACGAGCCGCCCGCGCCATGCTGCGCGCGATGACCGGCGCGCCAACGTGAAGTACCGTCCGGTGCTCGAGCCGCTCGGCTTCCGGCGCGCCGAGCCGCTGCCGTCGGAACGGGAGCTCGCGCAGTACTACGCGGAGGTTTATTTCCAGACCGTTCCGACCTCAACCTATCAACTGGACTATTCCGAGGACGAGCTGGCGCACAAGCGGGCGCGCGCCGACCTGACGGTCCATGTGGCGAAGCAGCAGCTGCTGCCCGCCGCGGGCAAGCTCGCCCTGCTGGAGCTGGGCTTCGGCGAGGGCTACGAGCTCGCCGCTGCGCGCCGGGCGGGATTCGACTGCGTCGGCGTGGACTTCGGCCTGGAGGGACTACGCCGCTGTAATCCACAGCTGGAAGATGTCGCGCGCGCTGCGAATCCGCTCGAGGCGTTGCATCAGTTCGTCGTCGCCGGCCGACGCTTCCATGCCTGCGTGCTGAAGAACGTCATCGAACACGTGCGTGAGCCAGCGAGCTACCTGCGCGCGGTGCGCAGCGCATTGAATCCGGGTGGGCTCGCGATCGTGACGCTGCCGAACGACTATTCCGACCTGCAGCTCGAACTGCTGCGCCGCGGTGACGTGCAGGAGGAGTACTGGTTCGCGCCGCCGCAGCACCTGCAGTATTTCAATCTCGACAATTTCCCTGCGTTCGCGGGGGCTGCCGGCTACGAAGTCGTGGATCTCATCGGTGATTTTCCGATCGAGCTGTTCCTGTTGCATCCCGGCTCGAACTACGCGCGCGATCCGGCCCTGGGGCGACCGGCGCACAAGGCGCGCATCGCGACGGATCTGTTGCTCGCCCGCGGCGGCTTGCAGAAGTTTGCCGATGTCTGCCGCGCGTTCGCGACCACTGGGTTGTCGCGGACCTTCACAGCGTTCTGCAGGCCGGTCCGGTGACGGATGCAGCACGCCGACTGTCGATCCTGGCCGATGCGACCCCGTCGAGTGGGGCGGGGCACGCGATGCGTTGTCTCAATCTCGCGGCGCAGTGGCTCGCACTGGGCGGATGCGCCGAGTTGCTCGGCGACCTGCGCATCGAGTTCGTGCGACGCCGTGCCAATGAGCTCGGCGTCGCGGTACGCGGGAGCTCGTCAGGCGGAGCGGTATTGTTGGTCGATGTCTACGACGAGGTGCGGCGCGAGCACATGGCTGCTTCGCACAACTGGCAGATACGCGTACTGGTGGATGATCTCGGACGCGGACCGTTCTACTCGTACGACGCTGTCTGGAACCCCAATGCCTACGGCGAGGCGGCGATGTATCGCGCGTTCACCGGCACTGTCCTCGCGGGCGAGGACTGCGTGCCACTGCGCGACGGGTTGCCGAGCTGGGATGCTGCAGCCCAGGGCGGCGCCGTGAGCTTCGGCGGTGGTGCGGCGTCGGCGCTGCTTGCGGATGCCATCGCGCAACTGCCGCGCCTCACTGGCGAAGCCAGGGGCTGGAGCGCGGTCGACCCGGTGCCGTGTGGCTGGCGCAGGGCGCGCGCGGATTCTCCGTGGACCGACCTGCAGCATGCGAAGTGGCTGGTCACCGCTGCGGGTTCCATGCTGTGGGAAGCCGCGGCGGTTGGCATTCCCGTGCTGACCTGCGTGTCGTTCGAGCACGAAACACTGGTCGCGCAATGGGTACGGCGCCACGGTGCGCCGGTGCTGGATCTGCGCGAGGAGGAGGATCCGGCGGCGCTGGCGTCGGCTCTCGCCGCCGGCGTGCAACGCGCGCGCGCTTTGCCGCGCATCAGCGCCGGAGCGCGCAATGTTGCCGCTCGCCTGTGGAGCCTGTCGCAGTGACGCGGGTCGCGATGCTCGCGGACATTCACGGAAACGCTGATGCGTTGCAATCGGTGCTGCACGAGGCACGCGCGGCTGGCGCGACAGAGCTCGTCGTCCTCGGTGATCTGGTCGGCTACTATTACCAGCCGCGCCGCGTGCTCGATCTGCTCGCGCAATGGCCCTGCACGGTGATTCGCGGCAATCACGAAGAGCTGTTGCAGAAATGGATGCGGGACGGTCCCGAGGCGCGCGAAGCCCTGCGCCTGCGCTATGGCAGCGGGTTGCAGGCGTGCGCCGAGCAGCTCAGTGCGGCGCAGATCCGCTGGCTCGGGACCCTGTCGCATCCGCTGTCCCGGCAGGTCGATGGCGTACAGGCCCTGCTGTGTCACGGTCATCCCGGCAACATCGATCAATATGTGTACCCGGATCGGGTCGAGTCCGCGATCGCGCCGGAGGATGCGGCGGGTGCTTCGATCATGTGGCTGAGCCACACACACTACCCGATGGATTTTTCCCGCGGCGCATTGCGCGTCTGCAATCCCGGCTCGGTGGGACAACCGCGCGATTACGATCCGCGCGCGGCCTGGGCGCTGTGGGACGCGGCAGCCGGAACGGTGACGCTGCGGCGCACGATCTACGACAGCAGCGCGCTGCTTGCGAGCATCGCTGCACGCGACCCGGACGTGCCCTATCTCGGCAGCGTGCTGACGCGCACGGAGCGTGCATGAAGCTCCTGCTCACCGGCGCGTGCGGCGACATTGCCGATTCGCTCTGCCGGATCGCGCACGACGTGTGGAGCGATGTACAGGTGCACGGGGCGGAGTCTTCCGGCGAACGCTGGCCGCTGCACAACGGCTTCGCGCAGCTGCATCGCCTGCCGGGCGGCAGCCACGCAGATTATTTCTCCGCGCTGCGCGCGCTTCAGGAGCGTGAACGGTACGACCTCATCGTGCCGGTCACGGACGCGGAGCTGTGGACGCTGGCACAGCGGCCGCGCGCAGATTTGCCGTTGCTGGCAGTCGCTGCCATATGGTTGCAGCGTTGCCTCGACAAGGCGGAGACACCCGCGTGGCTGGCGAGCATAGGGCTGCCGGCGCTGGTCACCACGAGCCTCGCGGAATCCGCGCAGCTCGCGATGCCGATGATTGTCAAGCCGCGCCGCGGTCACGGCTCGCGCGGACTGGAGGTCGTGCACGATTCTGCGCGTCTGCAGGTGCTGCGCGCGATGCACGCTGCATCGGAGGAATACCTTGCGCAGCAGTATGTCGGTGTGATGGGTGACGAGTTCACCTGCTGCGTGTATCGCAGGGCTGCAACCGGTGAAATGCGCACGATCGCTTTGCGCCGCGAAATGCAGGGCGGATTGACCGGGCGCGCAACTGTCGAGCACGTCCCGGTGATCGACGCGCTCCTGCGCCGTATCGGCGAGGCCGGTGATCTGGATGGCAGCATCAACGTGCAGCTGCGGTTCGTCGCATCGCAGCCGTGGGTGTTCGAAATCAATCCACGATTCTCCTCGACCGTGATGATGCGACACCGGCTCGGCTTCCGGGATTTCGTCTGGAGTGTCGAGGCGCGGCGCAATGGCAGATCGCCGGAAGCCTGGAATGCGCCGGTGGGCGCACGCGTGTTTCGTCTCGCGCGCGAGCTCGTGATTCCCGTTGCGGGCGAGGATGCGACTTGAGAGTGCTCGTCACCGGCGCCGCGGGCTTTCTCGGCGGTGCGAGTGTGGCTGCCGTGCAGGCAGCGGGATTCGTGGCGCTCCCCGCCGCGCGCGCCGGCGGCGGCATGATCGCGCTCGATCTCGGCGATCCGGCGGCGCTGCTGCGCACCCTCGACGATGTGCGGCCCGACGCGATCATCAACTGCGCGGCGAAGGTCGACTTCGGTGTCGATACCCTGCATGCGCAGTATCCCGTGAACGTGCTGACGCCCGCGCTGATGGCGCATTGGGCCCGCCGCGCAGGAGCCATGTTGGTGCAGGCATCGACCGTTGTAGTGCACGGACTGCGTATCGAACGCATCGAGGCTGAGACGCCGCTGCACACGGACTCCGATTACGCGCGCTCCAAGGTGCTTGCCGAGGAACTGATCGCGGCGTCGGGTTGTCGTAGCGCAATCCTGCGTTTTGCGGGGATTTTCGGTATACGGGGGCCCGAACATATGGGCGTGAACGTCGCGATCCGTGCGGCCCGGGCGAATGCCAGCCAGATGCTGCAGGGCGACGGTCGGGCGCGGCGCAACTATGTGCACGTCGATGATGCCGCTGCGGCGCTCGTGCACTGCCTTGCACACGGCTTGCAAGGTAGCTTCCGGATGGGAGGCGCCGAGACGTTGGCGATCCATGAGATGCTGGCGATTGCCCGTGAGGTATTCGGATCAATGCAACCTGTGACTCAGCTGCAAGGCACTTCCGGCCGGGACCAGATCGTCGTGTCCAGTGCCGGGTTACCCGCAGCGCGATCCTTTCGAGCTGCGCTCGCGGACGAGGCGGCGCGTCGGCTCGTTGCTCCCGCAGCTCAACAGAAGTCGGAGGTGGTGTGAGCGTACGCATAGGCGACCGGACAATCGGCCTCGATTCGCCGCCGTTCATCATTGCCGAGATGTCCGGCAATCATGGCGGCTCGCTGCCGCATGCGTTGAAGATCGTGGATGCAGTAGCGGAGTCCGGTGCGCATGCGCTGAAGATCCAGACCTACACCGCCGATACGATGACGATCGATCTGTCCGAGCGCGAGTTCTCGATCACCGATCCCAACAGCCTGTGGTTCGGTCGTAGTCTGTATTCGCTGTACCAGGAAGCGCACACGCCCTGGGACTGGCACGCCGAAATCTTCGCCCGCGCACGCAGTCACGGGCTGATCGCGTTCAGTTCGCCGTTCGATGCCACGGCAGTGGACCTGCTGGAATCGCTCGATGTGCCGGTCTACAAGATCGCATCATTCGAGAACACCGATCTGCCGCTGATCCGGCGCGTCGCGCAGACGGGCAAGCCGCTGATCATCTCCACCGGCATGGCAACTGTTGCGGAGATCGAGGACGCCGTGAGCGCCGCGCGCGAAGCGGGCGGCCGTGAGCTGATCCTGCTGAAGTGCACCAGCAGCTATCCGGCGAATCCGGACGCTTCCAACCTCGCGACCATTCCCGCGCTGCGCACGCGGTTCGATTGCGAGGTCGGCGTGTCGGATCACACGCTGGGTATCGGCGCAGCCGTCGGCGCGGTCGCCCTCGGCGCGACCGTCATCGAAAAACATGTGACGTTGTCGCGCGCCGATGGCGCGGTGGATTCCGCTTTCTCGCTCGAGCCTGCCGAACTGCGTGCGCTGGTGGATGCGTCCGCCGCGGCGCGCGCGGCAGTGGGGCGGGTATTCATGGGTCCCACCGAAGCGGAACGCGCGTCGCTCGCTTATCGCCGCACACTGTATGTCTGCGAGGCGATGCGCGCGGGCGACGTGTTCGATGCGCGCAACCTGCGCGCGATCCGACCCGGGCTCGGGCTGCCACCGAAACATCTGCAGGCGTTTCTCGGCAAGAAGGTCGCGCGCGATATCGCGCGGGGTACACCGCTGAGCTGGGACCTGCTGGGCTAAGCATCAACGCAGGTCACGAGGAGTCTATCAACATGGCCAGTCAACTCCGAATCATCGGCGGCAAGTCAGCGGTCGCCCGAAATTCGGCAACCCAGGGCAACTGGAGCAACCTGCATGCAGCGGAGGATCTACTCGTGCAATGCCTGGGCAAGCCCCTGAGCTGGACATCGCTCGATGGCTCGCGCAATTTCCTGCTGGGTGACCTGGTCGGATTCCGCCGTGCCGACGGCAGCATCGCCGATGCGTCGAGCTGGGCCGCGGAAACGCAGCGCTTCGATTCGCCGCGCGGCATCGATACCGTCGAGGGCCGCTTCGCGTACGTGCGCGTCGACTCGAGCGGTCAATGCGAAGTGCGCACCGACCGCTTCGGCAGCGTCGACCTGTACTACCAACTTTTTGATGGCGGTGTGGAGATCGCGACTCGCCTCGACCTGCTGCCCGTCGGCAAGACCGGTGCAGCCCCTTCGCCGCTCGGCTACGCGCACGCCCTCACGGTGTACGGCGCACGCCCCGCAAAGATGGACACGTTGTACGCCGGGGTGAGCCGCGTGGGTGTTGGGCAGAGCGTGATGGTGCAGGCCGGCAAGCCGAAGGTGGTCCAGCATCCCTTCGTCGCCGCGTCCGCTGGCGCGTACGGAGAGCGGGAGAACAACGAGTACGCAGACGCGCTGCTCGAGACGATTCGCGCCCAGGGCTCGCCGTACGGCAACGTGGTGTATCTGTCTTCAGGCTGGGACTCGACCTCGATCCTTGCCTGCCTCGTACATCTGTTCGGCGCGCGCAAGGTTCGCGCCGTCATCGGACGGATGCGTTATTCGGAGCGCAGTGGCGTCATCAATCAGTTTGAGCTCGACCGGGCCAAGGCCATGGCCGAGTTCTATGGCGTGAAGCTCGAGATCTGCGAGTTCGACTATCGCCACGATGCGGCTGATACCGTCGCGGCAGTCAAACCGTTGTACCGGGCGCATCACTTCGCCAGCGCCACCGGCCTGAACCACTGGCGTCTCGCGAGCCACGTGGCGAAGACGACCACCGGCGACGAAACGGTGTTCGCTGGTGAGATCAGCGACGGTGCGCACAACCTCGGCTTCAGTCAGTACGTGACGATCTTCCATCCGTCGATGGAATTTCGCGAGTACAGCGACAAGATGGCCTCGTACCTTTTCGGTCCGACGTTCCTGTCGCTGCTACTGTCGGGGCACCATGACAAGGACCCGATCTGGAATCTGTTCAAATCGCGCGCCGGCAATACGGCGTTCGATGCGCCGGCGAAAGATCCTGCCGATCGCACGCTGCAGTTGCTGTCCAGCTTCTTCCTGCGCGGCACGCGCATGCCGTTCTGCTCGCTGTCGAATGGCAGCTTCCTGACCGAGGCAGGCCGCGGGGCCTATCAGGACCAGATGCAGTCCAGATACCTGGAGCAGGCGGGTCGCGAAGCAACGCCGGAGAACCTGTACTCGTGGTATCTGCGGCTTTACAACTCCTTCCACTGGCAGGGCTCAACCGTCGCGACGCTTGCCACCACGGCTGCGGAACACGGACTGAAATGCGCACTGCCGTTCTACGACGGACGCATCCAGGATTTCCTGTCGACGATGCCCGAATCGTGGGGCAGGGGGCTCGATCTCAAGCCGACGAAATATCCGCTGAAGTGGACACTGCAGAATCGCGTGAAGTATCCGATGCACCTGCAGGTGGGCCCGCATTCCTACCTGTACGACGTTGAGCCGGACTTCAGTCATGCGGCCGAACTGCTGTTCGACTCGTCGCTCGGCACGGCGTTCAAGAACGCATTGCGCTCGCGGCCGTACGAATCATGGTTTGCCGGAGAGTACTTCGATCGTCCTTACATCGAGCGCATCGTCAAACGGTATCTGAGCAACGAAGAGTTCCGCGGCGCAGAGATGAACGACGTGCTGCTGCTCGGGTTGCTGGCTACGGCGGGGCGACTCGGCGAGGCCTGACGCGAGGGTTCGGGGGGTTGAGATTTGACCAGTTTTTTTTGCGACGAGCTCAGCGAGCGTTGCGTCCTCGCCTTGCGTGAGGCGGGAGTGCAGAGCGTCGTCGTGCTCGACGAACCGGATGCGGCAGGCCGTGCGCTCGCGCAGCGGCATCACCTGGCGTTCGCGGAAGCGCGGTTTTTCGCCGGGCATCTGCGCGACGAGCATGGCGAAGCGGTGTATTTCGTCGCACGTCGCACTGCCGGTCGCCTGGCCCTTGCTGCCGCGAAGCAGGTCGTCGCCGGCTCGACTGTGCTGGCCCGCATCGCGGATCGCTTCGAAGGCGCGACGCTGCGGCTCGCAATCGCCAAATTCATGGCGATGGAGATCGAGACAAAGCTGATGCGTGCGCTGGTCGCCAAGGCACTGAGTGGTGGCGAGGACAGCGTGCTGTGGTTGCGTGCGCCGCAGAGCGTGCCAGCCGAGGTGTTCGGCGCAGCGGTGCCGGGGGTGCAGATTCGTTTCGTTGCCGTCCACGGCGCGCGCGCGCGACCAATTGTGAAGAGCCTGCTCGTCGAGTTCGCGCGCTACCTGCGCGGGCTCGCATCGCCGGCACGCAATCGGCCCGGCGCAAGACCCGCGGTGCTGGTGACCCGCGAAGACGATCTGGGCTTGGACCGTTCGTATCGTAGCCAGCCGCACTGGGTCGATCCCGCGCAGCCGCTGGGATTCAACGTTTATGTGCGCGGCAGGGGCAGGCCTCTGACGGCTGCGGTCGCCGCGCAGCTCGCCGCTGCCGGCATTCATTGCCTCACGCACGGCGACGCTGCGGCAGCGCTGCGTCGGCATCGTGCGTTGCCGGCCCTGCGGCAACTCGCGTCCGAGGCGAATGCGTGCCTGCTAGCGGCGTTGTGCACACATGATGCAGTGCTGCTGCGTATCCTCCTGCACGCGCGCCTGCTGCTGCTGCGTGGCAGGGAATTGGGTGCGCAGGCGCGGAATCTGGGTGTGCGTGCTTTCGTCAGCGGTGAGCCATACTTGGTCGAGTCGGACGCCATGCAGCTGGCGGCGCCAGCGCTCAAAGTGGCAACCATTACCTTTCAGTACTCCAATCTCGCATTCCTGAGTCCCTTGATGCTCACTACTTCGGATCGCATGGCCCTGTTCTCGCAAACCTATCGTCCGATCTGGGACGCGGACGGAATTCACCCGCTTCACTGGGAATATCTGGGCTACTCGATGGACGGTGCTGCACAGCACGTGCGCGAGCGCGCGGCGCAACTCCGTGCGCGCCTGCAGGGGTCCGGCGCGCGTTTCGTGCTGTGCTACTTCGACGA
>JBDSRN010000158.1:0-17807 GCA_039929265.1 Steroidobacteraceae bacterium | reverse complement strand
ACCTTGTCCGCCGAACCCTCGAGCGGAATGATCGTCGGGTATTCGCTGCCCGGCAGCAGTTTGCGGATCTGCGGCAGCGCCGAACGCGGCGCATGCAGCATGATATACTTGCTTTCTTTCACCTGCTCGACGCCAGCGATGCGCATCATCAGGCGCTGAACCCATTCCTCTTTTACGGGCGAAAGCTTGACCGGTGTGCGGATCAACATCGCCTGGCTCGCGAGCACCGTCTCCACCTCGCGCAGGTGGTTGGCCTGCAGTGTCGAGCCCGTCGAGACCAGATCGCAGATGAGATCGGCACGCCCGAGACGAGGTGCGATTTCCACGGCGCCCGACAACGTGACGACATCGGCAGTCACCTTGCTACGTGCGAGGAACTCACCAAGCAGCGCGGGGTAGGTGGTGGCGATGCGTTTGCCCTGCAACGTCGCGGGTCCGCCGTACTCGACACCCTGCGGCACAGCGAGGGACAGGCGGCAGCGACCGAAGTCCAGCGAGCGCAGGGTTTCGAAGCGTGCACTTGCGCCGCGCAACTCGTGATCCGCGCGACACTCCTCGATGACGTTCAGCCCCACGAGGCCCAGGTCGCACACGTCTTCCTGCACGAGGTCGGGAATGTCGTCGTCGCGCACGAACAGGACGTCGAGCGGCATGTTCTCGCCATAACCCACGAGCTGATCCTTGCCGCGCGACAGCTTGAGGCCGCAGCGCGCGAGCAGATCGATTGAAGGGTCGGTGAGCCGACCAGATTTCTGTACGGCGAGCTTGAGCCGCGTGTCCTTATCCATTGCGTTTATCCGTAGCGGAAGATTCGATGCGGCGCGCAGCAATGGCATAGCCACCATTGCCCGCGGCGAGGTAGCGCGCGACACGACCGATGGTCGTGACGCTCACGCCGGTGAGGCGGTGGATCTCGCGATAGGGCGTGCCCTGCTTGAGCCACTCGACCACGGCCCAGCGATCCGCCATGGCCTGCAGTTCGGCAGGGGTGCACAGGTCGCGCAGGAACGAGCGACACTCGTCCGCGGTGCGCAACGTTACGAGCGCAGCGGCCAGATTGCGCTCTGCCTGGGCTTCCTGACGCGGGCTCAGATTGCGATGGGCTTTCATGGCCTGTTACGTATCCGTGTCAAAATGTACTAATACGTTAACACAATGGATCGGCTTGCAACAGGAGGCCGTAAAATCTAGACTTGCCCCACTCATCGAGACCGGCTGAGGGAAAGGCCCTTGGACGCCGGGGCAACCAACGGGATTTCCGCATGGTGCCAACTCCTGCGCTGCAGGCCGCAAGGTCTGCCGATAGATGAGGATTCGTCCGATCCCGGATCACTCCGGGGCGCGCTGATCATCCGCAACTGGCGACGCCACGCATGCGGGTTCCGCAGGGGCCAGGGGCCTCGGTTGTCACAGGCGGAACGGCATTGAATTCTCGCGAGCACACTGATGACCCGGCCGACGCGCGCCGTGCGAGTGCCGTTGAGGCACGGGAAGGCGTGCTGGAAGTCCCAGGTACGCTCTCCTTGCACCACGGCGGCGAGTTGCCCGGCATGCGTCTGGGCTGGCGCCTGAGCGGTGCTGTCGATGGCCCGATCGTGCTGGCGCTGGGCGGCATTTCCGCCAGCAGGCGGGTCTACGGCAGCGACGCGCAGCACAATGGCTGGTGGAATGAAATCGTCGGTCCAGGTCGCGCGCTCGATGCCACACGCGTGCGCATCCTGGGCATCGATTATCTCGGCGGCAGCGGTGAATCCACGCGCCCGGTATCCGGCAGCGCATTTCCCAGCCTCTCGAGCTACGACCAGGCCGACGCGATCCTCTGCCTGCTCAATCACCTCGACATCAAGTCGCTGCGCGCAATTGTCGGGGCGTCCTACGGCGGCATGATCGCCCTTGCGTTTGGCGAGCGTTACCCCGAGCGTGTCGAGCAGCTCGTCGTCATCAGTGCGGCCGATGTCGCGCATCCGATGGCCACAGCGTGGCGCAGCGTGCAGCGTTCGATCGTTCGCTTCGGCATCGCGGCGGGTCAGTCGAACGCAGGCATGGAGCTCGCGCGGGCATTGGCAATGTCCACCTATCGCAGCCCCGAGGAATTCGCGGCGCGCTTTCGTTCACCTCCGCGCGCGACGGACGGATGCTTCACGTTCCCTGTGGAGGAGTACCTGTTCGCGCGCGGGCGCGACTACGCGGCGCGGCACCTGCCCGAATCGTTCGTGTGCCTGTCCGAATCCATCGATCTGCACCGCGTCGATGCCACGCGCATTACGGTTCCGACCCAGGTGGTTGCCGTGCGCGAGGACCAGCTCGTGCCGCTCGCCGATATGCGCGCGCTCGCCGCGCGCCTGCCCGATGCCCACATGCATGAGCTCTCATCCCTGCATGGTCACGATGCCTTCCTGAAGGAAGCCGAGCAGCTCAAACCCATTCTTTCGATTCTTTCTGGAGACAACGCGAGTGACTGACCGCCCCGATTTCACCACCCGAGCCGTGCGCGCCGGGCTGGATTCCGATGAAGTTACCGGCGCCGTTGTGCCGCCCATCCATTTGTCCTCGACCTTCGCGTTCCGTGGTTACGGCGACAAGCGCCCGTATGACTACTCGCGCTCCGGCAATCCCACTCGTGATCATCTGTCGCGCGCGATAGCCGATCTCGAGGATGCCGTCGGTGGAGTGGTCACGGGCTCCGGCATGGGTGCGATTACGCTGTGCGGCTACCTGATCCCGCAGGGCTCGCGCATCATCGCGCCGCACGACTGCTATGGCGGCACCTACCGCCTCTTCGCGGCGTGGACTCGCCGTGGTGATCACAGGGTCGACTTCGTTCGCTTCGACGACAAGGCCGCGCTCGACGCCGCCCTGGCGCAGCCGTTCGCAATGCTGTGGATCGAGACGCCGAGCAATCCGCTGCTGCGCATCACCGACATCGAAGCGCTCGCCAGTCGCGCAAAGGCGAGAGGTGCGATCACCGTCGTCGACAACACCTTCCTGTCGCCTGGCTGGCAGAAGCCGATCTCACTCGGCGCAGATCTCGTGCTGCACTCGACCACGAAGTACATCAACGGTCACAGCGACGTCGTTGGCGGCGCGGTGGTCGCGGCGACCAAAGAACTCGCCGATCAGCTCGGCTGGTGGGCCAACTGCCTGGGGCTCACCGGCTCCGCGTTCGACAGCTTTCTCACGCTGCGCGGATTGCGCACACTGCAGGCTCGCCTGAACGTGCACGGCCACAACGCGGGCGAGTTGGCAAATTGGCTTGCAAAGGAGAAAGGCATCTCCCGGGTTTTCTACCCCGGTCTGCCGGCGCATCCCGGCCATGACATCGCCAAGCGCCAGCAGACTGGCTTCGGCGCCATCATCACAATCGAGCTTGCCGGCGGCACTCGCGCTGTAAAGGCCTTCGTGACGGGACTGGAATTCTTCTCGCTCGCCGAATCGCTCGGCGGCGTGGAGAGCCTGGTCGCGCACCCTGGCACGATGACTCATGCCGCGATGGACGAGGCCTCACGCAAGGCAGCAGGGCTCACAGATGGTCTGCTGCGCCTTTCGATCGGCATCGAATCGCTCGAGGATCTGCGCAGGGATCTGGCCGCAGGACTTGCGCGCGCGACCAGGGCCTAGCGCGCGGCGGCTTCCTTCGCGTTCGTGGACTGCAGCATCGAGCGGATGATGCTGCCTGCTTCCTGCGTGTTGGAGATGCGCGAATCGAGCGTGCGGATATCCGCCGTGCGCAGACCCGCGTCGATGGCCTTGCTCACGGCGAGTTCGACCGCATGCGCCTCGTCCTCGAGTCCGAGCGAGTATCGCAGCAGCAGCGCCACGCTCATGATCATGCCGATCGGGTTGGCGATGCCGCGACCCGCGATGTCCGGCGCAGAGCCGTGAATCGGCTCGTACAGCCCGCGCCGTGACGCACCGATCGATGCCGACGGCGGCAGGCCGAGCGAGCCGGCGAGCATCGAAGCTTCATCGGTGAGGATGTCGCCGAACATGTTCTCGGTGAGCAGCACGTCGAAGTCGCGCGGGTTGCGGATGAGGTGCATCGACGCGGCATCGACGAGCATGTGCTCGAGCGACACATTGGTGAACTCGCTGCGCATCACGCGCGTCACCACTTCGCGCCACAGGCGCGAGGTCTCGAGAACGTTCGCCTTGTCGATTGACGTGAGTTTCCTGCGACGCCCCTGCGCAAGCTTGCCCGCGACGCGCGTGACGCGCTCGATCTCGGTCACCGTGTACGTGCAGAGGTCGCTCGCCATCTCGGCGGTGCGTTTCTTCTCGCCGAAATAAATGCCGCCGGTCAGCTCGCGCACGAACATCATGTCCACGCCGATGAGCACTTCGGAACGCAGCGTCGATGCCGCGTGCAGCGCAGGGTGCACGCTCACGGGCCGCAGGTTCGCGAACACGCCCAGCTCGCGCCGCAGTCGCAGCAGCCCCTGCTCGGGGCGCACCTTCAGCTCCGGACCCGACCACTTCGGACCGCCGATGGCGCCCAGCAGGATCGCGTCGGACTTCAGGCACAGGTCGAGCGTCGATGCGGGCAGCGGGTCGCCGCCTTTGTCGATCGCCACGCCGCCGAATGGCGCTTCGATGAGGTTGAAGTTGTGCCCGTAGCGCTGCGCGACGAGTGCCAGTACCTGCAATGCTTCGGCGATAACTTCAGGACCGATGCCGTCGCCGCCCAGTACGGCAATCCTGGCCTTCATTCGTGCCACTCCAGTGCATGCAGCTTTTCGTAGGCCGCGATGCGCGGTTCCTGGGAGAGCAGATAGCCGAGCTCGTCCACACCGTTGAGCAGGCAGTAGCGCGCGAACGGCTCGATGTTGAATGCAGCGATTCTGCCGTCCGGCAACGTCACGCGATTGGCCTGCAGGTCCACTTCGATCAGGGCCCCCGGATTGGCGAGCAGCCAGGCATGCGCCGACGCCTCGATGACCACCGGAAGCAAACCGTTCTTCAACGAATTGTTGCGGAAGATATCGGCGATCTCGGTGCTGATCACGGCGCGGATGCCCGCGTCGTACAGCGCCCACGGCGCGTGTTCGCGCGACGAGCCGCAGCCGAAGTTGTTGCCCGCAACCAGCACTTGGCAACCTTGCGATTCAGGCTTGTTCATCACGAAATCCGGGTTGTCGCTACCGTCGCTGCGATAGCGCCAATCGGCGAACAGCTGCTTGCCCAGCCCTTCGCGCGTCGTGGTGCGCAGGAACCGGGCCGGGATGATCTGATCGGTATCGATGTTCGAATTCGGGATCACCACCGTGCGCGAGCGGATCGCCTTGAGAGGTTCCATGTCAGGCTCCGGTGACTATGTCGCGCGGATCGGTGATCTTGCCCCGCAGCGCCGATGCCGCAGCCGTGAGCGGGCTCGCGAGCAACGTGCGCGCACCGACACCCTGACGACCTTCGAAATTGCGATTGCTCGTGCTCAGCGAGTAGCTGCCGCGCTCGACCAGATCGCCGTTCATGCCGAGGCACATCGAACAGCCCGACTCGCGCCACTCGGCGCCGGCTTCCTTGAACACGATATCGAGTCCTTCGGCTTCGGCGGCTTTCTTTACGGCCTGCGATCCTGGCACCACGAGCATCTGCACGCCCTTGGCGATCTTGCGACCCCTTAGCACGCTGGCTGCGGCGCGCAGGTCGCTGATGCGACCATTGGTGCAGCTGCCGAGGAACACCGAATCGATGCGTTGATCGCGCAACGGTTGCCCGGCGGTCAGGCCCATGTACGCCAGCGCCTTGTCGAACACGGCGTCGTCGTGACGCACCGGCACCGAGCCGCTGATCGGCACGACCATGCCCGGATTCGTGCCGTAGGTGATCATGGGTTCGAGTGTGGCCGCGTCGATTT
This sequence comes from Steroidobacteraceae bacterium, assembly GCA_039929265.1. Taxonomy (GTDB): domain Bacteria; phylum Pseudomonadota; class Gammaproteobacteria; order Steroidobacterales; family Steroidobacteraceae; genus ZC4RG30. The sequence goes on along the minus strand of JBDSRN010000158.1, from coordinate 11,953 downwards.
CGATCTCCCGATCGAAACGCGCGCCCTCATCACCGGGCAGCTCGCGCCAGCGGGCGAGGGCAGAGTCCCATGCCGCGCCCTGTGGAGCGCGTGTCCGACCCTTCATGTATTCATAAGTCGTCTCGTCGGGCGCGATCATGCCGGCGCGCGCGCCAGCTTCGATCGACATGTTGCAGATCGTCATGCGCTCGTCCATCGACAGTGCCCGGATCGTGGGTCCGCGATATTCGAGCACAAATCCGGTGCCCCCACCGACACCGATCCTGCCGATGATCGCGAGGATCAGATCCTTTGCGGTCACGCCCGCAGGCATCGCGCCGTTGACGTTGATCGCGAAGCTGCGGGGCTTGCGCTGCAGTAGACACTGCGTCGCGAACACCTGACCAACTTCGGTGGTGCCGATACCGAAGGCGAGTGCACCGAATGCACCATGTGTGCTGGTGTGGCTGTCCCCGCACACCACCGTCTTGCCCGGCTGGGTGATGCCCGACTCCGGTCCGATGATGTGCACGATGCCGCGCTGCGCGCTGCGCAGACCCAGCAGTTCGACTCCGAACTCCGCGCAATTCTGTTCGAGCTGGCGGATCTGCTGCGCGGCCGACTCGATCGAGATGGGCGCGCCGCCGAACACCTGCTCGGTGCGCGTCGGCGTGGAGTGATCCATGGTCGCCAGCGTGAGGTCCGTGCGCCGCAACTTCAGGCCACGTTCGCGCAGGACGCTGAAGGCTTGCGGCGAAGTCACCTCGTGCACAAGGTGCAAGTCTATGAACAGCACCGCTGGTGTGTCGGGCGTTTCCGGGGCGACTTCGTGCCGTTCCCATACCTTTTGGAACAGGGTCTTCGCATTGGTCATGGGAGCCTCAGTTCGCGACGGCCGCGCGCGGCGCGGTCATCTCGACGTAGTCGAGCCAGTCGTACCTGTCGCCCGTGTTGCCATTGAACAGACCGAAGAAATCGGCCTGCAGCAATTCGGTCACGGGGCCACGCTTGCCGTCACCGACGGTGAGACGATCCACCGAGCGCACAGGCGTGACCTCGGCAGCGGTGCCGGTCATGAAGAGCTCGTCGCACAGATACAGCATCTCACGCGGAATCGATGCCTCGCGCACCTCGATGCCGCGCTCGCGCGCCAGCTTCATGATCGTGTCGCGTGTGATACCGCTGAGCACGGAGTGCGACAGGCCTGGCGTGAGCAGCACACCGTCCTTCACCAGGAACAGGTTCTCGCCAGCGCCCTCGCTGACGGTGCCATCTGGCGACAGGCCGATGCCTTCGGCGAATCCAAGACGCTTCGCCTCGTAGCTGATTAGCTGGCTCGACAGATAGTTGCCACCAGCCTTGGCCATGGCGGGCAGGGTGTTCGGCGCGACCCGCTGCCACGACGACACACACACATCCACGCCGTGCTCCTCGCTTTCCTTGCCGAGATACTTGCCCCATTCCCAGCCGGCAATTGCGACGTCCACCGGCGGATCGATCTTCGGGGCGACGCCGATCTCACCATAGCCGCGGAACGCCACCGGTCGCAGGTAGGCGCCCTTCGTGAGGCCGTTGCTCGCGACGATCTGCTTGCATGCATCGTTGATTTGGTCGGCGGTGTAGGGCAGGGCGATGCGATAGATCTTCGCCGAGTCGAACAGACGACGCGTGTGATCCTTCAGCCGGAAGATCGCAACACCTTTGGGCGTCTCGTAGGCGCGCAGACCTTCGAACACGGAGGAACCGTAGTGCAAGGCATGCGTGAGTACGTGCACCTGAGCTTTGTCCCACGGCACGAGTTTGCCGTTGAACCAGATGTATTTTGTTGCGGGTATGGGCATGTCAGTTCCTTGGCTGCGCAGCGTGCCGCTGCTGCGCGGTCATGTCGGCGGGCGCGCCCGGGCGTGCACCGTTGCGCTGCGCGAGCTCGATACGATTGATCACTTCGAGAAATGCATTGGCGCCGGATTCGACGATGTTCGTGCTGACGCTCGCGCCGCGATAAGTGCGAGCGTTGTGCTCGACATATACGACCGCTTCGCCTTGTGCGTCCTCGCCGCCGGTCACACCCCGCACCTCGAACTTGCTCAGCGCGACGTTGATTCCCGTCGCCAGTTCAATAGCCTTGAATACGGCATCGACCGGGCCATCGCCCGCGGAACGCTGCTCGACGCTGCGCCCGTCTGCATGACCCAGGCGCACCAGCGCCTCGGCCTGCTTGCCGCTGGCGGTCCTGGTCTCCAGATGTGCGAGCGTCCAGGGCCCGCGAGCCGAGCCTTCCGCGCGCAGAACGAGCGCCTCGATGTCGCCATCGAAGAGCTCCTTTTTCTTGTCCGCGAGCGTCTTGAATTCCTCGAACACGCGGTTCAATTCGAACTCGTCGAGCTCGAAGCCCAGCTGTGTGACGCGTTCGCGGAACGCATGACGTCCGCTGTGCTTGCCGAGGACGAGCGTGCTGCGCGCCAAACCCACGTCTTCCGGCCGCATGATCTCGTAGGTCTGCGCATTCTTGAGCATGCCGTGCTGATGGATGCCCGACTCGTGCGCGAACGCATTCTCGCCAACTATCGCCTTGTTGCGCGGCACGGAGGTTCCGGTGATGCTCGAGACGAGACGTGAGGTCGGGTAGAGACGGGTTGTGTTGATGTTCGTGCGGGCATTGAAGAACTGCTCGCGCGTCTTGATTGCCATCACGACTTCCTCAAGCGAGCAGTTGCCCGCGCGCTCGCCGATGCCGTTGATGGTGCATTCCACCTGACGTGCGCCGGCGACGACTGCCGTGAGGCTGTTGGCCACCGCCATGCCGAGGTCATCGTGGCAATGCACCGACAGGCGCACCTTGTCGATGCCGCGCACGTTCTTGCGCAGGTAGCGGAACAGCTCACCGAATTCGTCCGGCACCGTGTAACCCACGGTGTCGGGGATGTTGATCGTGGAGGCGCCCGCCGCGATCACCGACTCGACCACCTCTGCGAGGAAATCGAGCTCGGTGCGCGACGCGTCCTCCGGCGAGAACTCCACGTCGTCGCAGAATTCCCGCGCGTATTTCACGGCATTCACGGCGCGCTTGATGATCTCCTCGCGCGCCATGTTCAGCTTGAACTCGCGATGGATCGCGCTGGTGGCGAGGAACACGTGCAGACGATGCCGCGGTGCGTCTTTCAGCGCCTTGGCCGTCACCTCGATGTCCTCGATCGAGCAACGTGCGAGGCCCGCAATGATCGGGCCGTGCACTTCGCGACTCACCGCCTGCACCGATTCGAAATCTCCCCGCGACGCGGCGGGGAAACCAGCCTCGATGACGTCGACACCCAGCTCCGCCAGCGCCCTCGCGACCCGCAGCTTTTCCGGCTGCGTCATGCTGCAGCCGGGAGCCTGCTCGCCGTCGCGCAAGGTGGTGTCGAAGATGAGTATCTGGTTGTCGATCGAAGTCATGTCATTCTCCTCAGTGCAGCGCGCTCAGGCGCGAGCTTCCTTCAACCAGGGCATGCGGCTGCGCAGATTTGCGCCGACCTTTTCGATCTGACGATCCATGTCGGCCTTCAGCAACTTCTTGTAGGTCTTGTTGCCGTCCTCGTTCTCCTTGATCCAGCGGCGCGCGAACTTGCCCGTCTGGATGTCCTTGAGAATCTTGCCCATCTCTTTCTTCGTGCGATCGTCAATCACGCGCGGGCCGCTGATCAGCGCGCCCCACTTGGCCGTGTCGCTGATGAACTTGTGCATCTTCGCGAGGCCGCCTTCGTGCAGCAGGTCGACGATGAGCTTCAGTTCGTGCAGCACTTCGTAGTACGCGACTTCGGGCTGATAGCCGGCTTCCACCAGCGTCTCGAAACCCTTCACGACCATTACGGTCGAGCCACCGCACAGCACGGCCTGCTCGCCGAACAGATCGGTCTCGGTCTCTTCCTTGAAGGTCGTTTCCAGCACACCACCGCGCGTGCCACCGATACCATGCGCATAGCCGAGCGCGCGTGCATGCCCGGTGCCCGTGGCGTCCTGGAACACGGCGATGAGACAGGGCACACCGCGACCTTGCTGATACTGACGACGCACGAGGTCACCCGGACCCTTGGGCGCGATCAGCACCACATCCAGATCCTTGCGCGGCTTGATCTGCTTGAAGTGGATGTTGAACCCGTGCGCAAACAGCAGCGCGGCACCTTTCTTCAGGTTCGCCTGCACGCTCGCGTACAGATTCTTCTGCGCGAGGTCGGGCACCAGGAACGCGACGAGGTCTGCTCCCTTCACCGCCTCGGCTGGCTCGGCCACCGCGAGTCCCTCGCGCTTGGCCTTCTTCCAGCTGTCACCGTTCTTGCGAACGCCGACGATCACCTTGAACCCACTGTCCTTCAGATTCAGCGCATGCGCGCGTCCCTGGCTGCCGTACCCGAGCACGGCGATGAGGGCACCTTTCAACGCCTTTTTCTGAACATCTTTCTGAGAATATAAACGCATCGAATTCACTCCCGGACGCCAAACAAAAAACCCCGCACCGGCTGTGGCCGGTGCGGGGTTTTGGATTCTGCCTGCTCGCTCGCCTTTCTTCAGCTTCGCTCGCGGCTCCCGCACCAGCTGCCCGGAATGGGCAGTAGAACGACGGGCAGAAGTACGACGACGACCGAGATCACCGGCGTGGTGAGGTTCTCAGCCATAATCGTTGCGCGATCTGCCTGCTTCTGCATGGGCTAAAGTGCGGCTCAAATTCTTGATTAACATGTCGATGTCAACACATCCGCAAACCATTTGTCAACGCGCCGCGGCGCTGCAACAGGATCCCGCGTGAGCGCAACTGCCGACGAAACAAGCCTCGCGGATACACTGCTCGACGCCGGCGAAGGCGAGGTGCTGCCGTTGTGGCTGATAACTGACACGGCATTGCCCGCGTGGCTCGCCTCGCAGCCCGCCGCGACCGGCGCGTGGCTTCGGGCGCACGGCTTCCAGGGCGAAAAGGGGCGTGTGGTGCACATCCCGGCGCCCGACGGCACGCTCGCTGGAGTCGTCGCCGGACTGGGCGCGAATGCGGAGCCGGATCCATGGTGCGGTGCTGCGCTTGCCGCCCTACTGCCTGTGAACCGCTATGTGCTACGCACTTTGTTACGCAACGACGCTGCCACGCAGTTCGTGCTGAGCTGGCTGCTGGGCGGATACAGCTTTGCGCGCTACCGGTCGGGCACACCGGCCCGGCGCGCGCGGCTGGTCGCCCCTTCTGCGGCAGACATCCCCTATGCTCGCAGCGCGGCCGGTGCGCTCAACTGGGCCCGCGATCTCATCAATGCGCCGCCCAACGATTTCGGCCCGCAGGAGCTCGCTGATGCCGCGCTCACGCTCGTGCAGCGCCACGGCGGTACGTCGCGCATCGTGATGGACGAGGCACTGCGTACCGGCTACCCGCTGATCGCCGCGGTGGGACGCGGCAGCCCGCGTGCGCCGCGACTTATCGACTGTCGCTGGGGTGCGGAACACGTGCCGCGAGTGACGCTGGTTGGCAAGGGCGTGTGCTTCGACACCGGCGGCCTCGACATCAAGCCTTCCGCTGGCATGTCGCTCATGAAGAAGGATATGGGTGGCGCAGCCTGCGTCCTGGCGCTCGCGCGCCTGCTGCTCGAAATGCGCGCGCCCATCCAGTTGCGCGTGCTGATCCCGGCAGTAGAGAACAGCGTCGATGGGGAGGCGTTCCGTCCCAGCGACGTCTGGCTTTCGCGCAAGGGTCTCAGCGTCGAAATCGGCAACACCGATGCGGAAGGGCGTCTGGTGCTCGCCGATGCGCTGGCCGATGCCGATTCGGACAATCCAGACCTGCTCGTGGATCTTGCAACCCTCACCGGTGCGGCGCGGGTCGCACTCGGACCCGAGCTGCCCGCGGCATTCAGCAACAGCGAAGAGTTGCTCGGTCAGCTATATCGCTGCGCAATGGAGGAGGGCGATCCGTTGTGGCCGATGCCGCTGTGGGCGGGTTACGACGACCATTTTTCCAGCAGCGTCGCCGACATCGGCAACGTCGCTGCGGGCGGTTTCGGGGGAGCGATCATCGCAGCGCTGTTTCTCAAGCGATTCGTCACCGCTTGTCCGCAGTGGCTGCATGTCGATCTGTATGCCTGGAACCCGCGCGACCGACCCGGTCGTCCGCTGGGTGCTGAAGCTCATGGGGTACGTGCGTTGTATTCGCTCATCCGCCGTCGTTACGGATGAGCGCGGAAAAACCCAGTGCCATGGTCGAGGCCATTTTTGGCGCGGTCCTGGTGAAAAAGGGGTTTCACGAACGCGTGCGGCTCATGGTGCCGTGGCTCGCGACGTTCGCATTGCCTGGGGTTGATCGGCCGCGCGCCGCACGAAGCGCACGCTCGTGTTCGCGGGCGTGTCGATGATCCCCGTGCGAGTGATCTGGGCCGGCATCCTCACTGTGCACGCGGCGATCTGGACCGCTGGGATGCATTCAGTCTGGGTGTGCTGGGCCAGGTTCTGCGCGAGATCCTGCCTATCGCCGCTACATGTTCTGGCCGAGCATGTTCGGCGCAGGCAATCTCATGGTTCGACGGCGGTCCCGTCATCGAATAGCGCGCGCGCCAGTGCTGGGCGCTGGTGACCGCGATTGCCGTCTCGTTTCTCGCGCTGGTCACGGGCTGGTTCGCCGGCTGTGGATTGGAGCGGTAATGCCGCCGTCGCCACTGCCGGAGGACTCTGGGCTGGAGCCTGGGTCACAGATTTCGCATCGCTCGGCCGCATGCAACACTACGTCGGAGTCAACGTGACGCTCACCGGCGTGCGCGGGCTTATCGCACCCTCGGCAGGCGTGTTGTTTTACGCGTGTCGGGAGGAACAGCGGCCAGGTAGTGGCAAACTATCGGTGCTGGTACCGCTGGCGATGACGTTCGCCGGCGCGCTGAGTTTCATGCAGATGCGCCGCGAGCACGGGCGGATCAACCAACGCGAGGCAGAATGAGCAGAAAGAAGAAGACACCGGACATGCGCAAGTATTCGCGTCTGGTAGTAGATGGCGTGAAGCAGACACCGTCGCGCGCGATGTTGCGTGCGGTAGGCTTCAACGATGCGGACTTCGCCCGCCCGCAGATCGGTATTGCGTCCACCTGGGCGAACCTCACCCCTTGCAACATGCACATAGGGGATCTCGCCAACGCCGCCGTCGCCGGCGCGGACGCCGCAGGCGCAAAGGGCGTACTGTTCAACACCATCACCGTTTCCGACGGAATTTCGATGGGTTCGCCCGGCATGCGCTACTCGCTCGTTTCGCGCGAAGTAATTGCAGATTCGATCGAGACCGTGGCGGGTGCCGAAGGCTTCGACGGCATCATCGCGATTGGCGGCTGCGACAAGAACATCCCCGGCTGCGCCATGGCGCTCGCGCGGCTCAATCGGCCAGCGGTGTTCGTGTACGGAGGCACGATTCGTCCCGGCGCCAAGCGGCGCGACATCGTTTCGGTATTCGAGGCAGTGGGCGGGCATGCCAGCGGCGCGGTGTCGGACGCACAATTGCTCGAAGTCGAACGCACCTCGATACCTGGACCTGGCAGCTGCGGCGGCATGTACACCGCGAACTCGATGGCCTCGGCAATCGAAGCGCTAGGCCTCAGCCTCCCGGGCAGCTCCGCGCAGGAAGCAGTGAGCGATCGCAAGCGCGAGGATTGCCTGCGTGCTGGCAAGGCAGTGATGCACATGCTGAAGGAGGGCATCACGCCGCGTGACATCCTCACGCGCAAGGCGTTCGAGAATGCAATCACAGTAACGATCGCGCTCGCCGGCTCCACCAATGCTGTGCTGCATCTGCTCGCGATTGCGCATGCGGCCGGCGTCAAACTCACGCTCGATGATTTCACCCGTATCGGCAAGCGCGTACCGGTGCTGGCGGACGTGCGACCCAGCGGCCGCTATCTCATGTCGGAACTCATCGAGATCGGCGGCATCCTGCCGCTGATGCGCCGGCTGCTCGACGCCGATTTGCTGCACGGCGATTGCCTCACAGCCACGGGCCGCACGCTCGCGCACAACCTCGCAGACATCGCCGATTACCCCGCAGGGCAGGAGATCGTGCGACCGATGGATCGGCCCATCAAGAAAAACAGTCATCTCGTTATTCTCTATGGAAATCTCGCAGCGGAAGGCGCGGTGGCCAAGATCACCGGTTACGAAGGGCTGAAATTCACTGGGCCGGCGCGCGTGTTCGAAGGTGAAGAACAGGCGACGGCGGCAATCCTTGCGGACAAGGTGCGCGCCGGCGACGTGGTGGTCATCCGTAATGAAGGTCCTCGCGGCGGGCCCGGCATGAGAGAAATGCTGAGTCCTACCGGTGCAATAATGGGACGTGGACTGGGCGACAAGGTCGCTTTGATCACCGACGGCCGTTTCTCCGGCGGCAGCCATGGCTTCGTTGTAGGACATATTTCTCCGGAGGCTGCGCTGGGCGGGCCCATCGCTCTGCTGCGCAACGGCGATGTCGTTTCGATCGATGCCGAAGGGCGGACACTGCGGGTTGCTCTCACCGCCGCTGAACTCAAAAAGCGCAAAAACGCGTGGCTGCCGCGCCGCCCCTATACGCAGCGCGGTGTGCTAGCTAAATATGCCCGCGTCGTCAGCAGTGCATCACGTGGCGCAGTGACTGAATGAAGCCGTATAAATGGTTGTCAGTTTTGCGCTTCGCGGTTACAGTGCAAGCACATTAAGAGTCGGATACGAACAGCGGCGGGTTTTTTAGCGAAAGCCACGCAAGCGAATTCGAAACTCTCAGGCAACTGATGATCGATCGCTGCGGGAATGCAGCAAGCGGCAGACGAACTGAGACGACGAAACATGAGAACAGGAGACGAGGTTGGCGTACTTGCGTCGCGCGGCGAAGGTAGATACCTTCCGACGCTGACGGAAGTGACGCGATCGCATCGCCTGATCAACCCGACGACGAACGAGGCAGCATAGCTTCAGCGAATTATGGGCGTATACGTACACGACAACATGTGGGCATCCCGGCGCATTACGGTGCTGGCCGGGATCGTTATCTTTCATCTTCTCCTCATCTGGGGACTTGCGAACGGCCTTGCGCGTCGCACGATGGAGCTGATCGCGCCTCCAATCGAGACGAAAGTCATCGAGGAGAAGCTGGAGGAAGACAAGCCGCCACCACCGCCTCCGCCGAAGACGGAAATCCCGCCGGTGCAGATGCCGCCGCCTATCGTTGAGATCAACGTTCCGATGGATGCCCCGAACACCACGGCACTGTCCAACACAACGAGCAGGCCACCGCCGCCGGCGCCACCGCCGCCCTCCGCTTCCGTTCCGGGGACAAGGGCCGGTTTGCGCAAGGGCACGCAGCCGATGTCGGACGACTACTATCCGCCGACCTCCAAGCGCCTTGAAGAGCAGGGCAGCGCGATCGTCGAGATCTGCGTCGCGGAGACCGGAAAGATTGCGCAGGAGCCTGTGGTGAAGACGTCTTCGAAGTTTCCACGGCTCGACGAGGCGGCGGTCAAGTACGCCAAGGCGTTGCGAGTTCAGGCGGCAACGACGAACGGCAAGCCCGTGTCTGACTGCTTCAATCTGCGCGTCAAGTTTGAATTGAAGAACAACTGAAGACCGTCCCACTCAATTAAATTTTAAAACGCACCGTCACGCGAGTGCGTCGTCTGCAACCGAGGAAACATATGGAACCCACCGCCGAAACAGCCGCAGTCGTCACGACTGCCGTCGCCGAAAACGCCGAGAATCCCTACGGTCTGAGTGCCGTCTGGACGCAAGGCGACTACATCACCCGAGGCGTGCTGATCATCCTCGTGGTCATGTCGCTGCTGTCCTGGTACATCATCTTCGCGAAGCTGTGGGATCAGTACCGCCTGAAGAAATCTGCGGTGCGCGTGGACAGGCAGTTCTGGACTGCCGCCACCCCCAAGGAAGGCGCCGAGAAACTGCCGAAGAACGACGACTTCCGCCTGGTTGCCGAGGCCGCCCTGCGCGCCGCCGCGCATCACGAGGGTCGCCTGAACGATCGCATCTCGTTGAACGAATGGCTGGCGATGGCGCTGCAGCGCGCGGTCGACAACCTCAACGGCAAGCTGTCCACGGGTCTGTCTTTCCTCGCGACGGTGGGTTCCACGGCACCGTTCGTGGGTCTGTTCGGCACTGTGTACGGCATCCTCAACGCGCTGGTGGCCATCGGCGTCGCTGGTCAGGCGGACATCGGCACCGTTGCCGGCCCCGTCGGCGAATCGCTCATCATGACGGCCATCGGTTTGGCGGTCGCGGTGCCCGCGGTGTTCGGTTACAACGTGCTGCTGCGTCGTAACAAGGCTATCCAGGACATCTTGCGCGAGTTCACGGGCGACCTGCAGGCGTATCTCATCGGTGGTGCGCGTCCCGAGACGATCAGCCTCGCGCCGCGTCCGGCTGCGGCTTCCGCCGCGGCAGCGCGCAAGTAACCCCGTCCTGATCGCATCCAGGAGTCTGCGCCATGTCGATGAATGTTCCGGGACCTGATTCAGACGACACAGTGATGTCGGAAATCAACACCACGCCGCTAGTGGACGTGATGTTGGTGTTGCTGATCATCTTCCTGATCACCATCCCCGTGGCGACCAAGGCTGTACCGGTGATACTGCCGAAGGCTGTGAACATCCCGACGATCACGAAACCGGAGAACATCACGGTTTCGGTCGACACGGCCGGCAATGTTTACTGGCAGGGCGCTACCGTTGCAGACAGCGCCCAGCTCGTGAATCTCGTCGCCGCGTCGGCCCGTCAGGTGCCGCAGCCCGAAGTGCACATCCGCGCAGATATCAATACGCGCTACGAAGCGATCGGACGAGTCATCTTCGCAATTCAGCGTGGTGGTATTGCCAAAGTCGGCTTCCTTACGGAGCCCGACCACGGCGTGCGCTCGCGCCGCCTGAACTGATGCGCGTCCACCGGAGAGCAATTCGATGTCAATGAGTGTTAATACCAGCAGTACTGACGGCATAATGGTGGACATCAACACCACCCCGTTGATCGACGTGATGCTCGTGCTGCTGACCATGCTGATCATCACTCTCCCCATCATGACCCACGCCGTGAAGCTGGACATGCCGCGCGATACGAATCAGCCGCCGCCTACAGAACTGCCGCGCGTCATTGAAATCGAGATCGACTTTGACGGCCTCATCATCTGGAACGGCACGCCGGTTTCGGACATCAATGTGGTCGACAACTATTTCGAACAGGAATCGGAAATCGAACCACAGGCCGAAATTCACCTGCGTCCGGATCGTCGCTCGCGTTACGAAACGGTGGCCAAAGTACTGGCATCGGCGCAGCGTCACCACATGTTGAAAATCGGCTTCGTCAACGTCGCCCAGTTCGCCGAGTAGTCCGACCCGACCTCCGGCGCCGGCCGTTAAGGCCGCATTCATGCTTCGCGGACTATCGTCAGCTGTGACGAGATTTCCTCAAACCCGGCCGAGGATCGTATGAAAGCCAGCCTTAGAAACGCTTTGTTTACAGTCGTCGTCGCTGCGTGGGCCGGCCTTGCCGTGCAGCCGGCCGCTGCGGCCGACAAGTCTGCGGCCAAAGCGCCGACCATCAGCAAGTCAGCGCAGAAGCCACTGTCCGATGCGCAGGCGCTCATCGGCGAGAAGAAGTACGACGAGGCCCTCGCGGCCCTCGCCACGCTCGAATCGGATCCAAAGATGACGCCGTACGATGTGTTCGTCGTGCATCAGTTGCGGGTCGCGGCCCTGAATCAGGCTGGCCGCATCGGCGAGGCAATCCCGTCACTGGAGGCAGAGGTGGACTCGGGCTTCCTTACCCCAGAAGACTCGGAAAAGATGTCGCGCATAGTCGCAGGGCTGCATTTCCAGAACAAGGATTACCCGAAGGCGGCCGAGACTGGCCAGAAGGTCATCGCGTCCGGCAAGGCGGACGATGACACCTGGGTGCGTGTGGGCTCCGCGCTGTATCTCTCCGACAAACCCGCCGACGCGGCGCGTGTGATGAATAC
>JBDSRN010000157.1:0-7861 GCA_039929265.1 Steroidobacteraceae bacterium | reverse complement strand
ATACCGGTCACCGCGATCGCGATGTCTGCCCCCGCACGCCGCAACGCGCCGCGCGCCATTTCCAGCGCCGTCGCCTCGCTTACCGCCCCATGCTGCTCGAGCGTCGTCTGCAGGACGCCGAGGTCCTCGTGCTTCGCCTCGTTCGAGTAGGTGACGTAGGCGCGATCGAACCAGCCGGAACTGCCGGGGATGTCGGTGAGCGCCTTGCCGATCCAGCCGCCCGTGCACGACTCCGCCGTGACGACGCGCCGTTGAGTGGCGACCAGGTGGCGACCGACGTCGCGCGCGAGCCTCGCGAGGTCCGAATCGCTGGGAACGGGAAATCCGGTGATCAGGCGAGGCTGCTCCAGTAGTCGAGGATCTGCTTGCGTTGCGCGCTCATCGGCACCGCACCGCTGCCGGCCGCGATGTTTTCGACCATGTACTGCGGCTTGTCGGTGCCGGGAATCACGCAGGTTACTGCATCGTTGGCGAGGATGAACTTCAGGAACACCTGCGCCCAGCTGGTGGCACCGAAATCCTTCGCGAACGCGGGGACTTCCTTGCCGCGCACCGCCCTGAACAAGCGGTTGCGACCGAACGGCACATTGGTGAGCACCGCGATACCCAGATCGCGCGCGGCGGGCAGCACCACGTCTTCCGCGGCGCGCGCATCGAGCGAGTAGTTGACCTGCACGAAGTCCGGCTTCTGCTTCTGCATCAGTTCGACGAGCAAATCATGCGCGGAATCCTGCCAATGCGTGATGCCGATGTAGCGGGTGTTGCCTGCCTTCTGCCATTCGCGCAGCGCACCCAGATCGGTGCTGGCGCTGCGCACGTTGTGCAACTGCAGGAGATCAGAGCGCTGCGTGCGCAGGCGCTGCTGCGACTGCTGCATCTCCGCGAGCGTCTCGGCGGCCGTGGCCTTCACGCCGACCTTGGTCGCGATGAAGAATCTGTCGCGCGCTTTGATCTCCTCCAGCAGCGCGCCGACATTGCCTTCGGCGCTGCCGTACGAGGGCGCCGTGTCGATCAGCGTCGCGCCACCGGCGAGCATCTTCTCCAGCACCGCGCGGCGTTCCGCATGTACCGCTGCGTCGGCGAGATCGAAGTCAAACACCTGCGATGTGCCGAGGCCGATGACCGACAATTTCTCGCCAGTGCGGGGGATAGATCGCATCAGCAGCGGCGAGGCGCCGGCGGCGACTGCTTCGCTCCAGGATCCGGGCAACATCGCGGCGAGTGCCGCGCCACCGGCGAGCACGAGGGCCTCGCGGCGCGTCAGTGTCGAAAATGTTCTCATGGTCATGGGCGTCCTCCAGTGGATGCAACGGGCGATGCGCTGACCGCCGCGCGCGCCTTGCGCTCCTGGGAGCGACCAAGCGACAGGGCGAGCAGCAACCAGCCGCCTGCCACAACAGCGGTCGCAACCGCGAGCGCCGGCAGCGCGACGAACGCTGCGAGCAGCTTGAACAGCCATGCGTTCAGCGCATCGCCACCGCGGAACACCGCGCCGTCGACGAGATTCTTCGCCTTGAATTTCTCCTCGCGCGTGACGACCGTGAACAGCGACTCGCGCGCGGGATTGGCGATGCCGAACTGCGCCGCGCGCTGCGCGGCCTGGAACACGACCACTGCGAGCAGCATCGGCTGCACCGCGAGCACCAGGAATCCCACGATGAACACGAACGGCAGGAACGCCGCCGCGGGCCCGGTGCCGAAGCGGGTGATGAGTTTTCCGGTGGCGAGCAGTTGCATCACCAGCGTGAGGATTCCCGCGGCGAGATCGATCGTTGCAAAAATCTTCGTGCGTGCCGCGGGATCATCCGACGCGAGCGCAACGAGCTCTGCCTGCTGCAGGTACAGAAAGGTCTGGCACAGGGACAGCAGGAACACCCACAACGCGATTCCACCGAGATACCGCGAGCGGAACAGCAGCGCGAATCCATCCATGACACCGCCACCGACGGCCTGTCGTTCGCGCTCCGCGCTCGCCGCGACGAAACCGGGCGAAGCGGCGCGCACATCGGCCGCCGCAACCTCCAGCCCCGCCGCGCAGATGATCGCAAGGATCAGGAAACCGGCAGCGATCAGCAGCAGGTTGACCGGGCCGAGCGGCTCGGCGAGTTGTCGCGTGATGAGGGGGCCGAGCAATGTGCCCACGGAGCCACCTGCCGCGATGAAGCCGAACAAGCGCTTGCTCTGCGCGCTGGAGTACAGGTCCGCCATGAAGGACCAGAACACCGAGACTGTGAACACGCTGTACATCGTGATCCACACGAAGAAGGCGCGCGCGACGATCTGTGTCTGCCAGCCCGACTGCAGCAGCATCCAGAAGACCGCGAGATTAGCGACGAAGAACAGATACACGACCGGTATGAAGCGCCTGCGCGGCAGCCGCGCCACGACCGCAGCGAGCAGCGGCGCCGCGATGAGCAACGTGGCGAACGTCGCCGTGAACAGCCATGGCAGGTTGCGCGTGCCGCCTGCGATACCCATCTCGTCTCGCAGGGGTCGCAGTACGTAGTAACCCGACAGGACGCAAAAGAAATACGCGAACGACCAGAGCAGCGCGCGGGTCTCCTCGGGTCGAACGTCGACCAGCCGCTTCAGGACGCTATGCATGCTTACCCCCCGATGAAATGGTGCAAAATCCGCGGTCCGTGAATCCGCAGAACCAAGCCCCCGCCAGCACGCACACGCCGATGATGCAGCAATACCTGCGCATCAAGGCGGCGTATCCGGACGTCCTGTTGTTCTACCGGATGGGCGACTTCTACGAACTGTTTTACAACGATGCCCGGCGCGCGGCAACGCTGCTGGACATCGCGCTCACCAGCCGCGGACATTCGAACGGCGAGCCGATCGCCATGGCCGGCGTGCCGGTGGTGAGCGCCGAGAACTATCTGAGCCGTCTCGTGCGCAAGGGCGAGTCGGTGGCGATCTGCGAGCAGATCGGCGACCCAGCGAAGTCGAAGGGGCCCGTGGAGCGCCAGGTGGTGCGGGTGATGACGCCCGGCACGATCACCGAAGACGCCCTGCTGGAGCAGCGGCGCGAAAGCCTGCTCGCGGCGCTGGTAGTGGAGAAAGACGCTTGGGGTCTGGCGTGGCTCGATCTTGCGGGCGGTCGCTTCACCGTCGCGCAGTCGCAGGGCACGGGCAATCTGGAGGCCGAGCTGCAACGCCTGCGACCTGCCGAACTGCTGTTGCCGGAAGGCCAGAGCGCCCCGGGCAACGCGGGCTTCACGCGCACACGACCGCCCTGGCATTTCGATCTGGCGAGTTGCTCGCGTGCGCTCACCGATCAACTCGGCACGCTCGATCTCGGAGGCTTCGGCGTGGACGAGCTGCCGCTGGCCATCCGCGCCGCCGGCGCGCTGCTGCAATACCTGCGCGACACGCAGAAGACGGCACTGCCGCACATCCGCGCGCTTGGCGTCGAAGAGCGCAGCGATGGTCTCGCGCTTGACGCCGCCACGCGTCGCAATCTCGAGCTCGACTCGAGCATGTCGGGCAACGAAACGGCGACGCTGTTCGCGGTGCTCGACAAGACTGCCACGGCGATGGGCTCGCGCGAGCTGCGTCGCTGGCTCAACCGCCCGCTGACGCTGCACACGCCACTGCGCGAGCGCTACGACGCCATCGGCACGCTGCTCCAACAGGCGGGGCAACACGGTCTGAACGTGGCCCTGCGGCCCATCGGCGATCTCGAACGCATTCTCGCGCGCGTGGCGCTGCGCTCCGCGCGTCCGCGCGATCTCGTGCACTTGCGCAGCGCGCTGCAGGGGCTGCCGGCGGTACGCGAAGAGCTCGCAGCCCATGACTCGCCATTGCTCCGGCGCCTGCTGACCGGCATCGGCGAGCACCGGGACGAGTTGCAACTGCTGGTTCATGCCATCGCTGCGGAACCGTCGGTGCTGCTGCGCGACGGCGGCGTCATTGCGTCCGGCTACGACGCGGAGCTCGATGAAGCGCGCAAGCTCTCCTCAAACACGGATGATTTCATGCTCGAACTGGAGAGGCGCGAGCGCGAGCGCAGCGGGATTGCGAACCTCAAGCTCGGCTACAACCGCGTCACCGGATTTTTCATCGAGATCACGCGCTCGCAGGCAGACAGCGTGCCCGCGAACTACATCCGGCGACAGACGGTGAAGTCCGCAGAGCGGTTCATCACCCCGGAGCTCAAGGAATTCGAGGACAAGGTCCTCGGCGCGCGCGATCGCTCGCTTGCCCGCGAGCGCGAGCTGTACGAGGCGCTGCTCGTGACCCTGACGCACAGGCTCGGGGAATTGCAGGGAACGGCAGTCGCGCTGGCCACGGTCGATGCGCTCGCCTGCCTTGCCGAGCGCGCCGGAACTTTGTCGTGGACCGAACCGCAGCTCAGCGACGAGCCGCAGCTCCTCATCGAGGGTGGTCGACACCCGGTGGTCGAGCAGTTCATCGAAGGCGCGTTCATCCCCAACGACCTGAAGCTCGATTCGCAGCGCCGCATGCTGGTGATCACCGGGCCGAACATGGGTGGCAAGTCCACGTACATGCGGCAGATCGCGCTCATCGCCGTGCTCGCGCACATCGGCAGCTTCGTGCCGGCGCAACGCGCGCTGCTGGGCCCGCTCGACCGCATCTTCACGCGCATTGGCGCGGGCGATGATCTGGCGGGCGGGCGTTCCACTTTCATGGTCGAGATGACCGAGACCGCGAACATCCTGCACAACGCGAGCTCGCGCAGTCTCGTGCTGATGGACGAGATCGGCCGCGGCACGAGCACCTTCGATGGGTTGTCGCTGGCGTGGGCAGTGGCGCGGCATCTTGCGACCATCATTCGCGCGTACACGCTTTTCGCAACGCATTATTTCGAGCTGACCACCCTCGACGATGACGGCGTCGCCAACGTGCATCTGGATGCGACCGAGCACGGTGATTCACTTGTGTTCCTGCACGCGGTGAAGGAAGGTCCTGCGAATCGCAGCTATGGCCTCACCGTGGCTCAGCTCGCGGGAGTGCCCCGCGCGGTGGTTGCGCAGGCGCGCGAGTACCTGCTGCGCCTGGAGGCCGATCGGGATGCGCAGCGTGCGGCGCAGCCGCAGGTGCAGGGCGAGCTGGTGTTTGCGCCACCAGCACCCGTCGCGCGTCCGAGCGCGCTGGAAGAAACACTTCGGGGTCTGGACCTCGACTCACTCAGCCCGCGCGAAGCACAGTCCTTGCTCTACCAGCTGCGCGCATCCCTCGACGCGCACGAGTGATCAGGCTGGCTTGCGTCGCGCAGGGGTGTCTAGAGGCCGAAATGTCCGTGCTCGAGGAAACTCGCGAGCACGCGCGCGACCCGTGGTGACAACCACATGCCTGTGTGGCTCACGGGCAGCACGATGTGCTCGGTAGCCCCCGGCAGGCGAGTTTCCGCCACGCTCACGGTGCCGTCGTTTGGTGTGGCGTGCGGACTGATGAGACGCCCGAGCCCTATCGGCTGGTCGCCCGCGACGATGCCGAGCGGCGGCGCGAAACGCCACACGCGCTGATGCGTCGCAAGGAATTCGCTGCAGGCGGCGTGGCCGAGCAGGCGCCGGCCGAGCGCATGGGAGCCCAAGCGACGCCCGGTGCGACTTTCAACGGCAGGCGTGCCGAGGAACACCACGCGGCCGAGCCGCGGCGCATCGGCGATCAGGCCGCTCTCCATTAGCCGGTAGATGACCAGTCCGCCGAGGCTGTGCCCGACCAGATGAACACGCGGTGCGTCGAGCTGCGCGAGGAACGCGGCGAGCCGCCCGACATGCTCGGCCATTGGTGCTCCGAGCGAGAAATACCGGAACGAGTGCAGGTCGTAGCCAGGGTCCACCGCGAGACGGCGGCGCAGGAACACCGACTCGCGGCCCGTCATCCACAGGCCGTGAACGAAGACGACCGCGGTTCGTTTGCTGCTCAGGCGGCGGGTGGCGGCGTGCGCACGCGGATGTGCAGCTCGCGCAGCTGTGCCTCGCTCACTTCAGTGGGCGCATCGGTGAGCAGGTCTGCCGCGGTCTGCGTCTTGGGGAAGGCGATGACGTCGCGGATGCTGTCGGCGCCGGCCATCAGCATCACGAGACGATCCAGTCCGAACGCGATACCCCCGTGCGGCGGGCAACCGAACTTCAGCGCATCGAGCAGGAAGCCGAACTTGAGCTTCGCCTCGGCCGCATCGATACCGAGCAGCCCGAACACTGCGGACTGCATTTCCTGGCGATGAATACGCACCGAGCCGCCGCCGATCTCGGAGCCATTGAGCACCATGTCGTAGGCCTTGGCCACTGCCGTTCCGGGCGCTGCGCTGAGGGCCTGCGCATCGTCCAGCTTCGGCGCCGTGAACGGGTGATGCATCGCGCTATGACGCTGCGAGCCCGCGTCCCATTCGAACATCGGAAAGTCGACGACCCACAGGGGCTGCCAGCCTTCCTTCACGAGCTTCAGATCGGTCGCGACTTTCAGGCGCAGCGCACCGAGCGCGTCGCTCACGACCTTCGCCTTGTCAGCGCCGAAGAAGATGAGATCGCCATCGCGGGCGCCGGTGCGCTCGAGGATTCCCGCGACGGCGGCATCACTCAGGAATTTCAGGATCGGCGACTGCAGACCATCGCGACCCTTTGCGCGCTCGTTCACCTTTACGTACGCGAGACCTTTGGCACCGTAGCGCGCGACATACGCGGTGTAGTCGTCGATCTCCTTCCTGGAAAGACTGCCGCCACCGGGCGCGCGCAGCGCAGTGACGCGGCCGGCCGGATCGGCAGCAGGACCCGCGAACACCTTGAAGTCGCAGCCGGCAACCAGATCGGCGACATCGACCAGCTCGAGGTCGACGCGCAGATCGGGCTTGTCGGAGCCATAGCGACGCATCGCTTCGGCGAAGCCCAGGCGCGGGAATGGCTTCGGGAGGCTCACGCCCATCACCTTCTGGAACAGCTCGTGGATGAGCCCTTCCATGAGCTGCATGATCTGCTCCTGGTCGAGGAACGAGGTTTCCACGTCGAGCTGCGTGAACTCGGGCTGGCGATCCGCGCGCAGATCTTCATCGCGGAAGCAGCGCACGATCTGGTAGTAGCGATCGAAACCGGCCATCATCAGCAGCTGCTTGAAGATCTGCGGTGACTGCGGCAACGCGAAGAACTTGCCGGGGTGGGTGCGGCTCGGCACGAGATAGTCGCGCGCACCCTCGGGCGTGGCCTTGGTGAGCATCGGCGTTTCGATGTCGATGAAGCCGTTGCCATCCATGTACGTGCGCATCGCACTCGTGACGCGATGACGCAGTCGCAGACGCTGGCTCATCTCTTCGCGACGCAGGTCGAGATAGCGATGCCGCAGGCGCACTTCCTCGCTGACGTGCTCGTCGAGCTGGAACGGCAACGGCTCGGACTTGTTGAGCAGCGTGAGCTCGAGCGCGAGCATTTCGATCCGGCCCGAGGCCAGGTTCGCGTTCGCGGTGCCCGTCGGGCGTGTGCGCACGCGACCCTTCACGCTCACCACAAACTCGCCGCGCAGGCGCTCGGCTTCGGCGAACAGGGCAGCCTTGTCCGGATCGAACACGATCTGCACGAGACCTTCGCGGTCACGCAGGTCGACGAAGATCACCCCGCCGTGATCGCGCCGGCGATGCACCCAGCCGGCCACGACGACTTCCTGGCCGGTGAGCTTGTCGTCAACCTGTCCGCAGTAATGAGTACGCATGGAATTCGCTCGTTTTGCAGGCGCGCGATGTTACGGACGGGCCGCGACAGGCGCAAGAAACCCTCAAACGGGCGGCGCGGCGACCACTTTGCGCTTCGGCCTGGGGATCACCACGCCCAGCGTGATGATCATCTTCATCGCCTCATCGACGCTCATGTCGATCTCGTGCACCTGATCGGGCGACACCATG
>JBDSRN010000156.1:0-23325 GCA_039929265.1 Steroidobacteraceae bacterium | reverse complement strand
TGATCGGCATGCCCGGCGTGTCGCTCACGCCGATGGCGGGCGCGCAGGGCGAGTTCGCGGGCGTCGCAATGATCCGCGCGTATCACGAGGCACGCGGCGACACCGCGCGTACCGAGATCATCGTCCCCGAAGCGGCGCACGGCACGAATCCCGCGACCGCGACGCTGTGTGGCTACAGCGCCCGTGAGGTGCCGGTGGACGAGCAGGGCGACGTGCGCCTCGATGCGCTCGCCGCCGCGCTGGGACCGCAGACCGCGGGCATCATGCTCACCAATCCTTCCACGCTAGGCGTGTTCGAACGCAACATCGTGCAGGTGGCGAAGCTCGTGCACGACGCGGGCGGGCTGCTGTACTACGACGGCGCAAATCTCAACGCGATCCTGGGCAAGGTGCGTCCGGGCGACATGGGGTTCGACGTGATGCACATGAACCTGCACAAGACCTTCTCCACGCCGCACGGCGGCGGTGGTCCGGGCGCGGGTGCAGTCGGCGTGGGCAAGCGTCTGCTGCCGTTCCTGCCTGTTCCCATCGTCGGAAGGTCGGTCGTAGGCAAGGACGGCGACAACTATCGCTGGCTCGACGAAAAGGATCTGCCGCAGAGCATCGGTCGATTGTCGGCATTCATGGGCAATACGGGTGTGTTGCTGCGCGCGTACATCTACATCCGCATGATCGGGCGCGAAGGCGCGGCGCGCATCGCGGAGTACGCGACGCTGAACGCGAACTACCTGCTGCACAAGCTCACGCGTGCGGGCTTCGATGCCGCGTACCCGAGTCGTCGCGCCAGCCACGAGTTTGCCCTCACGCTGCGCAAGGAAGCGAAGGAGCTGGACGCCAGCGCGATGGATTTCGCCAAGCGCTTGCTGGATTACGGCTATCACGCGCCAACCACGTACTTTCCGCTGATGGTACCCGAGTGCCTGCTGGTCGAGCCGACGGAGACCGAGAGTCGCGAGACGCTCGATGCCTTCGCCAATGCGATGGCGGCGATCCGCAAGGAAGCCGCGGCGGATGCGGACAAGCTCCACGGCGCGCCTTACACGATGCCGGTACGCCGGCTCGATGACGTGCGTGCGGCGAAGCAGCTGGATCTGTCCTGGAAACCCGGGGTGAGTGCCGCGACGGGTTGATATCATCCGTCGATGTCTTTGACAAACCGACCCAAGCCGCGCGGGGCTACACGCATCTTGCGCGCATTCGGCGCGAGCATGCGTGGCTTTGGCGGCGCTTATCGTGAAGAGGCTGCGTTCCGGCAGGAACTTGCGCTGAGCCTGGTGGTCATTCCAGTGGGCCTGTGGCTGGGCCAGACCGGCGTCGAACGTGCGCTGCTAATCTTCCCGATGCTGCTGATCCTGATCATCGAACTGGTCAACTCAGCGATCGAGGCCACGGTGGATCGCATCGGACTCGAGCACCATATACTGGCGGGTCTCGCCAAGGACATCGGTTCGGCCGCCGTGTTCATGGCCTTCGGTTTACTCGCGGTGGTCTGGCTGCTGGTGCTGCTGGGTCACCCCTGAACTAACTTGCGGTGAGGTGGTTGATGAAGGCAAGCAACCGGGTTTCGTTGCTGGTGCTGGGTTTCGTGTCGCTGCCGTTGCTGGCGCAGGTGCCGAATCCCGCTGCCGGACCACCACCGGGTGCCGTGCCTCCCACCACCGTCGTTCCTGCCGCGCCAGGGCAGGGCGGGGCATTGCAGCCCGCGGGCGATGCGTCCGCCGCGCTGGCCGCGCCGATGCGCCGCGAAGATGCTACCTGGACCGCGACGCTCGAGCGTATTGCGCAGAGCGTGGTCGCCATCGAGATTGATGCCACGCGCGCGTTCGATACGGAGTGGAACACCTCCTCGCAGGCGACGGGTTTCGTCGTCGACGCCGAGCGCGGGCTCATCCTCACCAATCGTCATGTCGTCACGCCGGGTCCGGTCACCGCAGAGGCCACGTTCCTCAATCGCGAGGAAGTGCAGCTGTTCCCGGTGTATCGCGATCCCGTGCACGACTTCGGCCTGTATCGCTACGACCCGACGAAGCTGCGTTTCATCAAACCGAAGTCGCTGCCGCTGTATCCGGAGGGCGCGCAGATCGGTCGCGAGATCCGCGTGATCGGCAACAACGCCGGTGAGCAGCTGTCCATTCTCGCAGGCACGCTTGCGCGTCTGGATCGCGAGGCCCCGGCGTATGGCGTGGGCAAGTACAACGACTTCAATACGTTCTATCTGCAGGCGGCGTCCGGCACGTCGGGTGGCTCGTCGGGCTCGCCCGTCATCGACATCGAAGGGCGGGTGGTCGCGCTCAATGCCGGTGGTGCGAGCGGCGCGGCGTCGAGTTTCTATCTGCCGCTGGGACGCGTGAAGCGCGCGCTGGACCTGATCCGTGCGGGCAAGCCGGTGACGCGCGGCACGCTGCAGTCGATCTTCAGCTACACGCCGTACGATGAGCTGCGCCGGCTGGGTTTGAAGGCGGAGACCGAAGTCGCGGTGCGCAAGGCATTCCCGAACAACACGGGCATGCTGGTGGTCGAGGAAGTCCAGCCTGGCTCGCTCGCGCATGGCCTGCTGCAGCCCGGCGACGTGCTCCTGCGCATCAACGACAAGTTCATCACTCAGTTCGAGCCGCTCGAGGAGATACTCGATGGCGCGCTCGACAAGTCCATCACGCTCGAGCTGCAGCGCGGCGGCAACCCGCTCACGGCCAAGCTCACGGTCGGCGATCTGGATGCGATCACGCCCGCGTCGTACGTGGAGTTCGGCGAGGCGGTGGTGCACACCGTGTCGTACCAGCAGGCGCGGCATTTCAACCTGCCGGTGAAGGGCGCGTATGTCGCGAATCCCGGTTACGCAATGGGCGCCGCGGGGATCCCGCGCGGTGCGCTGATCACCGCGGTGAACGGTCGCAAGATCGATGGCGTGGATGATTTCGAGGGCGCGCTCGCCGGCCTCGGCGATGGCGATCGCGCGACGGTTCGCTACACCACGTTCGACGATCCCAACGGCAGCCAGCTGAAATCCGTGCGCATGGACCGGCGCTGGTTCCCGGCGCGCAAGTGCCATCGCGACGACACCACTGGCGTGTGGCCGTGCACGGAGCTGCCGGTCGGCCCGCCGTCCAAGCCGAACGCCGTTGCGACCACAAGTTTTCCGACTAGCCGTGATCCGATAGTTGCCAAGCTCGCGCCGAGTCTCGTGCATCTCACGTTCAACATGCCGTACGCGATATCGGGTATCACCGAGCGCAACTATCACGGCACCGGGCTTATCGTTGACACGGCGCGCGGGCTGGTTGTCACCGACCGCAACACCGTGCCAGTGTCGCTCGGCGACGTGCGCGTGACGTTCGCGGGTGCGATTGAGGTGCCCGGTAAAGTGGAGTTCATCCATCCGCTGCACAACCTCGCGGTGATCTCGTACGATCCGAAGCTGATCGGCACGACGCCGGTCAAGTCAGCAAAGCTGGATCCGCGCGGCCTGCACACGGGTGGCGCCGTCACGGTGGTGGGCATCGATGCGGATGGGGACGTGAAGTCGCGCTCCACGGCGATTGCCTCCATAGATCCGCTGCAGTTGCCGCTTTCGCGCACGATGCAGTTCCGCGACAGCAACCTCGAAGTGGCGCAGTTGATCAATCCACCCGGAGATTTCGACGGGGTGCTGTCGAGCCCGACGGGCGAAGTGCTCGGACTGTGGTCGAGCTTCGCGTACGAGAGCGGGCGCGAAATCACGCAGAGCAATCGCGGCGTGCCGATCGAACTGGTGACCGAGATGCTCGAGCGCCTGCGCACCGATGGGTTGCTGCATTCGCTTGATGCGGAGCTGGCGCTGCAGCCGCTGGCCAACGCGCGGCGACTGGGTCTGTCTGATGCGTGGGTCAAACGCCTGGAGACCGCAAACTCCGAAGGCCACCAGGTTCTGAATATCATCCGTCTCACCGGAGGCTCGCCCGCTGCCAGATTGCTGCAGCAGGGCGATCTGCTGCTCGCTGTGGATGGCAAAGCGGTCACGCGTTTCCGCGAGGTCGAGCGCGCGGTGGTAGGCAAGGATCAGGTGAAGGTCACGGTGTGGCGAGGCGATGGCGAGCTGAGCCTCGATGTGCAGACCAGCACCCTGAGTGGCGGCGACGTGGATCGGCTGGTGATGTGGGCGGGCGCAACGCTGCAGGCGCCGCATCGCGCGATGAGTGCGCAACGCGGCATCGTGCCCGAGGGCGTCTACATTGCATATTTCGCGTACGGCTCGCCCGCGACGCGGTACAGGCTGTTCCCGGGCCGACGGATTCTGGAGGTCGACGGACAGCCCACACCCAACCTGGATGCCTTCCTCAGGGTCGTTGCAGGACGGCCCGATCGCGCCTCGGTTCGTTTGCGCACGATTACCTGGAACAATTCTCCCGAGGTCATCACATTAAAGCTCGACAACCACTACTGGCCGACTTACGAGATTCGTCGTACGGCCTCTGGATGGGACCGCACCACTTTGCCCTAGTACCGACGCAGTCATAATCACGGCCGCACGCAACGACGAGGGTCGGCATGCGCCGGCTTGGTAGAATGCGTGGATGGTACGTGTCCTTCGAGCAACTCAGGCCGAGATCGACGGCGCAGTGGAAGCACTACGCGATGGCGAGCTGGTCGCATTCCCCACCGAAACCGTTTACGGCCTCGGCGCCAACGCGGCCAACCCTGCCGCCGTGGCAAAGGTGTTCGAGCTCAAGGGACGCCCGGCATTGCACCCGGTCATCGTGCATCTCGACGACACCAAGTATCTGCGCCGCTGGGTGCGCGAGGTCGAGCCTGTAGCGCAGAAGCTTGCCGAGGCATACTGGCCCGGCCCGCTCACGCTGGTGCTGCCGCGCGCCGACGGCGTACATGACATCGTCACGGGTGGGCAGAACACCATTGCCGTGCGTATTCCCTCCCATCCCATGGCCCTGCAACTGCTCACCGCGTTCGGTGGCGGGATCGCCGCACCGTCCGCCAATCGCTACGGGCGTCTATCGCCCACGCGTGCCGAGCACGTCAGCGACGAGTTCGGCGACAAGGTGAAGGTGATCCTCGATGGCGGCGAATCGCGTGTGGGCCTTGAATCCACCATCGTTTCAGTGCTCGATGGCGTCGTGCGACTGCTGCGTCCCGGCGGGGTTGCCCTCTCGGCGTTGCGCAAGGTCGCGGGCGACGTGCTGGTGGGGCCGGACCTGGCCTCGCCGCGCGTGCCGGGCAGCAAGGTCTCGCACTACGCACCGCTCACACCGCTGACGCTCGTCTCCAGTGGCCAGATCGATGCGCTCGCGGATTCGCTCTCCGAGGGCGGGCAGCGCATCGCGGTGCTTGCGCAGCGGTTGCCGCTGAAGACCTACCAGTACGTCACCTGGATCAACGCCGGCAGGCGCGCCGATGCCTTCGCGCACGACCTGTACGGGAACCTGCGCACGCTCGACAAGGCCGCCTGCGCGCGCATCCTCGTGGAAGAGGTCCCGCAGGACGAGCGCTGGGACGCGGTGCGCGATCGCCTCGTGCGTGCCGCCGCATCCGGCAGCGCTGCGCCGCTGGAAGAGGAAGATTCGTTCGCGATAGGTGTGCTGCCGTGAAGAGAGTGGACCCTTTCGAGCCCGAGCATATCCGCCGCCTCGTCGAGCAGTTCGGTTCCCCGCTGCTCATTGTCGACTGCGCGCGTGTGCGCGATCAGTACCGGCGCCTGCGCCGCGCGCTGCCCGGCGTCGATCTGCACTACGCACTGAAACCGCTGCCGCATCCGGCGGTCGTGCAGACGCTGGTCGCCATGGGCGGCTGGCTCGACCTCGCGACGACCGGTGAGGTCGCGCTGATCACCAGGCTGGGCATTGATCCGAAAATCTGCATCCACACGCATCCCATCAAGCGCGACAAGGACATCCGCAACGCGCTGACCGCTGGCGTCACGACTTTCGTGGTGGACAACCCCGACGAGCTGCGCAAGTTCACGCGCTATCGCGACGCGGCGCAGCTATTGCTGCGCGTGTCGTTCCGCTCGCCCGGCGCGGTGGCGGATCTGTCGCGCAAATTCGGTTGCGATCCGGAGCGCGCGCTGGATCTCGCGCATCTCGCGGCGCAGCTCGGCATCACGGTGCGTGGCTTCTCGTTCCACGTCGGCTCGCAGGCGGCCAATGCGCTGAAGCATGTCGAGGCGATCGAGGAATGCGCGCGGTTGCTGCAACGGAGCCGCAAGGAAAAGCTCGGCAAGTACGACACGCTGGACATCGGCGGCGGCTTCCCGATCGACTACGCGACGCGCGCGGTGGACATCGGCAAATTCTGCGCACCGATCCGCACGGCGCTCGCGCGCCTGCCGGCGCGCATCCGCGTGATCGCCGAGCCAGGGCGCTACATCGTCGGCCCGTGCGCGATCGGCGTGGCCAGCGTGATGGGCAAGGCCGAGCGTGAAGGCCACTGGTGGTACTACCTCGATGATGGCGTGTACGGCTCGTACAGCGGTCAGATGTACGACCACGCGCGCTACCCGGTCGAGTCGCTGCGCAGCGAGGGCGAGCTGCTTCCCTCCGTGCTCGCGGGCCCGACCTGCGACAGCATCGACGTGATCGCCGAGAACATCATGCTGCCCAAGCTGAAGGTCGGCGATCTCATCGTCGGGCGCGCGATGGGTGCTTATACCTGGGCGAGCGCGTCCGAGTTCAACTTCTTCCCCAAGGCCACCGTCGTCACGGTGAACCTCAAGCCGGGCGACACCGGCAGCGTCGTCGAGGTCTGACCCGACCAGGCTGAGCGCTGCACAGAGGATGATGACCTGCGCGATCGGACGTAGGATATCGCCAACATCGCGGCATGGCTCTTGGGCCGCGAGAGTCAGAGCCCGTACCTGTGTGCCGTCTGAGGAGCGTGATCGATGTGGTGGTTTACGATATTGATGGTCGCGGCGGGAATGCTTGTGCTGTTGCGTATCGGCACGCATGTGCTGCGGTTCAAGAACAAGAAGGTCGAGGACTGGGATTCCCAGTTCATCAGCCAGCTGCGCAAGGCGGGAATCGCGCCGTTTGATCAACAGGTGGTGGACTTCTTCTTCGCGGTGCCGAGCGCAGCGGCGAGTGCTGCGCTCTCGCAGCAGTTGCAGGCAGAAGGCTTCGAGACTGACAGCAAGCCGGGTGAGGATGGCGGCGGCTGGAGCACGCACGCGCGCAAGTCGATGCGGCTGGCGGTGCCCGAGATGCAGGCGCTCACCGCCCGCCTGCGCGCGCTCGCCGAGGCCCAGGGCGGACAGTACGATGGCTGGGCAGTGGCCAAAGGGAAGAGCGCATGACGAACAATGGCGCACCCGGCGAACTGCGAGTCGGACACGCGCTGTAACCAATCAGGACGATGCTGATTCCTGGCGAGACGCTGGAGACAGATCATCCTCGGGACGAGCGGCCGTTTCATCGGCGTGTCGCGCAATATCTTCGGCGGGTTCAAACCCACGGATGTGCGCTGGCAGGATCTGAATGAGGTCGGCCTGTACGTGGGCACGTTCGGCGCCGACGTCTGCATTGCCGCCTACGGCAATTCGGACCGCGCGGTGGAGTCGACGACGCGCAGCTTTGCGTTCATCGGGCGCGCAGTCCGGCCGCGTGCAGATCGGCGCCGGGATGACCGGGGCGATGAGTGCGTCGGCGATGATGCGGTGAAGCGATTGCATCAGGCCAGGAGTCCGAGGCGCCGGGGGTGGATGCACGCGCTCGCATGCCAGCGAAGGGCGCTGCCGACTAGCTCCTCAGCGACACCGACACGATGGGCTTGAGCAAGACGTTCGATGCGGCGGCGTCGATCCTGATGCCGGTCTCGTTGAGAGCGAATGTGCTGATTTCCTACTGGAAATTGATGAGCGGGCTGCGCTGGATGTGGCGCAGAACAGGATGACGTTGCTGCGGGACAATCGCGGTGGCCGGGCGGTGGGTAGGGTGATGTTGTTCCGGCAGCGGTTCGAGGTAAAAGATTGAGGGATCACCGGGCGCTGCACTCCTGGCACCAATCGTGCCTTTGCTGGTCTACCCTCCAAGGGGCCTCAACTTGGGCCCCTATGCGACAAGCTGCTTCCACCGCTCCAGGGGAGCGTTCCATGGGCGGCCGATGGTCTCTAGATGCTGCCGGGCCGCGGCGAACCTGGCTGGCTCGAATTGCCATCGCCGCTCGCGGCCGATCTTGATGTCATGCACGAGGCCCGCATCGGCCAGCACCTGCAGATGCTTGGTGATCGCCTGACGCGTGATATGCGTGCCGGCGGTGAGCTGGGCGATCGACAAGTCCAGGCAGAGAGTGCATGCAACCGTTCGGTTGCGCGTCGTGGAGCTACTTCTTCTGTGCCTGCCGCTTCACTGCTTCCGCCGCCGCTTTGATCTTCTCCTGGTCGCCCAGGTAGCCGCTCGACACCGGCTTGAGCTTCGCATCCAGCTCGTACAGCAGCGGCACGCCGGTAGGGATGTTCAGCTCGACGATGTCCCGCTCCGACACGTCGTCGAGCATCTTCACCATCGCGCGCAAGCTGTTGCCGTGCGCTGCGACGACCACGTTCTCGCCCGAGAGCAGACGCGGCGCGATCTGTTCGCTCCACAGCGGCAGCACGCGCGCGAGCGTGTCCTTCAGCGATTCGGACGCCGGCAGCTGCGCGGCGTCGAGCTTCGCGTAGCGCGGATCGAATCGCGGGTGGCGCTCGTCGTCGAGGGTCAGGGCGGGGGGCGGAATATCGTAACTGCGGCGCCAGACCAGCACCTGCGCCTCGCCGTGTTTGGCCACCGTCTGCGCCTTGTCGAGGCCCTGGAGTGCGCCGTAGTGACGCTCGTTGAGGCGCCACTCGCGTTGCACAGGAATCCACATCCGATCGGTTTCATCCAGCACGTACCAGAGCGTGCGGATCGCGCGCTTCAGCACCGAGGTGTACGCGTAGTCGATCTGGATGGCAGCCTTCTTGATTTCCTGGCCTGCGGACTGCGCCTCGCGCCGCCCTTGTTCCGAAAGATCGACATCGACCCAGCCGGTAAACAGGTTGGCGACGTTCCAGACGCTCTGGCCATGACGTACGAGCAGCAGTTTGCCGGGCACGGGAAATCCTCTTGAGAATGCGGGTTGGAGCGCTTTTATAGCAGAGTGCTGGAGTAAACTGCCGGAACCCGCGAGTAATTGACAACAAGAGTCCGTGAAGACCCTGTCTCTGCCGCAAGTATTCTGTGTCCTGCTGGCCGTGGTACTGGCCGATGCAGCCGTTGCCGCGTCGCCTACGCCGCAACCGGCGGGCGACACGCTCACCGTGAAGCTCGAGCAGGAGCTGTGGCGCGGTGACCTCGACGGCATGATAAAGCGCCGCGTGATCCGCGCGCTCGTGCCGTACAGCAAGACGATGTACTTCGTCGATCTCGGCGGCACGCAGCGCGGCATCAGTTACGACTTCATGCGTGCGTTCGAGGTCGATCTCAACAAGAACATGAATCTCGGCAACCTGCCCGCGCACGTGGTGTTCATTCCGGTGTCGCGTGCGCAGCTGCTGCCGATGCTGCTGGCGGGCGAGGGCAAGGCGAAGGAAGCGGGGCTGGATCCGAACCTGTGGTTCGACAATGTCGAGCGCATCGCGGCGCGCGAGATCGGGCGCGAGACGGTGCAGTACGTCAGCAACATCGACAAGTATTACATCGCCTACACGCTGGTGCAGGACGAAGTGGAGCGGGGATTGCCGCGGCGCACGCCGTGAGGCCAGCGCTGGTATAACCTTGTCATAACTCATTGCGTGGAAGATGACCGGCGCGGCCTCAGCGGCTGATCAACCGCCGCAGCGTTTCCGAGCCCACCGAAAGTGCCGCGAAATCCAGCGCCGGCGCGCTGCGCAGCCGCTTGAGAAGCGTCTGCCACTCATCCAGCTCCGAATGCGCCGCGAGCCATGCCGTGACGCGATCCCGGTTTCGCAGGCGCAGTGCCTGCTCCGTCACCCGCCGTTGCATCGTGCGCACGGTGTCGCGCAGACCGGCACGTGCCGCGTTGTGCCAGGTGTTGCCCTGGGGCAGGTCTTCGACGCGCAGGCGCAGCCAGTCGAGGCCGAGTGCCGCGGCAAGATCCGCATACAGCGCGGCGATGGCGTCGATCGGCTGGCGTGACGCGCGCGCGAGTTCGCACAGATCGAAGCTGCAGTCGAGCGCGGGGCACGCGGCGACCAGCGCCGCGGTGCTCGCGGGAAAACCCGCCTTCAGCTGCGCGGCGTGACGGGCCTCGTAGCGCTCGAGCGCCGCACCGGCGAGCCAGTCGCGCGTGCGTGCGAGCCGCAGCGTCGGCGCGCCGAACTCCGCGACGCTGAGCCTCACGTCGAGCTGCGCACGGCGATGGCGCAGCAGCCAGTACGTGAGCTGGCGCAGCAGGCCGGAGGTGATTTCCATCGCGTCGTACTGAGCGGTCGCCGCGACTTGACTATCGAGCGCTTCAATCTGGTCCCACAGCTTGCGCATGCCGGTGGCATCGCGTGCAATCGAGTATGCGCGCGCGATCTGCTGCGGCGTCGCACCGGTCTGCGCCTGCGTGACCGCGACGAACGCAGGCCCCATGCGGTTGATCAAGCTGTTGCTGGTTGCGGTGGCAATGATCTCGCGGCGCAGGGGATGGCGCAGCAGCGCCTTGCCGGCGCGCTTCAGGAGCGGGGGCGCGAAATACCGCTGCAACTCGAGCGCGAAGTGCGGGTCGTCGGGCAGCGTGCTCGCGAGCAGATCGCGATTGAGCGACAACTTGCCCCACGACAGCACCACCGCGAGCTCCGGTCGCAGCAGGCCTTTGCCCTGGCGGATGCGATCGGCGAGCTCGTCGTCCGCGGGCAGCTGCTCGAGACTGCGCGACAGGCCGTCGGATTGCGCGAGGCTGCGCAGCAGGAGCTGGTATTCGGATAATCGCCGTGTCGATTCGCGCTCGAGCACACTCACTGCCTGGCTCTGCAGGTAGTTGTTGCGCAGCACCTGCGCGGCGACGACCTCCGTGACCGAGGCGAGCAGCGTGTTGCGCGCCTTGGTCGTGAGGCCGCTGCGCGTGGCCGTGGCGAGCAGGATCTTGTAATTCACTTCGACGTCCGAGGTGTTCACGCCGGCGGAATTGTCGATCGAATCCGTGTTGAGTCGCCCGCCACGCGCGGCGTACTCGATGCGGCCGCGTTGCGTGAAGCCGAGGTTGCCGCCTTCGCCCACCACCTTCGCGCCGAGCTCGCGACCCTCCACGCGTACGGGGTCGTTGCTGCGGTCACCGACCTGCAGCGGACTCTCGCTGGCCGCCTTTGCATAAGTTCCGATGCCGCCGTTGAACAGCAGGTCGACCTTCATGCGCAGCAACGCGCGGATCAGCTCGTTCGGCGGCAGCGCGGCGTCATTGATGCCGAGCATCGCGCGAACTTCGCCCGACAGCGGTATCGCTTTGACGCTGCGTTCGTAGATGCCGCCGCCGCGCGAGATCAGCTTGCGGTCGTAATCGTTCCAGCCCGAGCGCGGCAGTTTTGCGAGTCGCTTGCGCTCGCGGAAGCTGGTGGCGGCAACCGGCACCGGATCGAGGAAGATGTGCAGATGATTGAACGCCGCCTGCAGGCGGATGTGCTTCGAAAGCAGCATGCCGTTGCCGAACACGTCACCGGACATGTCGCCGATGCCGAGCACGGTGAAGTCCTCGCGCTGGATGTCCGCTCCGATCTCGCGGAAGTGGCGCTTCACGCACTCCCACGCGCCGCGCGCCGTGATCCCCATCTTCTTGTGGTCGTAGCCCGCAGAACCGCCGGAGGCGAATGCATCGCTGAGCCAGAAGCTGTACTCGGCGGCGATGGCATTGGCGATGTCGGAAAACGTCGCGGTGCCCTTGTCGGCAGCCACCACGAGATACGGATCGTCGGCATCGAGCCGCACGACGCCGGGCGGGCCCTGTACGCGACCGTTGACGATGTTGTCGGTGAGGTCGAGCAGGCCGCGGATGAATGCGCAGTAGCAGGCAATGGCCTCCTGCTGTTGCGCCTCGCGCGAGATGCCTTGCGGCATGCGTCGCACGAAGAAGCCGCCCTTCGCGCCCACCGGCACGATCAAGGAGTTCTTCACGTGCTGCGCCTTCAACAGGCCGAGTACCTCGGTGCGGAAATCCTCGCGCCGGTCGGACCAGCGGATGCCGCCGCGCGCGACCGCGCCCATGCGCAGGTGCACGCCTTGCACGCGCAGGCCGTGCACGAAGATCTCGCGATGCGGCACAGGCTGCGGCAGCTCCGGAATGCGCGCGGCATCGAACTTGAACGACAGCACCGGGCCTGCCGCATCGGGAACGCGCGGCGACCAGAGATTGGTGCGCAGGGTCGCAAGCACGACGTTCAGGAACGCGCGCAGGATGCGGTCCTCGTCGAGACTCTTCACCTGCTCGAGGGCGGCATTGATACGCTTGAGCAGGGTCGCAGCCTGGGGTGCGCTCGGGTTGCGGTGGCGCCCGTTGGCCTGTGCAGGATCGAGGCGCATTTCGAACAGCCGGACGAGGTTGCGCGCGATGGCGAAATTCGCAGCGAGCACGCGCTCCATGTACACCTGGCTGAACGGCAGGCCCGTCTGCAGCAGGAAGTTGCAGTACGCGCGCAGCACCGTGACGTCGCGCGCACTCAGCTGCGCGATGAGCACCAGGCGGTTGAAGCCGTCGCTCTCGCTGCGCGCGGCGAGTACGTCCGACAGAGCGGCGATGAAGCGCGGCGCGTCGGCGTCGAGATCCACCTGCACTACGGACTCGATGTCGAGCTGCTGGATGCTGGCGCGCAGCGAGGGCAGCTCGTACGAACGTTCGCTCAGCACGCGCAGACCGAAATTCTCCAGCACGGGCACCACGTCGGAGATGGGGATCGAATGGCCGCGCCGGATCGCGCGCAACTGCAGGAGCTGCGGCGGCGCACCGGGTGCGCGCGCCAGGTGCAGGCGCGGCAGCGGAGATTCGTCGAGCGCCTCGAGCTCCGCGATGTCGCGCAGCGCGGCAGCCGGGGCGACTTCTTCCAGGTATACCGGCGGGAGCTGCGTCGCGTAGTGGTTCGCGAGGGCGATTGCCTGTGTCGCCTCGCGCGTGCGCAGCAGCGCGGTCTGTAGCGCGTCGCGCCAGGTCACCGTGGCGTCGGCGATGCGCTGCTCGACCACCGCGAGATCGACTTCGCGGTCGCGCGCTGCCGGATCCACGCGCACCATCAGGTACACGCGCACAAAGCTGCTTTCGAACACGTCCACCTGCACGGTCACCCGATAACCGCCGAACGACTCGAGCAGGATGGATCGGATGTTCGCGAGCACGCGCTCGTCATAGTGATCGCGGGGCACGAATACGAGGCAGTTGTGGAAGCGATGGAATGCGTCGCGCCGGGCGAGCAGCAGCACCTGGCGATGCTCCTGCAGATCGAGGATCGCCGCGATGGCGGCGGTAAGCTCCTGCGCGGATGCCTGCAGCAATTCCTCGCGGGGATAGGTCTCGACGATCTGCTGCAGTCGCTTGCCGTCGTGGCTCGCCGCATCGAACGCGAAGTGCGCGATGACTCGCTGGAGCTTCTGTCGCAGCATCGGCACCTGCTGGGGGCTCTCGCGGAACACGACGGAGGTCCACAGCCCGAGGAAACGCCATTCACCGATCAGTCTGCCGCGCTTGTCGAAGCGCTTGATGCCGACGTAGTCGAGATGATCGGGGCGATGCACGGTCGAGAGCGCGTTGCCCTTGGTGATCAGCAACAGGTTCTTTGCCGCGATCTCGCGCTGGATGTCCGCGGGGCGGATGGCATCGCCACGCGTGTCCTGCGGCGTGCGCCGGCGGCGCAGGATGCCGAGCTCCGAGCCAGGCACCCCTTCGAGCGAGAGCCGCTTGCCGCGCTTGACCAGTTTCGATTGCCTGAAGCCGAGGAAAGTGAAATGCGAGCTGGCCATCCACTGCAGGAAGTCTTTGCTCTCCTTCACGATCGCGCGCGGTAACGGCGGCGGTGTGGCATCGATGTACGCCAAGGCGCGGCGCAGCGCGGCACGCATGGCCTGCCAGTCGGTGAAGGCGATGCGCACGTCGGCGAGCGCGTCGCGCAGGGTCGCTTCCAGCTGCGCCCGGGTGTTTTCGTCCGCCGGTGGATCGATGAGAATGCGCTGCCAGGATTCGCGCAACGCGCGCGGGGAGGTGGCGGTCGCGTCGGCAATGCTGCGCAAGTTGCCACGCGGGTCGCGTACCACCCGCAGGATCGGATGCGCGATCACGCGCACTGCGAGACCAGCGCGATCGATGAGCATCGACTGCGTGTCGACCAGGAATGGCATGTCGTCGGTGACGAGTTCCACCGCGAACAGGGGCGGGCGTGCGCAGCAGGGCACGACTCGCAGCAGGGTCTGTCCGCGACGGCGCTGCCGTCCGAACTCACGCAGCGGGCGTACTTCCTCCGGCAGCCCGGCTACCGGATCGCGGGCGCGTTTGGATCGCCTGGCTATTGCGGCAGCTCCAGGTCGGCGATGACCGCGGCGAGCAGGCGTACCGCCTCGCCTCCCGTGACGCAGCGATGATCGAACGTCAGCGAAAGGGGCATGCGCCGGTGCGCTTCGATGCGGTCCTCCACGGCGACGACGTCGCGGCTCACCTTGCCCGCGCCCAGGATCGCGACGGCGGGGGGCACGACGACGGGGGTAGCGTAGCGGCCAGCCATCACGCCGAAGTTCGAGAGCATGAACGTGAAATCGCGCAGGTCCGCTGGCGGCAGCGTGCGATCGCGCGCGCCGCTCTTGAGACGTTCGAGCTCGGCGCGCAGTTGCTCGGCGTTGCGGCTGCCGACGTCGCGCAGCACGGGAACGATGAGGCCATCGGCGGTATCCACCGCAAGACCGACGTCGATGCGTTCGAACAGGCGGCGTCCTTGCGATGTGCTTTCGAACCATGCGTTGAGACCGGGCTCGGCGCGAGCGCCGACCGCAATGGCGCGCAGCAGGCGCACGGTGTAGTCGCTGCCGGCGCTCCAGTGTTCGATGTCCGCCATGTCGCACACCGTGCATTCCATGACGTTGTCACGCGCGTTGGCCATGCTCTGCGCCATCGCGCGGCGCAAGCTGCGCAGTACTTCGAGCTCGCCATCGTCGTGCGCGGAATTGCTTGGGCGCAGCGCGCTCGGAGTGCCGCTCTTGCGCTGCGGCGGCGGTATCACGGGAATATGGGTGACGCTCGCGCCGAGCACGTCATCCACGGTGATGAGACCATCGCGACCGCTGCCGGCGAGGCTCTCGATCTCGACGCCGAGCTTGCGCGCGAGATCACGTGCGGCGGGCACGGCGCGCGCTTGACGCTTGCCGCCGCCCGCGCGCCCGGCGCTGCGCGCCTGCGGAGCATGTTGCAGCGTGTCCGCTTCCTCGGTGGGCATGCGGCCGACGACACCACCCGACGCGGCATCCCCCACGAGCCTGAAATCCACCAGCGCGGAGCCGGTGGCGACCGTGTCGCCCGGCTTGCCAAGCAACGCGGTGATCACGCCGGAATAGGGAGCGGGCACTTCGACGACTGCCTTCGCGGTTTCGAGCGTGACCATCGGCTGATCCGCATGTACGGTGTCACCCACGGCGACGTGCCAGCAGATGATCTCCGCTTCCTGCAAGCCCTCGCCCAGATCGGGCAGATTGAATCGCGCCACCTTAATCCCCCGTCAATGTTGCGCGTACCCCGTCGATGATGCGTGCGACGCTGGGAATGTAGTCCAGTTCGAGGCGGAAGTACGGCATGACGGTGTCGTACCCGGTGATCCGGCGGATGGGTGCCTGCAAACTGTACAAACCTCGCTCGGCAACGGTTGCCGCGATCTCCGCGCCGACGCCGACGTTGCGCGGCGCCTCGTGCACGATCACGAGTCGACCGGTGCGGGCCACGGACTCGAGGATGGTGTCGTGATCGATCGGCGACAGCGTTGCGAGGTCGATGACCTCACATTCGATCTTCTCGCGCGCGAGCTGGTCGGCTGCGCGCAGGCAGTCGTGCGTCATCGCGCCCCACGTGACGATCGTGACGTCATCGCCGTCACGCAGGCGGTAGCACTGGTCGAGCGGCAGTGCCTTGCCATCGTCCTCGACTTCTTCCTTCGCGAGGCGGTACAGGCGCGTGGGCTCGAGGAAAATCACGGGATCCGGATCGCGGATCGCGGCGAGCAGCAACCCATACGCGCGCGCGGGGGTGGACGGGCAAACGACGCGCAGGCCCGCATGGTGGCACAGCATCGCCTCGAGGCTTTCCGAGTGATGCTCGGGCGCATGAATGCCGCCACCGTGCGGCATGCGCATGACCACGGGGCACGAGAGGCGACCGCGCGTGCGATTGCGCAGGCGCGCCATGTGACTGGCGATCTGGTCCATGGCGGGATAGATGAAACCCATGAACTGGATTTCAGCGACGGGTTTCATGCCCTGCGCGGCCATACCAATCGCCATGCCGGCGATCATGCCTTCGGCGAGCGGCGTGTCTTGCACGCGCTCCTTGCCGAAGCGCTCCTGCAGCCCGGCTGTCGCACGGAACACACCCCCGTTGACGCCGATGTCCTCGCCGAGCACCACCACATCGGGATCATGCGCGAGCTCCCACGCATGCGCCATGTTGATTGCTTCGACCAGCGTAATTCTTGGCATGGCGCGATCAGTGCTTGTCCGGCGCGGGAAAACGCCGCGCCGTGGCGCGCTGCTCTTCCAGACCATGCGGCATGCGCGCGAACAGATGCTCGAACATTGCATCGCTCGAAGGCTTCGGGTGCTTCAGGTAGATCTGCAGCGCGGCTTCGACCTCGCGCGTGCACTCGGCGCGCAGCGCCTTCTCGCGTGCTTCGTCCCACGCGCCGAGGCCGTGCAGATAACTGCGCAATCGCGTGATCGGCTCGACCTTCCATGCGGCTTCGAGCTGCGCGGCTTCGCGGTAGCGGCTCGCATCGTCGGCCGTGGTGTGGTCGCTGAGACGGTAGGTGATGGCTTCAATGAGCGTGGCGCCCTTGCCGGTGCGCCCGCGCTCGAGGGCCTCTGCGGTGGCGGCGCGCACGGCCAGGATGTCGTTGCCGTCCACCTGTACGCCGACGATTCCCGCGGCGATCGCCTTCTGCGCAAGGGTCTGAGTCGCGCTCTGTTCGCTCACCGGCATCGAGATCGCGTAGCCGTTGTTCACGATGACCGTGACCAGCGGAAGAGTCTTGGCTCCCGCGAGGTTGATCGCCTCGTAGAACGCACCTTGCGATGTGCCGCCATCGCCGATGAATGCGACTGCGCAACGAGGCTGCTTTCGGATCCTGAACGCCATTGCCGCGCCGGCTGCCTGCGGCACCTGCGAGGCGATGGGCACCGACCAGGGAAAATCGTGGCGCGGTACGGCGAAGTCGTTGCCGCGCTCATCACCACCCCAGTAGATGAAGATCTCGGCGAGGCTCACGCCGCGCCAGAGTTGCGCACCGTACTCGCGGTAGTATGGAAACAGCGCGTCTTCCGGGCGCATCGCCGCGCCAACGCCGACATGCGTCGCCTCGTGACCCACGCACGGGGCGTACGTGCCCAGTTTGCCGGTGCGCTGCAGGTTCACCGCCTTGGTGTCGAACGTGCGCGTGAGCATCATCATTCGATACATTCGCAGGAGCTCGTCGCTGTCGCGCGCGAACGCCGGCAGTTCTGCAACTGCCTTGCCCGATTGATCAAGCAACTGCTGATAGCGGATCTGGAACTCGGCGACGGTCTTCAATTGTTTGCTTCCAGTGCGCAAAAACCGCGGCAAGTATAGCGTCCTGAAGCTGAAGCGGCTGTAATACGGTGTGTCCAGCTCACCCGATTCATCCGCGGCAGGTCCGGCCATCAACCGCGGAGTCCTTGCGGCTACCGTCGCGTATCTGCTCTGGGGGATGTTCCCCCTGTACATCAAGTTGCTGTCGGCTGTGCCGACACTGCAGCTGCTCGCGCACCGGGCCATGTGGTGCGCGGTCATCGTGTGGCTGTGGCTCGCCCTGCACGGTGAGGCGTCATGGTGGCGGCGGATCGATGCACACACGCTGTGGACTCTCACGTTCACCGCGGTGCTGGTGTCGTTCAACTGGGGGTTGTACATCTGGGCCATCAACGCGGGGCACGTAATCGAGACCAGCCTCGGTTACTACATGACGCCCCTGGTGAGTGTGTTGTTCGGGGTGCTGCTGCTGCGCGAGCGCCCTACACGCTGGCAGTGGCTCGCGATCGCCGCGGCGGCGTTCGGTGTCGCGAGTCTTGCGTTCGCGTCGGATCGTCTGCCCTGGATAGCGCTTGGTCTCGCGTTCTCGTTCGGCACCTATGGCCTGGTCCGCAAGCTGTTGCCGGTGGAGGCGCTCGAGGGTCTGGGCTTCGAGAGCGGCCTGCTGTTCCTGCCTTGCCTGGGCTACCTGCTGTGGTGCGAGCTGCAGGGCACCGGCGCGTTCGCGCACTTGGGCATCGCGAACACGCTGCTGATCGTAGCCGCCGGAGCGGTCACCGCGACGCCGCTTGCGCTGTTCACTTATGCGGCGCGACGCATTCCGATGGTCACTCTCGGGTTCCTGCAATACATCGCGCCGACGCTCCAGCTCCTGCTCGGCGTCTTCGTGTACCTGGAGCCGTTCGGCTCGGATCGGATGATCGCGTTCGGTTGTATCTGGTTCGGGCTCGCCATCTACTCGATCGAGAGCATCGTGCGGCAGCTCAGGGGCGGTGCTCGCGCGCCAGGTAAGCCCGGCTCTGCATCTGGATGAGCCGGCTTTCGGTGCGCTGGAAATCGAAACGCAGACGCTCGCCGCGATACAGCTGAGTCGGCGCAGCCGCCGCGGAGAGGATCAATTTCACGTCGTGGTCGTACAGCTCGTCGACGAGCGCGATGAAGCGTCGCGCCGGATCGTCGCGCAGCTCATCGAACACCGGCACGTCTGATATCAGCACAGTGTGCAGCAGACGGGCGATCTCGACGTAGTCGTTTGCACTGCGCGGGCCCTCGCACAGCGCAGCGAAATCGAACCAGGCTATGCCGTTGGCGCTGCGGCGTGCGGCGATCTGCCTTCCCTCGATATCGAGCGAGCCGGCCTGCGCCGCGGCTTCGCCCGACAGTGCGCCGAACATCCGCGCGAGGCGCTCGTCGCTGCCGGTTGGCAGATAGATGTCGGCCTGCTCGAGTTGGCGCAGCCGGTAATCTGCGCCGCCGTCGAGCTGCACGACCTCAAGATGACGCTCCAGCAGCGCGATCGCCGGCAGGAACCGCTCGCGCTGCAGACCGTTGCGATACAACTGCGATGGGGGCAGGTTCGAGGTGATCACGAAGCTGACGCCGCGGCGGAACAACCCGTCGAACAACCCATGCAGCAGCATGGCATCGGCGATATCGGTGATGAACAGCTCGTCCAGACAGATCACGCGCGCACGGGCGGCGAGCCGTGCGGCGACGGCTTCCAGCGGTCGAGCCTGCTCGCCTACCGCGCGCAGCTCGTCGTGCGTGGCGCGCATGAAGCGATGGAAATGACTGCGTTGCTTCGCCTGCAGCTGCAGGTTTGCGAAGAAGAGGTCCATGAGATACGACTTGCCACGCCCGACACCGCCCCAGATGTACAGCCCGCGCGGTGGCTGCAGCGCGAGCGCAACGGGGAAGTACGGCAGCAGCGCCATGCGCAGCGGCGAGGGCGATGGGGCGGCGAGCAGGCGGCGCTGGAAATCCTCGAGCCGTTCGAGGACCGAGAGCTGCGCCGGATCGGCAGCAAACCCACGTTGGCGAAGGTCGGCCTCGTAGGCTGCGCGCAACGGATTCAGGTCGCGAGGTCCGGCAGGTCGCGGAAGGGCTGCGGCACCTGTGGATTGCCGAGCGCGTCGCTGTTGGCTACTGGCTTGCCGTGAATCACATTGCGCACGTCGCCGGGATTCAGCACGGCATCGGAGCGACCCGTGGTGACCAGCCCGCCATGCCCAGCGCGGACAGATCGTTGTTGTCGCGCGGCGTTGAGTTGCTTCATGAAAAGATGGATCTGCGAGCCCGCGACGCGCGCATGGGATGGCACCCACAGCGCCTGCCCGGCTTCGACGCTCATGTGAATTTCCCCGGAGTCACGTGTCAGGCGCGCGCGATACTGGGCGGGTGCGGCTCGACCACGTCAGTTCCATGGAGCGCCGAGTGGCCTGCGGTAACGTTCGGCAGGGTCTTGGCGAAACGGCGCAGCAGTTGCTCCACGATGTACACGGAGCGGTGCTGGCCGCCAGTGCAGCCTATGGCGATCGTGAGATAGCGCCGATTGCTCGCCTGGTGCTCGGGGATGCGCGCTGCGACGAAGGTTGCGATGTCGTCGATGAGCCGCTGAACCTGGGGATGCGCTTCGAGAAAGAGCGCGACTTCCGGGTCCTTGCCCGTGAGATTGCGCAGCGTCGGTTCCCAATACGGGTTCGGCAACGAGCGCGCATCGAACACGAAGTCCGCATCGCCGGGAATGCCGTGCTTGTAGCCGAATGATTCGAACAGGATGGACATGTGCCCAGTGGTGCGTTTCTCAACGCGCCGATGCACCACCTCGCGAAGCTGGTGCACGCTCATGTACGAGGTGTCGATGGTGAGATCCGCTGCGTAGATGATCGGCTCGAGTATCCGGCGCTCGGTGGCAATCGCCTCGCGTAAACTTTCGCCCCGCCGGCTCAAGGGATGCTTGCGACGGGTTTCGGCAAAGCGTCGCAACAGCCCCTCGTCCGTCGCCACGAGGAACACGACCTCGCAGGGAATGCCGCTGCGCTTGAGTTCCTCGACCAGCATCGGGACAGTCGCGATCTCGGCGGCCGTGTTGCGTGCATCGAGGCCGACGGCGGTGCGTTCGTAGATCGGATCGTTGCTGCGCACTGCGTGCGAGATGAAGGGCTTGAGCAGCGCGGCAGGAATGTTGTCAATGCAGTAGAAATCGAGATCTTCGAGCATGTGCAGAGCCACGCTCTTTCCCGACCCCGACAGACCGCTGACGATCACCAGACGCACGCTGCTCTGCCTCTCAGATCACTTCAGGGGGCCGCGACGCGCGCAGCCTTGCGCGCCTCGCTGGCGTGATGATCGTGCAGCTTTTCCTTGTGCTTTTTCACCGAGCGGTCGAGCTTGTCGGCCAGCATGTCAATCGCGGTGTACATGTTGCCGTCGATGGCCTCGGCATGGATGGCGCCGCCGCTGACATGCAGCGTGGCCTCGGCCTTGTGCTCCAGTTTTTCGACCGTCAGCACGCAGCTGACATCGATGACGTGATCAAAATGTCGCGTGATCTTTTCTAGTTTCTTCTCCACGTGTGCGCGAAGCGCGTCGGTGAGTTCCACATGATGGCCGGAAAGCGTGAGCTGCATGTGTGTTTCCTTTGTGACGTCGAGAAATCGTTGTCGTCGAGTCGGCTCAGCGCGTCGCCTGGCGGCGGCGCTCGTTCGAAGGTGCGATACCCATGGCCTCGCGGTACTTTGCCACGGTGCGCCGCGCGACCGGGATACCCTCCTGCGACAGCAGCTCCGCGATGCGGCTGTCGCTCAGAGGTTCCGCGGAAGATTCTTCACGAATCAACTTGCGGATCTTGGCACGGATGGCGGTGGAAGAAGTTTCCGAACCGTCAGCGCCTTCCACGTGGCTGGAGAAAAAATAGCGCAGCTCAAAAACACCGCGGGGCGTATGCATGTATTTGCCCGACGTCACGCGCGAGATCGTCGACTCGTGCATACCGATGGCCTCGGCAATGTCGCGCAGAATCATCGGGCGCATGTGCTCGTCGCCTTCCTCCAGAAAATCCGCCTGCCGCTCTACGATCGACCGCGCCACCTTCAGCAAGGTGTCGTTGCGGATCTCGAGGCTCTTGAGCAGCCAGCGCGCCTCCTGGAGCTGCGTTCGCATGCTGGCATGGCTCGCCGAACGTCCGATCAGATTGGCATAGCCCTGATTGAGGCGCACGCGCGGCAGCGTCGCGGGATTGATCTCGACCGTCCAGCCGCTCTGCACGCGGCGCACGAACACGTCGGGGACGACATATTCCGCGGCACCAGGGCTGATGATCGAGCCCGGACGC
Source organism: Steroidobacteraceae bacterium (assembly GCA_039929265.1). Lineage (GTDB taxonomy): Bacteria > Pseudomonadota > Gammaproteobacteria > Steroidobacterales > Steroidobacteraceae > ZC4RG30. Next base: position 1,328 of record JBDSRN010000156.1, on the reverse strand, counting down.
GGATTGCACGAGCGCACGAGCACCAGCGCGGCTTCGATCTCTTCGTCGGATGCGCGCAGCTCGCGCCGCAGCAACGTCAACTCGCGCCCGGCAATCAGCGCGAGGTGATGGATGGCGATGGTCCGCGCCAGGTCCAGATCCGGCGTGTCCGGGTCAAGCTGGCGCAGCTGCAGTCCGATGCACTCACTCACGGAGCGCGCGCCGACACCGGCGGGATCGAAGCCCTGCACGATGGCGAGCACGGCCTGGATTTCCTCCTCGCTCGCTTCGATCTCGGGCTTGAGCGTAGCCGCGACAACGTCAAGCGGCTCGTGCAGGTAGCCATCGTCGTTGACGGCATCGATCACCGCGCGTCCGATCGCGAGATCACGCGCATCGAGCTTCGCGAGCTCGAGCTGCCAGGTCAGGTGCTCCTGCAGCGATTGACCCTTTTCGTCCTCGAACTCCTGCTGCCGGTTGTCATCGCCGCTCCAGGGCGTGTCCGACGGGCCGACCGACTGCTCGCTCCAGGCGTCTTCGACGACTTCCACGGAATCCACTGCCGACTCGGTGCTGCGCTCCTGCGATAACTCGCCCGCGGCGGCGCTCACGGCCTCGAAGGTGCCGGTGGGCTCGATTTCCTCGTCGGCCTCGAGCATCACATTGGACTCGAGCAGTTCGCGGATGTGCGCCTGCAACTCGAGGGAGGGTAGTTGCAGCAGCCGGATGGCCTGTTGGAGCTGCGGGGTCATCGTCAGCTGCTGCCCCATGCGCAGCTGCAGGGAAGCCTTAAGCACGAATCGTGCCTGACGCTCGCGAGCGGCGCCGCGGGCGGCAGCTTAGGGGATCCCTAAGCCGTTGATACCTTAGAGAAACTGTCAACGAGATTGACCATTACATCCTGAAGTTCTGGCCCAAGTACACCTCACGGACTCGGGGATTGGCAAGGACTTCTTCTGCGCTGCCGGAGGCGATAACGCTGCCCTGGTCAACTATGTAGGCGCGCTGGCAGACGCCCAGGGTTTCACGCACGTTGTGGTCCGTGATCAGCACGCCGATGCCGCGCGTGGACAGCTCGCCGATGATGCGCTGGATATCCAGCACCGAGATCGGATCGACGCCGGCGAACGGCTCATCCAGCAGGATGAAGCGCGGCGCCGCGGCCAGCGCCCTGGCAATTTCCACGCGGCGGCGCTCGCCGCCGGACAGCGAGATGCCCTTGGTGTCGCGCACGTGGGTGATATGCAGCTCGTTCAGCAATTCCTCGAGCCGCGCGGCGCGCGCGCCCGCATCCAGATCGGATCGCGTCTGGAGGATCGCCATGATGTTGTCGGCACAGGACAGGCGCC
>JBDSRN010000155.1:0-11232 GCA_039929265.1 Steroidobacteraceae bacterium | reverse complement strand
CAGAAGTGCGTGCCATGCACATACGCGAGAGCGGATTGCGCGCAGGCTGGACGCTCCTCCCGCTGCTTGCAGCTTCAGGCGATTCCCTATGATCAAGCCAATCTTCCGTCACGCTTTCGCGGTTTCGCTGGCGCTCGCCACAGGCGCTGTATTGGTGGGTTGCAACGGGGGTGCGGTGGGCACGGCAAGCGTCGGTCAGGACGCTGCCACGCAGCCGAAAACCGTCGCCAGGGAGCAATGCCATGATGAAGTCATCACGCGTACAGCCGAGCCCAAGGACAGGCACCAGGTAGCCGGCACGGCGGTGGGTGCCGTAATCGGCGGTGTTCTGGGTAATCAGTTCGGCAGCGGGGATGGCAAAAAGCTGGCAACAGTCACCGGTGCCGTTGCAGGTGGTTATGCCGGCAACAAGATCCAGGAAAACAATCAGGAAAAGAACACCTACCAGGAGACGAAGCGCGTCTGCAAGACCGTCTACGACAAGGTCTGAGCGAGCGGCGCTATCCGCCCCACTTGCGATTTACGATGCGTGGTCCAGGCTAAAGTTTCTCCCGACGCCGCAAAGGCGGTAATCGATGCATTGGATCGGGACATGAACACCTGGCTCGCGACCCAGCAGGATTTTCGTCGCTACGAGTAATTGTGACCTCAAGGCCGCACCGCAGGCGTCTCCATCGGCAGTGGCGCGGCGCGCGACATCAGGAACAATTCCAGGTCGATGAGTTCGGGCGATCCATAGTCGAACGCGCGCGCCCGTACCCCCGTCATGCAGCCGCGCAAGCGTCGCTGCAACGAACCGACTGCCTGCCACTCGAGGCGATACAACGGGTAGCCGGTCGGGTGTGCCTGCGGTATCAGATTGCCGGCGAGTTTCTGCCCGGCACGCTGGTCGTGGCAGTCGTGGCAGGAGAGATCCAGCTGCCCGCGACGCTGACGGAACAGCCGCGCGCCGCTGGCGAGGAACGGCGCGAGTCGCGGGTCTCGTGGTGGAGCGATCGGCAACCCGCGGGACTGGTGCGCGACGAAGCTTGCGAGCGCGAGCAGTTCGCGACTCTCGGGCGTAAAGGCGGGCGCGCCCTGACGCAGGGTGCGGCACTGATCGATGCGTGCTTCGAGATTCAATAGTCGGCGCTCACTCGCATCGAATGCGGGGTAACGAGCGGCCACGCCGCGCATGCTCTGGGGCGCCGCGCCGTGGCAATCCGCGCACGCCTTGGCGGCTGTACCGGTGCGGGCACTCCAGAGTTGCTCACCCTCGAGCACCCACAGCATGCCGGGATTGCCGGTATCGTCGGCCTGCAGCGCACGCGTCTGCTGCGACACGAACGCGAGTCCGGAAAGCTTCGCAGGCTCGGCGCCGGACGTCTGCGCCGCGAAGCACAGCGCCGCGAGTGCTGCGAGCCTGCCGCTCACGTGACGATGAGCGAATGGGCTGCCGTCTCGATCGTGCCCTGATCGTCCGTCCACTCGAAGGCAAGTGTGCCGCTGCGCGTCGCCACCACCGTGAATGCGATGAACGGATTGGCGGCAATCGCGGGAAACAGGTCGGCCGTGAATACTTCCGCGCCGTCATACCGGCAGGCGAAACGGTTGATGATGTTGCGCGGAATGACCTCTCCCTGGGCCCCCATGCGATGCCCCGTCTCCATGACGTGCGCAATCAGTGTCCGGATCTCGATGACTTCGCCGGCGACCGCCGTCGCCGGCGCATTGATGAGCACGCGCGCGCCGCTCATGGACCCAGGTCCTCGATGCAGGCAGCGAGCGTCACGATGACGTGCACCGTGGATTCCCAGCAGCTCCCATCGCTCAGCTCTGCCACCGCGGTGACATCCTGCGTCGTCGCAAGCCGCACGCGGGTGGCGACCTTGGGACTGGGCACCGGCATGCCGAAGTGGAAGAGGGCTATTTCCGCGAGCGGATTCTTCTCGTTGAAGAGTCCGATGCGGCGCACATGCAGTCCCACTCCGATGCCCGGACCGATCTGCACCGTCACGCCCACCGCATTGCCGTTCTCGACGAGCGGGGGCACGTCGAGCTCGAGGAGACCGGTCTGAACCTCTCTGCCGTTCGCGAACTTCCGGATCGCTTCGGCCAGCGTCGGTCGGGGCGTGGCGTCCGCCATCACACTTCCTTCAGGGTGCGAAGGAATGCGACCACGTCTTCCACTTCCGAGGCACTGAGTATGGGGCGACCTTGCCATGTCGCACCGACGTCGGTGAGACCTCGCACGCGATAGAACGAAGGCATCACGCTTCCCGGCACGACGCGCCGCATGTCGACGATGCGCAGACGGAGCTGACCTTCCGACCAGCGCGCGCCCGCGCCGCGCAGGTCGGGCGCGAGGTTGCCTTGCATCTGCGGGGCATCGAACGGACCTGCGTGACACAGCAGGCACAGCCCGCGCGTGCGCTCCGCCACGATGGCGCGGCCGCGCGTGGCATCCCCGGGCGAGCCGGTGAGCGATGCGGGAATGGCATCGCCGCGCACGACATAGGAAGGCAGCGCAGCCGTTGCCGCGCCGGCCGCGAGCGGCAATGCAAGCAGGCTTGCCGCGACCAGTCTCATCCGAATACTTCCTGGGTGATCGCATGGAACCAGGCGTCCGCATAACGCGCTTCGGCAGCACGCACGGCAGGTAGCGCATCGAGCGGACTCGCGCCGCCCGCACCGGGCACGTCGGTGAGCAGACCCTCACGCGGCTCGTACACCCCTGCGATCGAGATCCCGTACTCCGGCGCGACGAGGCTGTAGCACGTGTTGATCAGTTTGGGGGAGGAGGGCGGCTCGCCCCGCAGCAGTTGCGCCACTGCGCTGGCACAGACCTTGGCTTGCGCATTCGCGGCGAACGCGGATTTCGGCATGGCGCCAGCTATGGCGGCATCACCGATCACGTGGATTCCCGGCACGAGGCGCGATTCGAATGTGACCGGATCGATGGGACACCAGCCGGTTCGATCGGCGACGCCTGCCACGTGCGCGATCTCGCCCGCGCGCTGCGGCGGGATGACATTCGCCACGTCTGCCTTGTGCGTGCCGAACTCGGTGACGAGCGAGCGGGTCGCGGCATCGACGCCGGTCACACGACCACCCGATGACAAGGAAATCCACTCGAGCGTGCCGGGGTAGAGCTGCGCCCAGGCGGCCTGGAACAGTCGCTGCTTCGAGAACTGGTCCTTCGCATCGAGCACGATGAGCTTGGATCTCGGCTTGCGGGTTTTCAGGTAGTGCGCGATGAGACTGGCGCGCTCGTAGGGACCGGGCGGGCAGCGGTAGGGATTCGGCGGCACCGACATCACGACGACACCGCCGTCCCGCATCGCTTCGAGCTGGCGTCGCAGCAGCAGCGTCTGCTCGCCCGCTTGCCACGCGTGCGGCATCCGCTGCGCGGTCGTCGCGTCGTAGCCGGGCAGTGCATCGAAGTGCAGGTTGATTCCGGGCGCCATTACGAGGCGGTCGTAGTCCACGTGCGAGGCGTCTTCGAACGTGATGCGACGGCGTGTGGCGTCGACACCCGTGGCGCGACGCCGCAGTAGCTGCAGCCGCGCCTTTGCGAGCCTGCCATAGCCGAATTGCTGCGCCGAAATCTCGCGAAGGCCAGCGATCACATGATTGCTGAAAGGGCAGGCTGTGTAGCGCGACTCGGCCTCGATCAGCGTGACCGCAATGCCACCCTCGCGCGCGAGCGCGCGGGCACAAGAGCCGCCAGCGAATCCGCCACCGAGCACCACGACGTGGGGCGAGGTACCGGCGATGAGCCGTGGTGTACGCCATGCGAGTGCTGCGGCGCCCAGCCCTTGCAACACGGCGCGGCGCGCGGCGCGGGTCATCGGCGAGCGACCAGCCAGGTTGCGATGTCGCGCGTTTCCGCGTCGCTGAAGCCACGCGCGATGCGATCCATCACCGTGGCCGGGCGCTTGCCATCGCGGAATTCCGCCATCGCGTTCACGATGTCATCGACAGGGCGCTCGGTGAGCAGCGGCGGTGCCGCAACGCCTTTCGCATGACATCCCGAGCACGAGGTGGCGCCCGCAGGCGGTGTGGCCGCGACGACGACGGCGCTCGTCAGCAGCAGGCCGAGCCCAAGCGCGCTAGGCGCGAAGGACATCGGAGGTGGCCACGGGCAGCCTGCGGATCCGCTTGCCGGTGGCGGCATACACCGCGTTGAGCACCGCAGGCCCGGCAACGGCGATCGTCGGTTCACCCACGCCGCCCCAGAAGCCGCCGGAGGGCATGATGACCGACTCCACCGGCGGCATATCTGCCATGCGCATGACGGGATAGGTATGGAAGTTGTCGCGTTCCATCCGTCCGCCTTTCACCGTGCATTCACCGAACAGCACGGCAGAGAGCCCATAGGAGAACGAGCCATCCACCTGCCGTTCAACCTGCGCCGGATTGACGACATGACCTGAATTCGTGGCCGCGAACATCCTGTGGATCTTGATCTTGCCATCTTTCACCGACACTTCGGCCGCAGCGGCGACGTAGCTGCCAAATCCCATGATCTGCGCGAAACCGCGTCCGACACCGGGTGCGGGTTTATTTCCCCAGCCGATCCCTTTCGCAACGGCTTCGAGGACCGCAAGATGGCGTGGATGGGATTTCATCAGTTTGCGCCGGAACTCGAGCGGATCCTGGCCCGCGGCGTACGCCAGTTCGTCCATGAAGCACTCGACGTATATCGCGTTCTGGTTGAGATTCACGCCGCGCCAGAATCCGGGTGTGACGGGCGGATTGCGCATGGCGTGATCGATCAGCAGATTGTCGATCGAATAGCCGAGGTGACCCTCAGGCGCGGACTGCGTCAGACCCTGGAACACCGCCGCATCCTTGCCGCCCGCCGCGCCCTGCGGACGCAGCGCCGCCAGGATGGATTGTCCGGAGATGCGCATGTGCAGACCGGTGAGATTGCCTTGCGCATCCAGCGCTGCAGTCATGCGGCATTGCGAGGTGGGATGGTACTTGCCGTGCAGCATGTCCTCTTCGCGTGACCAGATCAGCTTCACCGGCGTGCCCGGCAGCTGTTTGGCGATCAGCACGGCCTGGGTCACGAAGTCCTGGTTGCCACGCCGTCCGAAGCCGCCGCCGAGGTGCAGCTTGAACACGTCGCAATTCTGTACGGGCAGGCCAGCGGCATCCGCGGCAGCCGCAAGGCTCGCCTCGCCATTTTGTGTGGGCGCCCACACCGTGCACTTCCCGGCGGTCCACAACGCCGTGGCGTTCATGGGTTCCATCGTCGCGTGGTTCTGGTACGGATAGGCGTATTCCGCCGTGACCGTCTTCGCCGCGCCAGCGAGCGCTGCCTTCACATCGCCCTTGCTCGTGTCGATGAAGGCATCCGTCGCATCGAGCCCTGCAGCGAGTTCCGCGGCGATGGACTGGCTGCTGAGGTTCGGGTGCGCGGGATCCGAGTACGTGATCGGCAGCGCCGTGAGCGCAGAATGCGCATGCCACCACGTGTCCGCCACGACGGCCACAGCGGAGTCGCCCACCGGAACCACTGCCTTGACGCCCGGCATCCGGGCGACGGCGCTGGCATCGAAGCGCACGACCTTGCCCCCGAATGCGGGGCAATCCCGAATCGAGGCATTCAGCATGCCCGGCAGCACGAGGTCCAGGCCATAAACTTGCTTGCCCGTAAGCTTGTCGCTCGTGTCCAGTCGCAGCAGCGGCTTGCCGGCGATGGTCCAGGTCGCAGGATCCTTGAGTGGCACCTTCTCCGGCACCTTCATGCTTGCGGCGAGCGCTGCAACTTTGCCGTAGGTCACGCTGCGCTTCGAACCCTTGTGGGTGATCACACCCGTGGCAGCCGAGCATTGGGCGGGAGAAACGTTCCACTGCGAAGCGGCGGCGGCAATCAGCATCTCGCGAGCCGTCGCGCCGCCGAGGCGCACGTATTCGTGCGAATCCCGGATGCCGCGACTGCCGCCGGTACTGAAATTGCCCCAGACGCGCTTGCGCTTCAGGCTCTCGCCCGGCGTGGGATATTCGGTCGTCACGTTGGCCCAGTCGCAATCCAGCTCTTCGGCGACGAGCTGCGCCAAACCGGTGAGCGTGCCCTGTCCCATCTCCGAGCGCGCGATGCGAATGACCACCCGCTCGTCGGGATGGATGACGACCCAAGCGTTTACTTCGCGCGCTGACACCGCGGCGCCCGCGGCTTGTGCTTCGCGTGGCAGATGGAAACCGAGGGTGAGGCTGCCGACCGCCGCAGTGGAACCGATGACGAAACGGCGACGGGTGAGTACGAGCGGATGGCGCATGCTGGAGCTCATGCTTTCACTCCGGCCGCCTGCTTGATTCCCGCGCGCACCTGGTTGTAGGTCCCGCAACGACAGATGTTCGTGATGTGGGTGTCGATGTCCGCATCGGTCGGTGTCTTGTTCTGCGCGAGGAGTGCAGCGGCCGCCATGATCATTCCCGGCTGACAATAACCACACTGAGGCACGTCCAGCGCGAGCCACGCTTTCTGAACGGGATGCGATCCGTCGGGGGACAATCCCTCGATCGTCGTGATGGCCTGCTTCGCTGTCAGGCTGCCAACGGGCACCACGCAGGCGCGCATCGCCGCCCCGTCGACGTGGATCGTGCATGCACCGCACTGGGCCACGCCGCAACCATACTTCGTGCCGGTGAGGCCGAGTTGCTCGCGCAGCACCCAGAGTAGCGGCGTCTCCGGCTCGACGTTCACTTCACGAATCTGTCCGTTGACGTTCAACTGGGCCATGACGTTTCCTCGATAATCTGGAGCAAACATACGTCGAAATCCGTGCATTGACCACAAAAAGACCGCAGAGTGTCGCGGATGCCTAACTTGCGTCTGTGGGCTTTTGCGCTAGCTCTGATTTCGCTGTTCATGACGGAGCCGGCGAGGGCCGCGTCGTCCCCGCCGCTCCTCGCGCGGGGCGAATACCTGGCGCGTGCCGCCAACTGCGTCGCCTGCCACACGGTTGCCGGCGGCGCCCCGTTCGCGGGCGGTCTCAAGATGGCCGTGCCGGGTCTGGGCGCCATCTATGGCACGAACATCACTCCGGACAAGCAGCACGGCATTGGTCTCTACACCTACGAGGACTTCGAGCGTGCGGTGCGCCGCGGCGTCGCGCGGGATGGGCACAGGCTCTATCCGGCAATGCCGTATCCGTCGTATGCGAAGATCGCGAGCAACGACGTACGTGCCCTGTATGCCTTCTTCATGGAAGGGGTACCTGCGGCGGCGGTGCCGAACAAGCCCTCCGAAATACGTGCGCCACTCAATTGGCGCTGGCCGTTGAAGTTGTGGAACGGGCTGTTCGCACCGGACGTGGGTTTCACCTCGGATCCCGACCAGAGCGCGCAGTGGAACCGCGGTGCGTATCTGGTGGAAGGGCTGGGTCATTGCGGTGCCTGCCACACGCCGCGTGGTCTGCTGTTCCAGGAGAAGGGACTCGATGCCAGCGACGGAGATTTTCTCCGCGGTGCGGAACTGGACAACTGGTTTGCGTCGAACCTGCGTGGCAACGCGCGCAGCGGGTTGGGTCAGTGGTCGGAGCCTGAGATTGCAGAGTTTCTGGCCACCGGGCACAACAGGCATTCCACTGCGTTCGGCACCATGATCGAAGTGATCAACAATTCCACGCAGTTCCTCACCGCTTCGGATCTCACGGCGATGGCCGTGTACCTGAGATCGCTGCCGAGTGACGATGCGGACGAGCGCTATCGCTACGATTCCGCGTCCACGCAGGCGCTGCGCTCGGGTTCGCTGCAGTCGAATGGCGCGCGCGTGTACCTGCAAACGTGCGCGGCGTGTCATGGGATGGACGGCAAGGGTTTTGCGCCCTGGCTGCCGCCGCTCGCTGGCAATCCGGTGATCCTGGACAAGGATCCGGTGTCGCTCGTCAACGTGACGCTCAATGGCTCCGCGCGCATCGTCGTGCGCGGCATGCCTGATGCCTATCGGATGCCGCAGTTCCGCGTGGCCTTGGGCGACCAGGACATCGCGGACGTGCTCACGTTCATCCGCAGCGCGTGGGGACATGACGCTGACGAAGTGGACGCGAAAGACGTGCAGGGGTTGCGCCAATCCACGGACCCGGCGAGCACCGAGATCCACGTCCTGCGGATGAAGTAAATCGTTACGCTGATCAACCCGGCTCGAAATCGATGAACCCTCGCTCGACGTTGGTATCCACGAGCCGCACGCGCATTTTCTTCCCCACGCGCTGCCCGCGCGCACCGCGCAGCATCCCTTCGGCCGGCGGTCGAAAGATTCGGACCCAGGTGTTCCCCTTCGAAACACCGGTGACGACCGCGTCGAATCGCTCACCCACCCGCCCGCTGAGCAGCATCGCCGCCGCCGACTTCCGGATCTGGCGCTCGACCTTGTTCGCAGCGTCCTCCTGCCGCGTACAGTGCTCGGCAATCTCGGCAAGCTCCTCGACCGCGTAAGGCGACGCCGCACCCGCCAGCGCCGCCTTCACCAGCCGACTCGTCACGAGATCCGGAAACCGCCGATTCGGCGCAGTCGAATGCGAATAACCCGAAACAGCAAGCCCGAAGTGCCCGACATCCCGTGATCCAGGCCGATGCACTTCGTACTCGCCCGCGCCCATCAACTTGATCAGCGTCAGAGACAAATCGGGGAACCGCACCGGATCGCGCACACGTTGTTGCGCGAGAAAACGCTGCAGCGCCGCGCCATCCGATTCGGGCGGCAACGTCTCGCCATACTCGCCGACTACATCGCGAATACGCGTCCAGCGCTCGGGTGAGCGCACGACGCGCTGGATCGTCGCGCGATGCTGGTCGTCCAGGAACCGCGCGACCGCGCCGTTGGTCGCGATCATGAATTCCTCGATGAGCTGGCGCGCGCGGTTTTGCTCTTGCTGCTCGAGGTTCGCAACGTCGTCGCCGGCGAAGGTGGCCTTGGGTTGCAGCGTCTGGAACTCGAGCGCGCCGAGCTCGCGGCGTCGTTCGCGCAGGCGCTGGGCGAGGGCGTCCTGGTTGCGCAGCTGCTGATCCAGGCCCGCCACCGCAGCCGCAACAGCGGGCAGTGGGGCATCGTTCTCGAGCCACGCCGCGATGGAGTCGTACGCGAGCTTCGCCTTGCTGTGCACGCGCGCGCGGCGGAGCGCGACCTTGCCTGCCACGCCTTCCGCGTCGTGATCGATACTTGTCACCATCGCGAGGCGCATCTGGCCGGGGTTCAGCGAGGTGAGATCGGTGCTCAACTTCTCGGGCAGCATGGGAAAGATGCGCGCGGGCGTGTAGACCGAAGTCGTGTTGTGCGCGGCGTATCGATCGATCGGTGAATCTTTCGGGACGAGCGCGTCGACATCGGCGACGGCGACGTGCAGGCGCGTGCTGCCGCCAGGCAGCGCCTCGATCACCGTGAGCTGATCGAGATCGCGGGAGTCGTCGTTGTCGATGGAGCACCAGGGCAGGATGGTGAGGTCTGCGATACCGGGGCTGTTGTCGATAGCGTGGATGTCGGCGAGCTGGCGCAGGACGTCGGCGGGGAAGTCGGGCGTAAGGCCGCGCTCGCGCATGACTTGTTCGGCGAGGTCGGCGAGAAGCTGACGCTGGTGCCTGGGTTGATCCATGTGGGGATCATAGCCCGAGGCAAAATGGACGTAGAGCGTCGATTCGCAGCTTTCTGGCCGCTCAGGGCACCTGTACCGGCACGCGATGGACTTTCTTGCTCACTGTAGACGCCGCGATCGACATCGTTGAGATCGATGTCCAAGTGCCAAGTCCAGTTCTAACCACCCGACCGGGCTCGAAGTGGAGCCGGCTGCACGTAGCACCCTGCGCAAGTAACGCTCCACGGCCTCAGGAACTGCGACACGATGAAGAAGGCGCGGACCTGTTCGTACGGGGTAACATTCACGCATGACCGTCGACCCGGAAACTTCGCGCAGCGAAGCGGTGCATCGGTACCTTCGATCCCTGCAGCAGGAACTGTGCAGTGGTTTCGGCGCGTTCGAGAAGGCACGGCAGTTCGATTTCGACGCCTGGGAAAAGCCGCCGGGCGCTGCGTTGCAGGGGAGCGGCCTGACCGCGGTGCTGGAGGGCGGAGAATTCATCGAGCGGGGCGGAGTGGCGTGCTCCGATGTGCGCGGCAGCCAGCTGCCGCCCGCAGCTACCGCGCGCAATCCGCACCTGGCCGGGCGCAGCTACCGGGCGATGGGCGTCTCGGTCGTCATCCATCCGCGCAATCCGCATGTGCCGACGAGTCACATGAACGTGCGTGCCTTCAGCGCTGGCGACGTCTGGTGGTTCGGCGGCGGCTTCGACCTCACGCCGTATCTCGTGAACGATCAGGACGTGCGCGACTGGCATCGCTCGGCGGCGCAGGCGTGCGCCGGTTTTCATCCCGGGCTGTACGCCCACGCGCGCGCGACCTGCGACGAGTATTTCTTCCTGCGTCATCGTGGTGAGGCGCGTGGGATCGGTGGGATCTTCTTCGATGACCTGAACGATCTGACGCCGGACTTCGGCATGCCGTGGGAGCGCTGTTTCGAATTCATGCGCACCGTCGGCTCGACCTACCGCGATACCTACCTGCGGATTCTGAGCGCGCGCCGCAGTCAGCCTTTTGGCGAGCGTGAGCGCAGTTATCAACTGCATCGCCGCGGACGTTACGTGGAATTCAATCTGGTGTTCGACCGGGGCACGCTGTTCGGACTGCAGTCGGGTGGGCGCGCACAGTCCATCCTGATGTCGATGCCGCCGCTGGTGAGCTGGTCGTATGCCTCGCCGGATGCGCAGTTTGACGCGCAGTTGTTACCGTATCTCACCACCCTGCGCGGTCATGACTGGCTGATGTCGGGCAAATAGGGCCATGGGCAAGTTTTCCTTGTTTGTTGATCCGAAGAATTGCGTCGACGCGCTCTGGTCTGGAGGACGCTCTGTGCTGGGGCACGCGGGCGCGCGCATGGGGGTGTGCGCAACAGAATCGGGCAGGTTACCCAAGAGAACCTAGTTACCGTTGTCAAGCACGAGCGAGTATGGTCAGATGGGTCCGACAAAAAAAGCGACGGGCGCGCAGAGATCATGGCTACGAGAAACGTGCTCATCGTCGTCCTGGCGGCGACCACCATCGGGTCGCTCGGCTGGAACCTCTATCGTTTCACCCACGCAGACGACCTCGCGAGCGTTCCCGGCCGCAGTCCGGCTGCGCGCGCGACTGGTGCGCCTCCTGGCGGGGCCGGCGGTGCGGCGATCGCCGTGCGGCTCGGCGTCGTTGCGAAC
>JBDSRN010000154.1:0-2745 GCA_039929265.1 Steroidobacteraceae bacterium | reverse complement strand
GCGAGCTCGCGCGCAAGGGCGATCGTGTCGTTGTGTTCGGTTCGTTCCTGAGCGTCGGGCCGGCGCTGCAGTGGCTCGGGCTATACTGATCACGCCATGGAGAATCGCGTCAAAGAGCGCCTGACGGGCGCAATCATTCTCGTCGCCGTGATGGTCATCCTGGTGCCGGAGATGTTCTCCGGCCAGCACTCGGCGCAGGGTTCCCTCGCCACTGCGCCACGTCCCGCAAGCGAAGGTCCGCCGCTGCGTTCCTACACGATGAATCTGGATGCGGACGGCAACGCGCGGCCCGGCTCCCCGGCAACGGCTGCCAACAGCGCCCCGACGTTGCCGCCAATGGTTGCGGCAGTGAAACCTGTGCTCACAGCGACGCTACCGCCGGTCGCAACACCCGCACCCGCACCGGCGCCTGCACCTGCCGTGCGTGCGCCGAATGAAACAGCCGGCGGCTGGTACGTGCAGGTGGGCAGTTTCTCGAAGGCCGACAATGCACAGCGCTATGCCCAGGAAATAAGTCGCAAGGGATTCGTCGCGCACGTGGACTCGGGCGGGAAGCTGCTGCGCGTGCGGGTCGGTCCCGTTGCGGATCGTGACGCGGCGCTCGATTTGAAGGCGCAGCTGGCGGCCAAGGGCTACAAAGGCGCGCTGACTTCGCAGTAGCTGTCCACGGCTTCGCGTTGCAGGTCTCCATCCGGTAGAATTGCGCTGCTCGATTGCAACGCGGATATCGCCGGAAAATGACGCTGGCCGACTATGTCATCCTGGGAATCCTGCTGTTTTCTGCCATTGCGGGTGTCATGCGCGGTTTTCTGCGCGAAGTGTGCTCTGCGATCACCTGGATTTTCGCGTTCTGGCTGGCCTGGCATCTCGGGCCCTCGCTCGAGCCGCATCTGGGCGGTGGGCTGAAGGATCCTGCGGTCAGTGTGTGGGCCGCACGCGCCATAATCTTCCTGCTCGTGCTGCTGGCGGGCACCGCCATCGCCGCGCTCATCAATCACTTCGTGCGCTTGTCGCTGTTCAGCTCGCTCGATCGTTTTCTGGGTCTGCTGTTCGGACTGGTGCGCGGTTTCGTCATCGTGGGTCTGATCGCCATACTGTGTCACACGCTCAAGCTCGACGGCGAGCCTTGGTATGTGAAGGCCAAGCTCAAGCCGTATGCTGAGAGCCTCGCCAATGGTCTGCGCGCGCTGGGTGGCGATCCGCGCATCCAGCGACTGCGTGAGCTCGGTTCGGTCACGCGAAACTAGGGCAACGAAATCATGTGTGGAATCGTCGGAATGGTGGGCACGGGACCGGTCAATCAGCGTATCTATGACGCGCTGACGGTACTGCAGCATCGGGGCCAGGATGCCGCCGGCATCATGACCAGCGAAGACGGCGAGCTGTTCTGGCGCAAGGGTCGCGGCCTCGTTCGCGACGTGTTCGAACAACGCCACATGCTGGAACTGGTCGGCAACTCCGGCATCGGGCACGTGCGTTATCCCACTGCCGGTTGCGACAGCGCGTCCGAAGCGCAGCCGTTCTACGTGAACGCGCCGTACGGCATCTGTCTCGCGCACAACGGCAACCTCACCAACGCCGCCGAGCTTTCCGAAGTGCTGATCCGCGAGGATCGCCGTCATCTCAACACCACTTCGGATTCCGAAGTGTTGCTCAACGTGTTCGCCTCGGAGCTGCAGCGGGTCGGCACGATGCGCGTCACGCCGGCCGACATCTTCGCCGCGGCCAGCGCCGTGTACCGTCGTTGCCGTGGTGGCTACGCCGTGGTCGCGATGATCATCGGCACGGGCGTGCTCGGCTTTCGCGATCCGCACGGCATCCGTCCTCTGGTGCTCGGGCAGCGGCGTACTCCCAAGGGCACCGAGCACATGCTCGCCTCGGAAAGCGTCGCCCTCGACATGCTGGGCTTCGAGCTGCTGCGCGATGTCGCCCCGGGCGAGGCCGTGTTCATCGACGAACGTGGCCGGTTGCATGCGAGTCAATGCGTGGCTCCCCAGCACCACACGCCATGCATCTTCGAGTACGTTTACTTCGCGCGTCCCGATTCGATCATCGACAATCTCTCGGTGTACCGCGCGCGCATGCGCATGGGCGAGAAGCTCGCCGACAAGATCGCGCGGCTGCGTCCCGATCACGATATAGACGTGATCATCCCGATCCCCGATACCAGCCGCACCAGCGCGCTGCAGATGGCGCAGAAGCTCGGCATCAAGTATCGCGAAGGGTTCAACAAGAACCGATACATCGGCCGCACCTTCATCATGCCGGGGCAGGAGATGCGCGAAGCTTCCGTGCGCCGCAAGCTGAACGCGGTCGAGATGGAGTTCCGCGGCAAGAACGTGATGCTCGTGGACGACTCGATCGTACGCGGCACGACTTCCGCGCAGATCATCGAGCTCGCGCGTGAAGCCGGCGCCAGGAAGGTGTATTTCGCTTCGGCCGCACCGCCCGTGCGCTTCCCGAACGTGTACGGCATCGACATGCCTGCCGCGAGCGAGCTCGTCGCGAGCGGTCGCGAGATCGAGGAGGTCGCGAATCAGATCGGCGCCGACTGGCTCGTGTACCAGGATCTCGAGGATCTGGTGCAGGCCTGCCGGCACGACAATGCGAACATCGAGGAATTCGACACCTCGTGCTTCTCCGGTGTCTACGTCACCGGCGACATCACGCCCGAATACCTCGCGCGCCTGCAGAGCGCGCGTTCCGACGACGCGAAGGAACGCCGCCGCGACACGGGCTCACTCA
>JBDSRN010000153.1:0-2143 GCA_039929265.1 Steroidobacteraceae bacterium | reverse complement strand
CACCGGCCAGTATTTCGCCAGCGAGATGCTGCGAAAGAGCACGATCGGGACGTACAGCAGCAGCGCGAACATGAGCCCCGCGCGCTGCAATGAAGCCGTGTACGCCGTCCATGCGAAGAACGCCGCGAGGCCGAACTGCAGTCCGCCATACACGACGAGATACTCGGTGTGCCCGCCGCTCGAGAGCTGCGTGTAGCCAACAGCCTCCGCCGTCTTCCACGGGCTCGCGGTGACCCACAGCGCCAGTGCCGCGTACAACACGGCGTTCGTATACAGATAGATTGCGGCCATCGACATTCTCCCTGCGAATCCTGGCAACACTAGCAGAGCGCCGCGGCGGGGCCGGTACAATGCGCACCTCCCATGCTCAACTTCTCCGCCGTCTCCATCCGCCGTGGCCCGCGGCTGTTGTTCGCCGATGCCACTTTCAGCCTGTTTCGCGGGGAAAAAGTCGGTATCACAGGCGAGAACGGCAGCGGCAAGTCCAGCCTTCTCTCGCTGGTACGCGGCGAACTGCAGCCGGACGCCGGCGACTTCGAGATGCCCGGCAATCTCGAGATCGCGTACGTGTCGCAGGAACTGCTCGCCAGCGACCGGCCCGCAATCGAATTCGTGCTCGATGGCGACGTCCACCTGCGCAAGATCGAGGCGCAGATTGCGCGCGCCGAGCAGCGCGATGACGGCATGAAGCTATCCGAGCTGTATGCGACCTACGCGGCCGCGGGTGGCTACGACGCACGCAGTCGGGCCGGCCGACTGATGCACGGGCTTGGGTTTGCCGCGAGCGACGAAACTCGCACGGTGCGCGAGTTCTCCGGCGGCTGGCGCGTACGGCTCAACGTCGCGCAGGCGCTGATGTGTCGCTCGGACCTGCTGCTGCTCGACGAGCCCACCAATCACCTGGATCTCGACGCCATCCTCTGGCTCGAACAATGGCTGCGCGACTATGCCGGCACGCTGCTGTTGATCGCGCACGACCGCGAGTTCCTCGATCGCGTCACAGATCGCATCGTGAATCTCGAGCACGGCCATGCGCGCGCGTACCGCGGCAACTACTCCGCCTTCGAGGAGCAGCGCGCCGCGGAGCTGGCCGAGCAGGGCGCGCTGTATTCGCGCCAGCAACGCGAGATCAAGCACATGGAATCGTTCGTCGAACGCTTCCGCGCGCAGGCCACGAAGGCGCGCCAGGCCCAGAGCCGGCTGAAGGCGCTGGAACGGATGCAGCGCATTGCGCCCGCACACGTGGACTCACCGTTCGAGTTCTCGTTCGCCTCACCGGACAGGCTGCCGCGCCCGCTACTGGCCCTCGAACGGCAATCCGCCGGCTACGCGGACCGCACGATTCTCGCGAATTTGACCCTGACGCTGTATCCGGGTGACCGCATTGCGTTGCTGGGTCGCAATGGCGCGGGCAAGTCCACGCTCACCAAGCTGCTGGCAAACGTCATTTGCTCGCCGACCGGCACGCGCACCGACTCGCGCGATCTGAAGATCGGCTACTTCGCGCAGCATCAGCTCGAGCAGCTCAATCCGCAAGAGTCGGCGCTGCACAACTTGCGTGATGTTGATCTGGTGCGCGGTCAGCGCGCGACCGAGCAGGAGCTGCGCGATTTTCTCGGCGGTTTCGGCTTTCGGGGCGAGCGCGTATTCGAGCCAGTCGAGCCATTCTCCGGTGGCGAGAAAGCCCGCCTGGTGCTGGCACTGGTGGCGTGGCAGCGCCCCAATCTGCTGCTGCTCGACGAGCCGACCAATCACCTGGATCTGGAAATGCGTCAGGCCCTCGCCGTAGCGCTGCAGGATTACACCGGCGCGGTAGTGCTCGTGTCGCACGACCGGCATCTGTTGCGGACGGTTGCGGACGAGTTCCGCATTGTGCACGACGGCAAGGCGGAGAGTTTCGACGGCGATCTCGAGGACTACGCGAAGTGGCTCGAGCGTGCAGAGGGTGCGGCGAGACCCGCGATCGCGGCATCCGTCGCCGCGCCTCGCGTCGGCAAGCTGGAAGCCGCGAAGAAGCGTTCACTCAACGCACTGCAGAACGAAGTGACGCGACTGGAAAAGGAGATGGAAACACTGGCGCTGCAGAGCGTCGGGCTGGAATCCCAGCTCACTGCCCCCGAACTGTACTCACGCGATGCGCAGC
>JBDSRN010000152.1:0-8907 GCA_039929265.1 Steroidobacteraceae bacterium | reverse complement strand
AATTTCTACAGCACCTCGGAGCAGTTCAAGACGACCTTTGCCATCGGCGTGCCGCGCTCGCTGCTCAACGCGCGCATGTACCGCTCCATGGCCGAGGTTTTCGCGAGCGCGCTGCTGTTGATGTTCGCCGGTCTGGCTGCCGCGTACTGGGTGTCGCGGCGCCTCGTGCGACCGGTGGAAATGCTGCAGGTCGCCGCCGCGGATCTCGAGCAGGGTCGCGACCTGGTGGTCCCGAGCACGGGCATCATCGAGTTCGACCAGGTGGGCGCCGCGCTGCTGCGCGCGAGTCAGCGCATCAGCGCGCAGCAGGTCGTGATGGAACAGCGGATCGCCACCGTCGTGGCGGAAGTGCGGGACACGCACGCGCGACTCGCGCAGAGCCAGAAGCTTGAGGCGATCGGCCGGCTCACGGGCGGCGTCGCGCACGACTTCAACAATCTGCTGCAGACCCTTTCCACCGGACTGCACGTCCTGGACCGGCTCGTGCAAGAGCCGCGCGCACGACCACTCATCGAAGCGGGGCTGCGCGCCGTGCACAGGGCCGCGCGACTGGTGCAGCAGATGCTCGCGTTCGGCCGGCGCCGACCGCTGAAGCCGCAGGCCATCGACTTCCGTAATCAGCTGCTCGCGATGGAAACGCTGCTCTCAAAGGCGTTGCCTGCGAAGGTCGCCCTGCATACGGATCTCGCACCGAATCTGTGGAACATCGAGGCCGACCCGGGGCAGCTGGAACTCGCGCTGCTCAACGTCGTGTTCAATGCGCGCGATGCCATGGCCGGCAGCGGCCAGATCACGATCCGCGCACGCAACGGCGGGACGGCCGGGGTGCAGTTGCGCAACGGCGCGCAGCAGTTCGTCACCATCGAGGTGTCGGACGACGGTGGCGGCATCGAGCCGGACGTGTTGCCGCTCGTGTTCGATCCGTTCTTCACCACCAAGCCCGTGGGGCAGGGCACTGGTCTGGGTCTGTCGCAGGTGTTCGCGTTCGCGAACGAGTCCGGCGGCTCGGTGGCGCTGCACAGCGTGCTCAAGGAAGGCACCACCGTCACGCTGACCCTGCCGCGTGCGGAGGGTGGCATGGCCATCGAGGAGCCACCGGCGTTGAGCGCGACGCTATCCGGACCATGCGAGTTGCTGTTCGTCGAAGACGACGTCATGGTCGCCGAGGTAGTTGCGTCCGCCCTGCGCGGCGTGGGCTTCGATGTGGTGCTGGCGCGTACCGGCGACGAGGCCTGGGCACTGCTGCAGTCGGGCAGGAAAGTGGATGCGATTTTCTCGGACGTCATCATGCCCGGCGACATCAACGGCATGGAGCTCGCGGAGCTCGTGGCGCGCCACCTGCCCAACATACCGCTGGTACTCGCAAGCGGCTACAGTGACAGCGTCGCCCTGCAGGAGTTCACGATTCTGGCCAAGCCCTATTCGATCGACGCCGTCGTTCACGCCCTCGTCGAGGCGTTGCAGAGGCGGCCGCAATGAATGCATTGGACGGGCACGCCAATGGAAATGGCTACGGGCATGAGATCGGCACATTTGACGTGCGCGGTCGAGTCGTCATCGTGACTGGCGCGGGTTCCGGCGGTGGAGCTGCGATCGCGCGGGTGTATGCGCGTGGCGGCGCGCGTGTCGTGGTATCTGACGTGGACTATGCCCTCGCGGGCACAGTCGCGGGGGATATCCGCCGCCTCGGTGGCCAGGCTCTTGCGCAGCGCTGCGACGTGTCGCGCGAGGAAGAAGTGCGCACACTGATCTCGCGTGCGCAGCGCGAATTCCACGGGCTGGATTTCCTCGTCAACAATGCGGGCCCCTGCCTCGCGGACGATCCGCTCGAGCACTGGCAGCGCATGATCGCCGTCAACCTGATGGGCACGATGTACAGCACCCGGCAGGCGATCGACGCGATGAAGGAGCGCGGCGGAGCGATCGTAAATGTCGCTGCGAACTCGGGCCTGGGCTTCGGGCCGGAACAGCAACCGGCGTATGGCGCTGCGAAGGCCGGGGTCATGCGCTTCACCGCGGCGCTTGCGTGGCTGCAGGCGAGCCACGGGATCCGAGTCAACTGCATCGTGCCGGACGTCATCCAGACACCCGACGAGTTCGCCTCGGCAGTGCTTGCGATCTCCTGCACGGACCTTGCGGGTCGCATCGTCCTGTGCAGCACGGGCCGTCCTCTGGAGGTGATTGACTACAGCGATCCGGGTTATCGCCAGAGTGCGCCGTTTTGAGCCCACGCATCGACCCCGGCAAATTCCGCGCGCCGAACGGCGGATTTTCGCTCGCCAGGCGCGCGACGAGCGTGGCGCCGCTGTACAAGTCGAAGGAGCACCATGCCGTTCAGCTCGAGACGTACAAGGGCCAGCTCAGCCAGTTGCAGGAGATGCTGTATGCGCAGCACACGCATGCGCTGCTGGTGATTTTCCAGGCGATGGATGCGGCCGGCAAGGACAGCACCATCGACCACGTGATGTCCGGCGTGAATCCACAGGGTTGCCAGGTGTTCAGCTTCAAGCGTCCTAGCACCGAAGAACTGGATCACGATTTTCTCTGGCGTACCAATCGATGTCTGCCCGAACGCGGGCGCATCGGCGTTTTCAATCGTTCCTACTATGAGGAAGTCCTGGTTGTGCGCGTGCATCCACAATTCCTCGCCGCGCAGCACTTGCCCGCACAGTGCAGCGGCAAGCACCTGTGGCGCGACCGGTATCGCTCGATCCTCGACATGGAAGCGCACCTGCAGCGCAGCGGCACGTGTGTGGTGAAGTTCTACCTGCACTTGTCGAAGAACGAGCAGCGCGAACGCTTCATCAAACGCATTGATGATTCGGACAGGAACTGGAAGTTCAATGCTGGTGATATCGCCGAGCGCGCGTACTGGAAGAACTACATGCAGGCGTACGAGCAGTGCATCGAAGCCACCAGCACGAAGGATTCGCCCTGGTACATCGTGCCCGCCGATGACAAGCGCAATATGCAGCTCATCGTCGCGGCTACGCTGGTCGATACGCTGGAATCGATCGATCCGCGCTGGCCGAAGCTGCCGAACAGCGGACGTGCGGAGCTGGCGAAGCTGCGCGCGCAGCTGCTAGGCGAAAAAGACTAGTTAGCTGCTCGCCCACGCCGCAGCCGCCGCGCGCGCGCCCTCGGGCGGAATGACGTGACCCGCCTTCACCGCCGCAGCGAGCGCGAAGGCGTATGCCTTCAGGGACTGGGTGCTGCCGGAGCCACAGGTGCAGGTGATGGATCGCCGCTTCGTACGCCAGGCGGTAGGTGATCCAGTTCGGTTCGTTCAGGTCGCCCACCTTCAAGTCATCGCACTACGCAGTTTCAGATTGCCCAATTTCACCAACCAGCGGTGTGGAGCGTCGCGCAAACCGCTATTCAGAGCGATTTGGCGGGACTATGGGCAAGTACCGCTGCGCTGCGCTATTTTGCGGAAGGGGGCGAGCAGGAGTGGGGTAGTAGACCAGCCAATCCTCGCCGAGCAGGATGCGACGTTCGGTGGCGCGACGGCGGCGGGCCGTCCGGGAGGTCTCGGGGGCGTCGCGGGCGACGGCGGTCCAGTGCTCGCGCACACTGGCAGGGGCGAAGTCGGCCCATTCGATGCCCACGCCGGTGGCCGCGTTGCGGACGATGTAGGCCGGAATCCGCTGCCGCGTGGCGCGCCCCGCGGCATTGACCCGGCGCAGCTCGACGAACACGCGCGATAGGGAAGGCAGTTCGCGCCAGGTCTGTACGAAGGCGCCGGACAGGCTGATGTCCCGAACGCGACCGAGCAGTACTTCCTGGGGTGAGAGGAACAGGCGGACCGGCAGGTTAGCGGGGTGCCGATCTCCGCAACGGTGTTCCATGCCCCGCCAGGAGCCTGGAGTGTCCGCAGCGAGCATTGATCGCTCCATCCCATGAACTCCTGGTACGAGCGAGGAAAGTATAGGCAGCGCACATTTCAGGTTGGCGGCGAGTGCGTGAACTGTGCGCTACGTCTCGCAAGCAAGCTTGGTTACGCTGGGCGTAGGATGCGCGAACCGCATTGCGGCTGGATTCACACGGGGAAAGAGCATGTCCACAGCCAAAACCACCACGCTGACGTGCCTGCTTGGCGGCCTCGGCGCGCTGCTCGCGGGTTGCGCGAATACGGTCGTGACCACTGACGCACAGCAGGCCCAGCGCGCGACCCAGGCGCCGCCCGTTCCAACGCCTTCGGCGCCGCCTTCGGCGGTCAATCCGTCCGGCCCGCCCCGCGTGCCGCTGCCGGCGCCCGAACGCGGCGCACTGACGGCCACCACGGTGACGGTGGATACGCTGCTCGATGATCCGCGCGGACGCGACGTGCTCGCACGCCACGCGCCAGCCCTGAGCTCGCAGCTCAGCAAATTCCGCGGCAAATCCCTTGCGCAGATCGCGGGCAATCCCGAGGCCGGCCTCACGCCCGCGCTGGTGGAAAAAATCGTCGCCGAGCTCAACGCGCAATGAGTGTCGATCGTCGTGACTTCATGCGCGGCTCGATCGCCGGCGCAGCCGTCGCTGCACAGGTGATCAACCTCGCTGCACAGGCGGCGGCAGCGAACGAGAAGCTGATCCGCAGCGTGCCGGTCGCCCATGCGCAGCGTGACGGGCGCGAAGTCGTCTGATGAGCACGCTGCAGGAAGCATTGCGGCAGGAACGCCCGCTGCAGATCGTCGGCACGATTAACGCATGCACGGCGCTGCTCGCCAAACGCGCGGGCTATCGCGCCATCTACCTCTCGGGTGCAGGCGTCGCCAATGCCTCGTTCGGAATGCCGGACCTCGGCATGACCAGCCTCAACGACGTATGCGAGGACGTGCGCCGCATCACTTCCGCCTGCGACGTGCCGCTGCTGGTCGATGCCGACACCGGCTGGGGCGGTGCCTTCAACATCGCGCGCACGGTCCAGGAACTGAGCCGCGCGGGCGCGGCTGGCATGCATCTGGAGGACCAGGTCGCGGCGAAGCGCTGCGGTCACCGACTCGGCAAGGCGCTGGTGTCGGCCCAGGAGATGTGCGATCGCATCCGCTCGGCGGTGGATGGTCGCAGTGCCCCGGACTTCGTGGTCATGGCGCGCACTGACGCGCACGCCGTGGAAGGCCAGTCGGCGGCGATCGAACGCGCGCAGCGCTACGTCGAGGCCGGCGCGGACATGATCTTCGCCGAGGCGCTCACCACCCTTGAGGAATATGCGCAGTTCACGGCGGCGATCTGCGTGCCCGTACTCGCGAACATCACCGAGTTCGGCAAGACGCCGCTTTTCACCGTGCATGAGCTGGCGGGCTGCGGCGTTGCGCTGGTGCTATACCCTCTGTCCGCGTTTCGCGCGATGAACCGTGCGGCCGAGCTGGTGTACTCATCACTGCGTGACACCGGTACGCAGCGTGGCGTGCTCGAACGCATGCAGACGCGTGCCGAGCTGTATGAAGTGCTTGGCTACGACGTGTTCGAAAAAAAGCTGGACGAGCTGTTCGGCGATGCAAAGCGAGAGTCCCGATGACCGAGCCAGAATCGACCGGGTTCAAGCCCAAGAAATCCGTCGCGCTGTCGGGTGTGGTCGCGGGCAACACCGCGCTGTGCACGGTCGGACGAAGCGGCAACGATCTGCACTATCGCGGCTACGATATCCTGGAGATCGCCGAGCGCTGCGAGTTCGAGGAGATCGCGCATCTGCTCGTGCACGGCAAGCTGCCCAATGCAGTCGAGCTCGCTGCGTATCGTGCCCGCCTCATCGGCATGCGCGGGCTGCCCGCGCAGCTGATCGCCGTGCTTGAAGCGTTGCCCGCCTCGAGCCATCCCATGGACGTGCTGCGCACCGGCGTGTCGACGCTGGGCTGCCTGCTGCCCGAGAAGGAAGATCACAACGTCGCGGGCGCGCGCGACATCGCCGATCGCCTCATCGCGAGCCTCGGCTCGATGCTCACGTACTGGCATCAATACAGCCACGCCGGCAAGCGCATCGACGTGCAGACCGATGACGAGTCGGTAGGCGGGCATTTCCTGCACTTGCTGCATGGACGCGCGCCCTCGCAGGAGTGGGTGCGCGCGATGCACACCTCGCTCAACCTGTATGCCGAGCACGAGTTCAATGCATCCACGTTCACGGCGCGTGTGGTGGCCGGTACCGGTGCCGACATCTACTCCAGCATCACCGGTGCGATCGGCGCGCTGCGCGGACCGAAGCACGGCGGCGCGAACGAAGTGGCCCTCGAGATACAGCAGCGTTATGCCACGCCGGACGAGGCGGAGGCCGACATCCGCCGCCGCGTCGCCGCGAAGGAAGTCGTGATCGGTTTCGGGCATCCGGTGTACACAATCAGCGATCCGCGCAACGAGATCATAAAGAAAGTCGCGCGCGAGCTCGGCCGCCGTGCCGGCGATCTGCGCATGTATGAGGTCGCCGAGCGGCTGGAGCGCGTGATGCGCGAGATCAAGAACATGTTCCCCAACCTCGACTGGTTCAGCGCCGTGTCGTACCACCTGCTGGGCGTTCCCACGGCGATGTTCACGCCGCTGTTCGTGCTGGCTCGCACCAGCGGCTGGGCAGCGCACGTGATCGAGCAGCGCATCGACGGCAAGATCATCCGTCCCGCGGCGAACTACACCGGGCCGGAAAACCGCCCGTTCGTGGCGCTCGCGCAGCGGCAATAGCATGTCACAGGACTACCGCTCCGCCGAACGTCCGGCCTTCGATCCGGTGTTGCTGAACATTGCGCGCTACGCGCGCGATTACGTCGTCACGGGTGACGAGGCCGTCGATACCGCACGCTATTGCCTGATGGATTCGGTTGCCTGCGCGCTGCAGGCTCTGAAGTATCCGGCTTGCACGCGTCTGCTCGGGCCGGTCGTGCCAGGTGCCACGCTGCCGGGTGGCGCGCGCGTTCCCGGCATGGACTATGAACTCGAGCCGGTACAGGCCGCATTCAACATCGGTGCGCTCATCCGCTGGCTCGACTTCAACGACACCTGGCTCGCGGCGGAATGGGGGCACCCATCCGACAATCTCGGCGCCATTCTCGCCGTCGCCGACTGGATGAGCCGGCCGCGCAATGGCAGACCCTGCACCGTGCGCAACGTGCTCGATGCGATGATCAAGGCGCACGAGATCCAGGGCGTGCTGGCACTGGAGAACAGTTTCAATCGCGTCGGCCTGGACCATGTTCTGCTGGTACGCATCGCGAGCACTGCCGTTGCGACGAGCCTGCTCGGCGGTACGCTCGATCAGGTGGCGAACGCGGTGTCGAACGCGTGGCTCGACGGCGCCGCGCTGCGCACTTATCGCCATGCGCCAAACACTGGTTCGCGCAAGAGCTGGGCGGCGGGGGATGCGACCAGTCGTGCGGTGCGCCTCGCACTCATCGCGATGACGGGCGAGATGGGCTATCCCTCCGCGCTGTCCGTGAAGACCTGGGGCTTCAGCGATGTGCTGTTGAAGGGCAAGCCGCTTGCCGTGCCGCGTCCGTTCGACAGTTACGTCATGGAGAACGTGCTGTTCAAGGTTTCATACCCCGCAGAGTTCCACGCGCAGACGGCGGTGGAATGCGCGCTGCGCCTGCATCCACAGGTGAGCAAGCGCCTCGATGAGATCGAGCGCATCGAGCTGGAGACACAGGAACCCGGCATGCGCATCATCGACAAGACTGGTCCGCTCGCGAATCCGGCGGATCGCGATCACTGCATCCAGTACATGGTGGCCATACCGCTGATCTTCGGGCGCCTTACCGCACAGGACTACGAGGACCGGGTCGCGAACGATCCGCGCGTGGACGCACTGCGCGCGAAGATGCGTGTTTGCGAGAACCTCCGCTTCACACAGGATTACTACGCGGCCGACCGGCGCTACATCGGCAATTCGGTGCAGGTGTTCTTCACGGATGGGAGCTCGACCGAGCGAGTCGCCATCGAGTACCCGGTGGGCCACCGGGCCCGCCGCGCCGAAGGCATGCCGCTGCTGGTGCGCAAGTTCGAGCAGTCCGTCGACCAGCACTACGACACCGAGCAGGCCTGGAAGGTCCGGGATCTGTTCGCCGACCCCGCGCGGCTCGATGCGATGCCGGTGCATGAGTTCATGACCGTACTGGTGCGCCCGGGGGGGTAGAATAGGCGGCTGATTCAGGCATTTTCGCCGGGTTTTCAACGGGTAGCGAGTGACGAAGCGACTGACGCATCTGCAGCGCCTCGAAGGCGAGAGCATCCACATTTTCCGTGAGGTCGTCGCCGAGTGCGACAAGCCGGTGATGCTCTATTCGATCGGCAAGGACAGCGCGGTGATGCTGCACCTCGCGAAGAAGGCGTTTTTCCCGGCTCCGCCGCCGTTTCCGCTGCTGCACGTGGACACCACGTGGAAGTTCAAGGCCATGTACGCGTTCCGCGACCAGGTCGCGCAGAGTGCGGGCATGGAGCTGCTCGTGCACGTTAATCAGGACGGCCTCGCCAGGGGTATCGGTCCGTTCACTCATGGCTCCGCGGTGCACACCGATGTCATGAAGACCGAGTCGCTCAAGCAGGCGCTCGACAAATACCAGTTCGATGCCGCATTCGGCGGCGCGCGCCGCGACGAGGAGAAGAGCCGCGCCAAGGAGCGCATTTTTTCGTTCCGTTCGCCGCAGCATCGCTGGGATCCGAAGAACCAGCGCCCCGAGCTGTGGAGTCTGTACAACACGCGCAAGAACAAGGGCGAGAGCATCCGTGTGTTCCCGCTCTCGAACTGGACCGAGCTCGACGTGTGGCAATACATCCATCTGCAGAAGATCGCCCTCGTGCCGCTGTACTACTCGGCGGAGCGTCCGGTGGTCGAGCGCGACGGCACGCTGATCATGGTTGACGACGACCGCATGCCCCTGGCCCCCGGCGAGTAGCCGATGATGAAGAGCGTGCGGTTCCGCACCCTCGGGTGTTACCCCC
>JBDSRN010000151.1:0-17160 GCA_039929265.1 Steroidobacteraceae bacterium | reverse complement strand
GTCCGGCGTCAGTCCCGCAAAGGGTGTCACAGCGTTTTTATCCACAACGGGTATTATTGGAAGATTCGCAAGCTTTGACAGGATTTACAGCTAACCAAATGATAAACAACGCAAAAAACACCATTCTGGTCACCGGTGGCGCTGGCTACATCGGCAGTCATACCGTTTTGCGGCTGAAGGCGCAGGGCACGGCTGTGGTCGTACTGGACAACTTGTCTACCGGATTCTCCCAGGCCCTCAGCGGCACCACGCTCGTCAAGGGTGATGTCGGTGACGCGAAGCTGGTGGGCGGGGTGCTCGCCGATCACAAGATCGACACGGTAGTCCATTTCGCCGCGCATACCATCGTGCCCGAATCGGTAGAGGACCCGCTGAAGTATTACGGCAACAACACCTGTGGAACACGCAGCCTGCTGGCCACCTGCGCCCAGCACGGGGTGAAGAATTTCGTGTTCTCCTCCACCGCTGCGGTGTATGGCAATGCGGCAGAGGGGGTCGCATCGGAGGACTCATTGCTCGCGCCGATCAATCCCTATGGCACCTCGAAGCTGATGTCTGAATGGATGCTGCGGGATCTCGCCGCCGCCTCCTCGCTGCGCTACGTAGTGCTGCGCTATTTCAATGTCGCCGGCTCGGATCCCGAAGGGCGCATCGGCCAGTCCACACGCAAGGCGACCCTGCTGGTAAAGGCCGCATGCGAGGCCGCGATCGGCAAACGCCCCCATCTTTCGATTTTTGGCACGGATTACGCGACTCCGGATGGTACGGGGGTGCGCGACTACATCCACGTGGATGACCTGGCCCGCGCCCACCTGCACGCGCTGGACTACCTGCGCGATGGCGGTGCCTCCGCCACGCTCAATTGCGGTTATGGCCACGGCTACAGTGTGCGCGAGGTGCTCCAGAGCGTGGAGCGGGTCGCCGGCAAGTCGCTCGTGATCCGCGAAGAGCCGCGCCGCGCGGGAGATCCGCCGGTGTTGGTGGCCCGAGCGGAAAAGATCCGCGACGTGCTCGGCTGGACCCCGGCACTGGATGACCTCGACGCCATCGTGCGCAGTTCGCTGCGGTGGGAAGAGAAACTCGCACGCGAACCTTGGTAGGCCCATGGATCGTCCTGCGTAGCCTAGAATTGCGGCATGCACATCGCGCGCCCTCGTTCGCTGAGCGGTCTGCTGCTGCTGGGCCTGGCCATCATCGCCATCCCCCTGCTGGCGGCATTGCTGACAGCGGGAATCCAGATGCGTCGCCTCGCGGAGACCAGCGAGCGACTCGTAGTCGAGGGAGTGCAGGCGACCCGCCTCACGCAGGAATTGTTCGCCCAGACGGCGTCGCTCGAGCGCACCGTGCGCCTTTACCAGGTGCTGGCGGACAGCAAGCTCATCGAAGCTTACGGGCAGCACAACTTCCGCCTCACCACCATCAAGGATCAGCTTGCGCGGCATCTGCGCGCACCCGACGCGCTCAGCGCGCTGCGTGAACTCGGCGACCTGCAAAGCACGGTCGCTGCGCAAGTTCTCAACGCAGCGCGGGTGCCGCCACAATACAACCAGCTGTTGCGCATCTTCGAGAGCATGGATGCCGTGGCAGGACGGATCGCCGAACGTGGCAACGCACAAATCGACGGCGAGCTCGCGGCACTGCAGACGCAGACGCGCCGGGCGCAGCGTCAGCTGTTCTGGGAATCAGCCTTGCTGGTGCCCCTCACCGTCATTGCAATCCTCGCGTTCTCGATCGGCCTCGGGCGCCCGTTGCGCCAGATCGACCGCGCCATCGATGAACTGGGCCGCGGCGCGGTGCTGCGTCCGATCAAGGTCACGGGTCCGGTCGATCTGGAAAAGCTGGGGCGCCAACTCGAATGGCTGCGGCAGCGTCTGGTAGACCTGGCACAGGAACGCAGCCGCTTCCTGCGCCACATGTCGCATGAACTCAAGACTCCGCTCGCGAACATCCGTGAGGGCACCGAACTGCTGATGGATGGCGCCGTCGGCGAGCTTGAGACCAATCAGCGCGAGGTCACAAGCATCCTGCGCGAAAACGGAATCAAACTGCAGCGTATGATCGAGAACCTGCTCAGCTTCAGCGCATGGCAGACGAACAATGTCGGCTTGGAACTCTCCGAATTCAGGATTCGACCCCTCATCAAGCAGGTCATCGAGAACCAGCAGCTCACCCTGTTGTCACAGCGTGTGCGTCTCGACGTTCGCGTCGAGGATCTGATCCTGCTCGCCGACCGGGGAAAGCTCCGCTTGATACTCGAAAACCTGCTCTCCAACGCCATCAAGTATTCGCCGCGCAGCGGCACCATTTACGTGCGCGCGCGCGAGTCGGCCAGCGAATTCTGGCTCGAAATCGGCGATACCGGGCCGGGCATACCGTTGGAGGACCGCGCTCATGTTTTCGACGCGTTCTATACGGGCAAAGCCCCTGGCGGCCACGTGCGCGGAACCGGCATCGGCTTGTCGGTGGTGCTGGAATTTGTGACCGCGCATCGTGGCAGGATCGACATCGTCGATGGAGAATGGGCCGGCGCGCATTTCCGGATTCGCATGCCGATGCAGGCGACGCCTGTGGCAGGCGCGCTGGTGACGGCGTCATTGCCCGCCGGCAGAACGGATCACGCAAATGCTGCGTAGCGCCTTCCTGCTCGCAATGCTCATCGTGTCGGGGTGCGCCCTGCAACCTGCGCCCGCACCGGTGCAACCTGGCAGTGATCGCATCACGGGCAGCGCACTGCAGCTAAGTGCGTATTTCGAAACCTTGCAGCATCTTGCTCAGGGGAGTCCCGCGGAGCAGGCAGAACTTTTCGCCGCGGCGCGCGCAGCACACCAGCAGTCGCCAAGTGGCGCGACACAACTGCGCTACGCCCTGGCGCTTGCCGCGCCGCTGCATCCCGCGCGCGATCCGGTTGCCGCACAGCGCCTGTTGCGCGAAGTGCTCGCGACGCCCGAAACCCTGACGTCGGCAGAACGTGCAGTCGGGTACCTCGAGCTGCAGCGTCTCGACGCTGAACTGAAGCTGGAGGCGGAGAATTCGCGCCTCGTGACGGAAGCTCAACGCAACCTCGCCCGTGAGCGAAACAACAACGTCGCCGTCACCGCCAGCAAACGGCTGCAATCGGAGGTCGATGAGAACGCGCGACTGCGCAAGGCGCTGGATGAAGCACAGTCGAAGCTCGATGCGATCGCCAACATCGAGCGGAATATCACCGATCGCAAGCCCCCAGCCAACGAGGTACGCAAGCCATGAACCAGCCGAGCAAGCGCAAGGCGCGAATCCTGGTGGTGGACGACGATCCGGGCTTGTTGCGCCTGCTGACGATCCGTCTGCGCGCCGAGAGCTATGAAGTCGAAGCGGTCGAAAGTGGCGCGCAGGCGATCGCGGCGGCGAGTCGTTTCCGTCCGGATCTTGTCATCACCGATCTGCGCATGGACAACATGGATGGCATCGGTCTGCTCAAGGAACTGCAGAACCGCTGGCCCGGACTTAAGGTCATCATTCTCACGGCGCACGGCACGATCCCTGACGCGGTGCAGGCGACGCAGATGGGCGCCTTCGGCTTTCTCACGAAACCCGTCGACAAGCAGGAACTGCTGGATCAGGTGCAGAAGGCGCTGAAGATTTCCGGCTTCATGGATTCCAACGAAGAGTGGCGCGCGGAGATCATCACCCGCAGCGCGGCGATGGAAGAAAAGCTCTCGCAGGCGCACATGGTCGCCGGCACCGATGCCCGCGTCCTGATCACGGGCGAAAGTGGCACGGGCAAGGAGCAACTCGCGCGCGCGATTCATCGCGCCAGCCCGCGACGCAATCGCCCGTTCCTGTCGATCAGCTGCAGCGCAATCGCGGAAGAACAGCTCGACTCGGAACTGTTCGGTCACGCGATCGGGACTGGCGGCGCGACCACCGCGCGCAAGGGGCTGTTCGAGGCGACCGACGGCGGCACACTGTTGCTGGACGAGATCGGCGAGCTCACGCCACGCCTGCAGGTGAAACTGCTGCGCGTGTTGCAGGAGGAAGCGGTGCGACCCGCAGGTTCGACTGAAGCCCAGCCCGTGAACGTGCGCGTGATCTCCGCGACATCCCGGGATCTGCTGCCGCTAATGGCTGGCGGGCAATTCCGCGAAGATCTCTATTACCGGCTCAACGTCGTGCACATCGAGATGCCGGCGTTGTCAAAGCGCCGCGAGGACATCCCGCTGCTCGTGGCGCATTTTCTCGCCCAGATCGCTGCCGAAACCGGCACTCGCAAGATCTACGCCCCGGAAGCTGTCGAATTGCTGGCGACCGCGGAGTGGCCCGGCAATGTCCGCCAGTTGCAGAACGTGGTGCGACAGAACGTCGCGATGTCCCAGACGCCGATCGTGCCGGTTGAGCTCGTGCAGCAGTCGATCGGTGGGACGCCGGGGCGCCTGCCCTCCTTCGACGACGCGCGCGACGATTTCACGCGCAGCTATCTGTCGCAGATCCTTCAGATCACTGGCGGGAATGTCAGCCAGGCGGCACGCCTCGCACGGCGCAACCGCACCGACTTCTACAAGCTGCTCGGGCGCCACCAGCTGGTGCCCGACGACTTCAAGGGCCGTTAGGCCGGACGGGTCGCGACACCACCGACCTTCTTGCTCAGCACCTTCACTTTCTTGCCGTACATCAGGAACACGATCTTCATCATCAGCTCCAGCGCGCCGGTGGCGGCCAGACCGACGTAGTTCATCGGGTTCTTCCAGAACACGTACAGTTTCAGCGCAAAAGGTTTGTAGCCCGTGAAGCCTGCGATCTGGAGCAGCTGACCGAGACTGTAGTCGGTGAGGTTGTAGAAGTGATCGATGTTGTGCGACAGGTTTTCCGAGCCCACGAGCGGATTCGCGCCATTCATCGCGTATACGATGACCTCGCCGCCGGGCTTGAGCGCCGTGTAGCACAGCCGCAGAAACTCGATCGTCTCCGCGATCGTGAGGTGATTGAGTTCCTGTTCGGGAATGATCACGTCGTACTGCGCACTGCGTGATTCCAGATACGCGAAAGCGTTGGCGCTTTCGCATGGCAAGTTGCGCCGCAATGCATAGGCGACCTTGGCGGGATCGGAATCGATGCCGATGACATTCTTGTAACCCGCGTCGGCCAGCGCCTGCACGAGATAGCCAGGGCCGCAACTCACGACGAGAATGCGAACATTGCGATCGGCCGGCAGCCGGTGGAGGTAGTTCGCGCGATAGTAGGCCGTGAAGGAGGAGAAGCCCTTTTCGACATCCTTCGGCGCCTGCCAGTAAGAATCGAATGGCTCAAGGCGAGCGCTGAGCTTGCGCGCCGGCGGCAACGCCACCGGTTCGGCGCGCGGCGCGGCCGATATCTGAGAACTCATAGCCATGTCACACTCCTGCGGCAATGCCTGGGTAAGCCCGTGAATATAATCGATCAGGACACCCGATCAGGACGAGCAGTTCGACAAACGTGAAGATCCTTTTCTGCAACTACGAATACCCGCCCCTCGGCGGCGGCGGCGGCGTGGTGATGGCGGCGCTGGCGCGCTCGCTGGCCACCCGACATAACGTCACGGTGATCACTTCCCGGGCACTGGACCTGGCCCCGGAAAGCATGGACGGCGGGGTGCGGGTGCTGCGGACGCCGGTGCTGATGCGCCACGAACTGGCGGTGGCAACAATGCCCTCGATGCTCAGTTTCGTGCCAAGCGCGCTGTGGCGCGCAATGCGCCTGCCGGACATGGCCTCCTTCGATGTCATAAACACGCATTTCGCCATTCCGAGCGGGCCGGCCGGTCACCTGCTCTCGCGCTGGTACGGAGTTCCCAACGTGTTGTCGGTGCACGGCGGCGACCTCTACGATCCGAGCAAGGCGATGTCCCCGCACCGCCACGCGTGGCTGCGCGCCCCGATACGGCAGATGCTGCGCAAGGCCGATGCAGTGGTCGGACAGTCCCGGAACACGGTCAATCATGTGAGCTCCATCTACGGGGTCAAGCGCGACGTGGAGCTGGTGCCGCTGGGCATTGAACGGCCGCCGCGATTCCCGCCCGCGAGTCGCTCGCAGTTCGGAATTCCGGAGGATGCCCTGGTACTGGTGACGGTGGGCCGTCTGGTGCCGCGCAAGAGCACTCCACAGCTCGTCGAGGTACTGAGCCGCGCGAAACTCGCGAATGCGCACCTGCTCGTGGTCGGGTCAGGGCCCGACGAAGCCGCGATCCGCCAGTTGGCGGGCGAGCAAGGCTTCGGTGATCGCGTGCACCTGCTCGGCCAGGTCACGGATGAACAGAAGTACGCCGCGTTGAGTTTGGCCGACGTATTCGTCTCCGCCAGCCAGCATGAGGGCTTCGGGCTGGTGTTCCTGGAAGCGATGGCGTTCGGACTGCCGGTGATCTGTTACGACGAGGGCGGTCAGACGGATTTCCTCGCCTCTGGCGAAACGGGTTTCGTGGTCAAGCTGAACGACACCGACGCGTTCACGCGCGCGCTGCGGGAACTTGCCGACACCCCCGCGCTGCGCGATCGTTGCGCCGCGCACAACCGCGACAAGGTCGAGCGGTATTTCATCGACCGGTGCGCTGAACAGTACGAAAAGACCTTCGAGTCCGTGATCCTCGCGGCCCGACGCAACCCCGCCCTCAAACGCGACGCAGGCTGATCCCCCAGGATGTGTGCGATTGCCGGACTGGTGGGAGGAATCGAGCGCGATTCGGGCATGCGCCGCATGCTGGACATGCTCAGCCATCGCGGCCCCGACGGTGAGGGGTTGATGCAGGACGAAGTGGCAACGTTCGGGCATCGCCGTCTGTCGATCATTGATCTCGAAGGTGGGCGCCAGCCACTCGTGAACGCGGATCAGAGCCTCTGGCTCGTCTGCAATGGCGAGATCTACAATTATGTGGAGCTGCGCAAGGACTTGCAGGCGCGCGGCTATGTGTTCCGGACGAACAGCGACTGCGAAGTGATCCTTGGCCTCTATCACTTCCACGGCGATCACCTGCTCGAACATCTGCGCGGCATGTTCGCCTTCGGACTCTGGGACGTGAAGCGCCGCCGCCTGCTCATGGCGCGCGATCATCTTGGACAAAAACCGCTCTACTACGCCCACGCGGCGCGCGGTTTCGGCTTCGCGTCCGAGATCAAGGGCCTGCTGGCGTGGCAACCGTCGCTGCGTGCGCTGAACGTCGCCGCGCTCGATCAATACCTGGCGTTGCGCCTGATCGCACCGCCGCTGTCGATGTTCAGTGGGGTGAGCAAGCTGCCGCCCGGCCACAAGCTCGTGCTGGAGGATGGCCGGGAGCCGGTGGTCAGCGCCTACTGGGACCTGCAATACCTGCCGAAGCTGTCGGGCTCGCTCGACTCGCTGACTGACGAACTCGAAGAACGACTTGCCCAGACGCTGCGACTGCACCTCGTGAGCGATGTGCCCGTCGGCGCGTTGTTGAGCGGCGGACTTGACTCCGGCCTGCTGGTGGCGATGCTGGCGCGCAAACTGAGGGTGCGCGACCTCCCCACCTTCACCGTCGGCTTGCCCTATGCCAGTTTCGACGAAGCGCCGCACGCGCGTGCGGTGGCTCAGCTCTACGGCACTCAGCACCACGAGCGCACGTTGCAGGTGTCGCTTGCGAGCGCGTTGCCGGACCTGATCTTTCATCTCGACGAACCTTCCGATCCACTCTCCCTGTGCGCCTGGCAGGTATCGCAGCTCGCGAGTGAACACGTCAAGGTGGTGATCGGCGGCGATGGCGGCGATGAGATGTTTGGTGGCTACGACCGCTACTACGGGAACATCTATGCGCAGCATTACAGGCGCATCCCGGCGGCGGTACGACGGCACGTCGTGGGTCCGGCACTGTCGCTGCTGCCAGGGGACGGCTGGTACAAAAGCGCAGGTCACCAGCTCAAGTGGCTGCACCGGCTGTCGTTCCTTTCCGGGGCAGATCGCTACGCATCCAGCCTGACGTATTTCTACTTCGATCAGGCAGCGCGTCGCGAGTTGCTGTCGGGCGATGCGCTGGCCCGGATTCCGGCGCAGGCGGAAGATGCGATACGACTTCCGTACGCAGCGGCGCGCGGCGACGCCCTGGATCACATGCTGTACGCAGATTCCAAGGTGCGTCTGCCCGACCATCCGGTAATGATCACCGACCGCATGACGATGGCCCACGGCCTCGAGGCGCGTAGCCCGTTCATGGATCACCGCCTTGCCGAGTTTGCCGCGCGACTGCCCACCGACGTGAAGGTGAAAGGCCGCAGTCTGCGCATCATCCAGCGACGCCTGGCTGCACGTTATCTCCCGGACCAGATTCTCGCGCGTTCCAAACAGGGGTTCTCATCCGCGCTGCCTTATCTGCTGCGCGATGAGTATCGTTTCCTGCACGAGAACTTCCTCACGCGTTCCGAACTGGTAAGCGACGGCGTCCTGCGGCAGGAGCCGATCGACGCGTTGTTGCGCAGCCAATCGGCGCGCCATCAGGACCACGGAACACGTCTGTGGCTGCTGATCAACGCCGAATTGTGGTACCGCATGATGATCCAGGGCACCAGTCGTGAAGACATGCAACTCGAACTATCTGAATTACGGCGCGCGCGCGCTGCCTGAACGCCCGACCTGCCAATGAAGCAAATCCTCAAAGCCATCGTCGGTGTGACATTGATCACCGTGCTGGTAATCAATGTCGACTGGCGCGCCATGCTGACAGAACTGCAGCAGGCCGACCCCTACCTGCTCGCAGCGGCGTTCATCGGCTGCGGCATGCAGTTCTTCCTCACCGGCTGGAAATGGGGCTGGGCCATTCGCCTGTTCGACACCGCATTGCCATTCCGCCTCACCGTCCGGCTTTATGCCGTCGCACATTTCGTCGGCCAGTTCCTGCCCACCGCCATCGGCGGCGATGCCTACCGCATCTATCGCGTACGCAGACTGCTTCCCTCGAGCACCGTCGCGATCTCGAGTCTGGTCGTCGAAAGATTCATGGGCCTAGTGATTCTGCTGCTGCTGGCGGCGATCGCCTGCCTGCTGCTCGCCCCGCAGTACCTGGTCGCCCGGAGTTATCTGCTGTTGATGGGTTTCGGCATGCTCGGGGGCCTCGTCGTGCTCGTGGCGTTGCACTACGGGATGCTCAAGCAATTCACCGGACGCCTCGAGCGCTTCGGCTGGTTCATCGCGCTGCGCAACGACTATGGCAGCATGATGTCCGCGCGCGCAGCCTGGGTGGCATTTCTGGGGCTCTCGGTGGCGTTCCAGGTCATGTCGATCTTCATCGTTTTCCTGGTGTTCCGCGCCATCGGCTCGGACGCAGGCTTTGCACAAGCCGCCTTCATCACGATGGTCGGGGCGACTGCGGGGATACTGCCCATCTCCATCAACGGGCTGGGTGTCTCGGAAGGTTCGATGGTCGGGGCGGCGCTGGCGCTGGGGCTGCAACCCGAGCACGCGTTGCTGATGGCCATCTTCTTGCGAGCACTGGTGATGCCTTTCACGCTGCTATGCGGTCTGCTGTACCTCGCCGAGCCGAAGCCCGATCAGATCCAGCCCGCCGCGCAGTAGGCGCCGTAGGTGCGCTTGAGGCCTTCGTCGAGCTCCACCTGCGCCTGCCAGCCGAGCGCATGGTTGGCCGCGCGGCAATCAAATTCCGCATCGTTGACGTAGAAATCCATGCGTCGGCGGTAGATGGGCGGATCCACGCCCAGCTTGCCGCAGGCGAATTCCGTGATTGCCGCGGCATACATCATCGGTGCCAGCGGCAGACGTGGTCCGGTGGCCTTGCGTCCCACCACTTTGGCCAGCGAATCCAGTATCTCGCGCAGCCGCGTGACGCGCGGACCCGCGATATTGAACTCACCGGATGCCGCGCCAGGAACCGTGCAGGCGAGCAGAAATGCCTCGGCGAGATCGGTGACGTAGATCATGTGACGACGACCTTCGCCGCGTCCGAACAGCGGGAAGCGACCTTTGGCGGCAGCCTTGAACATCTTGAGCAGCCGCACATCGCCGGGCCCGTAGACCGAAGCGGGTCGCACGATCACGTATTCGATTGCGAGCTCTGGAGCGCGCTGCCGGATGAGTACTTCGGCGGCAAGCTTGCTCGCCTCGTAAGCGTTGAACGGGTGGACATCCGAGTGCTCGGTGATGGCCCCCGCAACACGCTGTCCGAAGATACCGGCCGTACTGCAATACACGAAGCGACGCACACCGGCAGTGGCCGCCGAGGCAAGCGCATTCGCGGTGCCGGTGACATTGATCTCGTGAAAGTAGTTGTCATCGGCGCCGCTCTCGCGGAACGCGCCGGCGAAGTGACACACGCAATCCACGCCATCGAGCACCGGCAGCAATCCACCGGGACCCAGGACGTCGGCCTGTCGCATGGTGATTCCCAGCGACTCGAGGCGCCGTACGATCTCCTGCCTGTCGGGTCGACGGGCGCCGAAAACACCGACGACTTCGTGCCCCTTTGCAGCAGCGAGCGCCGCAAAATGGGAACCGATGAAACCCGTCGCGCCCGTCACCAGTATTTTCAACACAAGGTCCTGAATTTGTTCCGATTACGATCTTGTCATCCCCGGAACGACGTGTCCAATCCGCAAAGGTAAATTGAGGAACTTCGCACGGCGCACAATGGCGACAGCACGTAAAATTCCCTTCGATGCAGCGATCCCTGAAGAATCTGGCCGAAACGGAGTTTGACCTCCTGATTATCGGTGGCGGTGCCTTTGGCGCAGCGGCTGCCTGGGACGCCGCCCTGCGCGGACTGTCCGTTGCGCTGGTGGAGCGCGAGGACTTCGGCGGCGGCGCCTCGGCCGAATGTTTCAAGATGGTCCACGGCGGCATCCGCTATCTGCAGCATGCCGACCTTGCCCGCCTGCGCTCCTCCTGCGCCGAACGCAGCGCGATGCTCACCATCGCCCCGCACCTGGTCAAGCCGCTGCCAATCGCGATTCCCACCTATGGCTGGGGCAAGCAGGGCAAGGCCTTCCTCGCCGCGGGCATGAGCCTTTACGACCTTCTGTCGCTCGATCGCAATCGCGGCATCCGCGACGCCGCCAGGCAGATTGGCGGAACGCGATTCCTCTCGCGCGCGAACACCATGCAACTGTTTCCCGGACTCGATGCCCAGGCACTGACCGGCGCTGCGGTGTTCGAAGACGGCCAGATGTACAACCCGGCACGACTGGTGCTGGCGTTCGTGAAATCCGCGGCTTCGCGCGGCGCGCAGGTCGCTAATTATGCCGAAGCCACGGGCTTTCTGTGGAACGGCAACCGCGTCTGTGGCGCTCGAGTGCGCGACAGGCTCGATGATTGCGAGTGCGATGTGCGCGCGAAGCTGGTCCTGAACGGAGCCGGACCAGGCGCGGAATATCTGCTGCAGGGCAATCCGAAATTCGGTGCGTGGCGTCGCGGTGTGTTTTCCCGCGATGCGTATTTCATCGTCGATCGACCGCCGACTTCTGCCTACGCACTCGCAATTCCCGGTCACAGCCGCGACAAGGATGCGTTGCTGAGCCGCTCCGCACGTCACATGTTCGCTGTGCCATGGCGCAATCGCACGCTGATAGGCGTATGGCATCGGGTGGTCGCCGGGCATCCTGATTCGCTTGGCATCGACCATGCGGAGCTCGACACCTGGGCGGCGGAAATCAACAGCGTCTATCCGAGCCTCGCGTTGCGACCGGAAGATGTGGTATTCGCCAACTTCGGCCTCGTCCCGTTCGGTGATCCGAAGTCCACGAGCAGCGAGCTGAGCTTCGGCAAGGAATCGCGCTTCATCGATCATCGCAGGCAACATGGCATCGAAGGACTGGTCACCCTGATCGGGATCCGCTTCACCACGGCACGCGCCGACGCCGCCACCGCATTGAACCTGCTGCTGCAGCAGATGCCCAAGCCACCCGCACCGGCACCGACCACGCATACCGCGCTGGCAGGCGGCGATGTGGAGAGCTTCGATGCAATGCTCGCGCAGCTGCGCGCGACACAAGGCGCCGGGCTCAGCGAGGCGACGACGCTCGCGCTCGCGCAGAATTACGGCACCGAAGCCAGCGCCTTGCTGAGCGCGAGGGACGCCGCGGATGGCGAGCGCCGCACGCTCGGCGCAAGCCATACCTTGCACGCCGAGATCACTCACGCCGTAGCTCGGGAGATGGCGCAGCGCCTGGAAGACGTCATCCTGCGTCGCACCGACCTGGGGGCGGCCGGCCATCCGGGACATGGGTTGATCGTCACCGTCGCGACGCGCATGCAGCAACTGCTGGGATGGAGCGATGGTCGTTGCCAGGAAGAGATTGCCTCCACACAATCGAATCTGGCCCGTCATCACGCCATCGACCGCATCGTGCCCGAGGGGGATACTGTCTCGGTCGCAGACATGCGTGGCGGACCTTCGAAAGAGGCTTGTTCGAAATGAGACTTCTGATCACTGGCGGAACCGGCTTCATCGGCTTGCAGCTGGCGCTCGCGGCGAAGCTGCAGGGGTTTGATATCATCGTCAACGGTGTGGTTCGCAACGATGATGAACGCTTCCGTGAATCGCTGTTGCGTCACGCCGGCATCGAGCTCGTTCACGGCCTGCTCGATGATCCGCAGCTGCTTGATCGGATCACGCACGATCGCGACATCATCATCCATCTCGCGGCCGCGCAGCACGAATCCGACCAACCGGAAAGCTTCTTCAATCATGTGAATGTCACGTGCACGGGTGCCCTGCTCGAGGCGGCGCTGCGCGCCGGGGTGAAGCGCTTCGTCTACGGCAGCAGCATCGGCGTGTACGCTGCAGCCGAGGACCGCACGCTCGACGAGATGACGCCACCCTCACCCGCCAATTACTACGGGCGCAGCAAGCTTGCCGCCGAGCTCCTCGTCACCAGCTACGCGCCGCGCATCGAGGCCACCATCGTCCGGATCTGCGAAACCTACGGTCCCGGTGACTTCCGACTG
Source organism: Steroidobacteraceae bacterium (assembly GCA_039929265.1). GTDB lineage: Bacteria > Pseudomonadota > Gammaproteobacteria > Steroidobacterales > Steroidobacteraceae > ZC4RG30. Next base: position 4,248 of record JBDSRN010000151.1, on the reverse strand, counting down.
CTCAAGATGTTCCGAGCGGTGGAGAACAAACGCTTTCCGATGATCGGTTCGGGCGCAAACCTGCACCAGATGATTTTTATCGACGACCTGGTGCGTGGATTATTGATTGTTGCGCAGCACGATGCGGCGAAAAACGAGCTGTTCCTTCTCGCCGGTTCCGAAGTGCTCACTACCCAGCAGGCGTTGCAATGCGTGGCGAAAACTCTGGGCGAACCGGAGCCTTCACTGCATGTGCCGCTCTGGCCTATGCTGTTGGCGGCGCTGGCCATGGAGATCACGTTCAAGCCGCTGGGACTCAAACCGCCGCTGCATCGCCGGCGCCTCGACTATTTCCGCAAGTCGTTCGTCTTTTCCACGCGCAAGGCGCGCGAGCTGCTCGGCTTCGATGCGCAGACGACGTTCGATGTCGGGGCCGCGCGTACCGCGGACTGGTACCGGGACAATGGCAAGCTCCGGGCGAGGCCCGCCGTTGCCGCCGCGGTGACCCTGCTCGCGCTGCTGGCCGTTGTCCCGCATCAGCACCGTGCGTTGCGGCTGGCGGTGCAGATGCCGGCATTGGCCATGATGACCGCCGCCTGCTGAACCGGTGTCGAGCGCGACTGAGCGCTTCCTTGATCGCCGTCTCCCTTTGGGATTCAACGACTAAGGTATAGTTTCGCATCGCTTTCCGAACGGTCGATTATGTCACCCAGGTTGTCGGTCATCGTCCCCTTCTACAATGAGGAGGACAACATCCGGCGCATGCACGCCGCCATTGCCTCGGCCATCGAGCCGCTCGGCGTGGCGTTCGAGATGGTCTTCGTCGATGACGGCAGCAAGGACAACACGCTGGCCCTCGCCACCGAGATTGCCCGGGGTGACCCGCGGGTCAAGGTCGTCAAGTTCCGTCGCAACTATGGCCAGACGCCCGCCATGGCGGCCGGCATCGAGCACGCCAGCGGCGAGATTCTCATCACCATGGACGGGGACCTGCAGAACGACCCCGGCGACATCCAGAATTTTCTGACCAAGATCGACGAGGGCAACGACATCGTCGTCGGCTGGCGCTTCAATCGCCAGGACAAGCTGGTGTCACGCAAGATTCCCTCGCGCATCGCGAACTGGCTGATCGGCAAGGTGACCGGGGTGCCCATCAAGGACAACGGCTGTTCACTCAAAGCGTTTCGTGGCTCGCTCATCAAGCAGATCCCGTTGTACTCCGAGATGCATCGTTTCATTCCGGCCATGGCCTCGATCGCCGGGCCGCGCATCGCCGAGATCAAGGTGCGCCATCACGCGCGCCAGTTCGGCGCGTCGAAGTACGGCCTGTCGCGCATCTACAAAGTGCTGCTCGACCTGATGGTGATCAAGACCATCGCCTCGTTCACGCCGCGACCTCTGCTGTGGTTCAGCATGCTGGCGCTGCCGGGGGCGATCATCGGCACGCTGCTGCTGCTCACTGGCACGTGGATGATGTTGTCCTCATGGTCGGGACAGGCCCTGCCACTGGCCGGGTCCGGTCTGATATTCCTGGCGTCCTCGATCATCCTGTTCTGCAGCGGTGCCATCGGGGAACTGATCTATAACCTGGGTGACATGCGCGAGTCCCAGTTCGCGCGTCTCACACAGCGTGTGCGAGGCTCATGATGGATTTGCGCGAACGACCTGATGTTTCCGTGATCGTGCCGGTGGGGGCGCGTCATTCGGATATCGCGGGACTGCACTCTCAATACAAGATCGGCCTGAAACAGGCCGGGGTGAGCTACGAGTTCATCTATGTGCTCGACGGCGAGCATTCGGGACCCGCCGCGGCCGTGGAGGGCCTGATCGCTGCGGGCGAACCGGTCATCGCGGTATTCCTGACCCGCAGCTTCGGCGAAGCGACCGCCGTGAGCGCGGGCTTCCAGCAGGCAAGGGCTGCCACGATCATGACCCTCCCGGCCCACAACCAGATCGCCCCCTCCGGCATTCCGGATCTGCTGGCGCAGCTGCAGAATGCGGATATCACGATCGCGCGCCGCTGGCCGCGAGTCGGTGGCCTGTTCGAACGGACGCGTCGTGCGGTATTCCATGGGCTGCTCGCCCGCGTGACGCATCTGAGTTTCCACGATCTCGGTTGCTCCGCACGCGCCATGTCGCGACAGGTACTGGAAGAAATCCATCTGTACGGCGATCAACAGCGCTTCCTGCCCGTGCTGGCGGACCGTCAGGGTTTCCGCGTGCGCGAAGTCCAGGTTGCTCAATCCGGCGAGGATCGCTTCGGCGGCGTCTATGGTCCGCGCGAGTACACACGCGGCTTCCTCGACATCTTCACCGTGTTCTTCCTCGTGCGCTTCACGAAGAAGCCGCTGCGCTTCTTCGGCATGATCGGCGTGGTCACCTTCAGCATCGGCGCGCTGGCGCAGCTGTGGATGATCATCGAACGGCTGTTCATGGAGCGTGCGCTCGCCGATCGACCGGCGTTCCTCGTGGCGACGCTGTTCATCGTGCTGGGTCTGCAGATATTCGCGATCGGCCTGCTGGGCGAGCTCATCATCTTCGTGCATGCCGGACAGACCAAGGATTACAAGGTCGATCGCGTGATTCAGTTCAAGGGCCAGCAGACGAACGCACCACTGCACAGCCAGGAACGCGAAGCGAGCTGATGCCATCACCGCTCGGACATTTTCTGGCAGGCGCCACCCTCGCTGCAGTCGTGTTGCCGCGTAACCAGGCGCGCCTCGCATCGAAACTCGCACTTGCCGGAGCGGTGGCGTGCGTCCCCGATCTGGACTTCCTGCCTATGCTGATCCTGGACCTGGGGCGCGAGTTCCACCGGGGCATCACCCATTCGCTGCTGTTCGCGGCGGGCGGTGGCGGCCTGCTGTTCCTTTGGCTCGGGTTCGCGCGCTGGCGGCTTGCCGCCGCAGCCTCGCTCGCGCTGTTGTCGCATTGCCTGCTCGATGCGGCGACCACGGTGCGCGGCCAGGGTCTGGCATTGCTTTGGCCTTTGTCCGCCGAGCGCTGGCGCCTGGGCCTCGTGCAGTTGCCTGGCGCATCCATCGAATCCAGCCTGTCCGCTACCGCTGCCGGCATCCTGCAGACAGCCAGCGTGGAGTCCGCCATTTTCATTCCGCCGCTGATGCTGGCTCTTTACCTGCGACACCATCCCCGGGGTGATCGTGGGAACCGGATGGGCCTTTGGGCTACGATTCGTTCATGAGCAACACGACAATCGCCGACACGGCATCACTTCCACGACTGGGCACCACGGACCATTCATCGCTGCAGAAGATTCTGACATCTCAGCCACGCGCCACGCTGGTGATGCCGTGCTTCAACGAGCGGGATGGCATCGGCAGCACTCTCGATCAGCTGAGCGAGCAACTCACGGGACTGGAATCCTACGAACTGATCGTGGTCGACGACGGTTCCACCGATGGCACGGCCCAGGCGCTCCAGGAAGCCGTACGACGGCACCCGGAAGTGCGTGTGATAACGCACAAGGCGAATCGCGGCTACGGCGCCGCGCTCAAGACAGGCATTCGCAAGGCCCGCAGCGACCTGATCGTCATCACCGATGCCGACGGCACCTACCCCAACGAACGGATTCCGGAACTCGTCGCTGCTGTCGAGCACGCCGACATGGTGGTGGGCTCGCGTACGGCCGCGGACGTCACCTATCCCCTCATCCGCAAGATCCCGAAAGTGTTCCTCAAGGCGTACGCCTCGTGGATTGCACGCCAGGACATTCCCGACATCAACTCGGGACTACGCGTATTCCGCCGCGACGTCGTGAACCGCTTCCTGAACATCCTGCCGGATGGCTTCAGCTTCACGACCACGATCACGCTGGCCATGCTCACCAACAGCTACGTCGTGCGCTATGTGCCGATCGGCTACTCGCCGCGCATCGGCCGCTCCAAGATCAAGCCGATAAGAGACACGCTGCGCTTCTTCCAGCTGATTCTGCGGACCGGCATGTACTTCGCGCCGCTGAGGGTCTACGGGCCGGTGCTGGTCATGATGTTCGTCGCGTTCATTGGCAGCCTCGGCTTCGACATCTTCGTTCGGCATGACCTCACCGAGGCGACTTTGTTGCTCATGGTGCTCTTCCTCAACAGCACGATGTTTGCGTTGCTTGCCGACATGATCGACAAGCGCAGCAGCTGACGCTGCCGTGTCCATTTCTCCATGAGCCGCCCCAAAGTCCTCTTGCTCGGAGCTCTCGCTCTGGTGCTGCTGGGCGCATGGTCGATGCGCAGCATCACCACGTCGGCCATCGACTCC
>JBDSRN010000150.1:0-1613 GCA_039929265.1 Steroidobacteraceae bacterium | reverse complement strand
ACCGCGCGCTGGCAGGACCTGCCCGCAGAGATTGATGCCGACCTCCGTCAGCGCGGACAGATCGCCCTCGATCGCGCGCAGGAAGTCATCGTGGCGCATGAGCGCGAGCTTGGGCGCATTGCCACAGAGCGTGCCGCCGAGCAGACCCGCGCACGCGCACGCGAGGCAGAACTGCTGGCGCAGCAGCAGGCGGCCGACAAACAGGCCGCACTCGCTGCAAGCCAAGAGGCGGCAGCAGATCAGGCTCGCGAGGCGGAGGCTCTGGCCGAAACTCTCGCCGAAACACAGGCGCTCAGCGAAAAGCGGGCCGCCGACGCACAGAGCCACGCCGAGATCGTCAGTCTGATCCGCCTCAGCGGCGCGGCGCTTGCGCGTGGCGATACGCGCAAGGCTGCACGGTTCAGGCAATCCATCGAAGCTGCACTGCCCAGCACGCCGGCGTTGCCGCCACACCTCGCGCGCAACCTCGAACAGCTCGACACACGCCTGAACGAACTGCGGCAATGGAAAGACTACGTCGCCGCGCCCAAACGCATCGAACTGATCGAGGAGATGGAAGCGCTGATCGGCGTGAGCGAAGCGCCGGAGACACTGATCGAACACATCCGTGCTCTGCGCCAGGAATGGCGCACGATCAACAAGGGTCTCGCGGTCGATGCGACTGCCGAGGCGGAACGATTCGAGCAGGTGTACACGGCTGCGTTCCAGCCCTGCCAGATCTGGCTCAAGGAGCAAGCGGCAATCCGCCGCGCGAACCTCGAATCCCGCAAGCAAGTACTCGAGCGCGTGCGAACATTCGAGGCCGGACTCGATGCAGAGCGGCCCGATCATGCGCTGATCGTGCGCGTGCTGCGCGAAGCACCGCAGGAATGGCGCAGCCACGCGCCCGTCGATCGCGATGCAGGCCGTCCCCTCGATGCGGAATTCTTCAGCACACTTGATCGGCTGCGCGCCAACGTCACCGCCTGGTACGCAGGCAATGTCACTGACAAGCAGGCGCTGATCACGCGCGCGTCGCAGCTCACGACGAGCGCAGACCTCGCAAGCGCCATTGATGAAGTAAAGCGTCTGCAGGCGCAGTGGAAGGCGACCGGCCCCGTTCCGCACGCGCAGTCCCAGGCGATGTGGGAGGAGTTTCGCGCGCTGTGCAACGCGGTGTACGAACGCCGCCAGCAGGAGCTTGCGCAGCAATCCGCGACGCTCGAGCAGGCGAAGTCGGCAGCCGAAGACCTGTGCAATCAGATCGAGCAAGCGAGCCTGGAAGGTCCGATTGATCGCCCCACCGGCGAGGCGAAGCTGCGCGAGTGGCAGGACGCGTTCAAAGCCCTGGGTGAACTACCGCGCAGCGACGCACGCTCTCTGAACGAGCGCTACCAGGGTTCGATGACAAAGTATGACGCGCTGATCGCCGGGCTCGCGAAGCGCGCCGCCGAAGCCGTCGAGACCAATGCCCTGACCGCCGCGCGGCATGTGCGCGCCTACCAACGCGCCGTCATCCAGGGCGATGCCAATCGCGACGAACTGAAGATTTCCGCCGAAGCTTTCCTCGCCGGCGTCCCACGCTGGCCCAAGAAAGCCATCCTGCAGGCGCTGCGGCAGTCACTCGCTCGTGC
>JBDSRN010000149.1:0-5685 GCA_039929265.1 Steroidobacteraceae bacterium | reverse complement strand
GGCCGCCAACCTGCGTATGAGTGTAAACCTCGCGCATCACGGCGTGATTTCGCTGTCGCGCGCTCCGCCCTATCTGCCCACGATGTATCGGGAGCCGTTGCCGGTGATCGTTTCGGCCGGCACGGTACAGATCGTGGATTACGTGCTGGGGCAGGCATCCGACGAAACGTATTTTTCCGGACAGTACGCGAAGGCCATCAAATACCAGAACGTTGGCTGGCTGCTGCTGCTCGCCGCGGGTGTACTGGTCGCCGCCCGTCGCCTGTCCGGCTCCCTGGTTCTGGCGCTGCTCGCGGTCGGGTTGCTGGTAGTGAAGATTCCGGCGACGCCCACGAGCCTTGCTGCCCTTGGGATCGACACGCTGGAGACCGACCTTCCCGCGGCCGCGCTGCTGCTCTGGGGCTCCATCTACTTTTCGCGCGCCATCGCCAATGGGCGCGGCGCCCACTTCTTCTACGCTGGCCTGTTTTTCGGCGCGCTGGCGCTGACCAAGGCAGCTTTCTTCTACATCTTCTTCGGCGTGCTGGGGTCCGCCTGGCTGCTGGGAACCGTGTTGCGCGAGCGAACCACGCCCCCCTGGGGGCGGATGCCTTCGAAGCTGCTCCTGCTGGCCGCGGGCTGCGCCATCCTGACCTTGCCGTGGATGGCGCGGAACATGATTCAGCTGGACACGTTCTCCATTGCGCAGCGTGGCGGCCTGGTCCTGCTGTTCCGTGCCGAAAAGAACCTGATGACAGCAGAGGAATATCGCGGCACGTTCTACATCTGGGCACCCGAGAAGCTGCGGCCGCTGATGGGCAGGCTGCTGGGCTACACACACGCCGACGTGCAGCGCGGTGGGAGGCTGCAGCACATCTACCGTGACAAAGACTCGGACCATTTCGAATCGGACCTTGCCGCGGAACTGGCCGGGCGACCCGATCTCGCGTTGAGCTACTACCATCGTGTGCGTGCCGAGCGCATCAAGCTCGAGAACCAACTGGGGCGCTCGCCAGAAGCCATGCGCTCGATCGATCAGCAGTTGCAGACGCGTGCCGTGTCACTCATCAAGACCCATCCCTTTCGGCATATTGGGACTGTCGTGCCGTTTCTCTGGCGCGGAGCCCCCACGACGTTTCCGATCCTGTTGCTGGCTCTGATCCTGGCGCTGGCGAGACGCAACCGCGAAGTGGCTGCCTTCGCGTTGCCAGCCTTCGGGCTGGTGATGTTTTATGCGCTGTTCTCGCATTTCACGCCGCGTTACAGCGTCCCTGCCGTCGGCGTGACGCTCGTCGTGCTGCTCTGGCTGTTTGCGTCGGTGCTGCGCTGGATGCGCGGTCGACCCTCTGCCGCCAGAGGCGCTACCGGCGCGGCGGCCTGAATGGTCGTCGCCCGCACCGAGCAAAAGCTCGTCGTTCGCGTGTTCTGGTACGCCGTGGCCGGCGTCATCACGATCGCGCTGAATCCCGGCCTGTTCGCACTGTTCCACGAGGTTCTCGGCTGGAACAACGTCGTTGCCTACGCCTGCAGCCTTGCTCTGGTGAACGGGCTGCAGTTCATCTGGAACTACCACGTCGGTTTCCGCTCCTCACAGCCCATCGGGGTATCCGCGGCGCGGCAGATCACGACCTTCGCCGCCTCCAATGCGCTGAACTACGCGCTGGTGATCGCGCTGCAGGCGCTCCTGCCGCAGTGGAAACTGCAGATCATCGTGGTTGTGCAGACCTTCGTCGCCGGCCTGAAATTCCTCGCGTACCACTATTGGGTGTATCCGCACAAACGTGAACACGCAGCGACCTAGACCGCGCGTCGCCATCGTCGGCAGCGGGCCTGCGGGTTTCGGCGTGCTCACGGGGCTACTTGAGCATGCGCCGCATGCGGACGTCACCCTGTTCGACCATGGCAGTGCGCCGGAGCAACCCCTGCTCCCGCCGGGCGACGCTTCTACCCATGTTCAGCCGCTGTACGACGAGATCTATCGCAGCATCTGGCAATCGCAGCGTCGCGTGTTCCCGCCACCAAAGACCCACTTCGGGCGCACGCTTCCGAAGCACCGCATCGAGGGCAAGGAACGTATCTTCCGCAGCGAAGCACTGGGTGGTCTGAGCAATTTCTGGGGCGCCACGTGCCTGCCCTTCACCCAGCGTGAGTTGCGCAACTGGCCGCTGCAGCGTGAGTCGCTTGCGCCCCACTACCGGAGCGTTGCCGAGCGCATCGGCATCTCCGGGCGCCACGACGTGCTGAACGAATACTTCGGTGATGACTACGTCAATCGCCCGCCCATGCAGACCACTGCCACGGTACAGCACCTCGAGCGCGTGGTGAACGAGCATTCGGACGTGAACGATCCCTGGCGCGTGGTGGCCGGCATCAACCGGTGTGCGGTAGAAACACGTCGTAAGGCAACGAACCACTGCATTGCGTGCGGCGAATGCCTCGCCGGCTGCGTGCGTGATTCGATCTTCAGTTCACGTCAGCAGTTCGCCGCACAGATCGCGACTGGCAACATCAGGCATGTGAAAGCAAAGGTGCGCAGCATTGATGCAGCAGCCCGCACGCTACACGTCTTGCAGGAGGAGCAGGCGACCGAGACCGGCAGTTTCCATCGCATCTATCTCGCCGCGGGTTGCCCTAACAGCACGGAGATCGTCATGCGCTCCTTCGGTCTGACACGTGTCTCGGCGATGGCGGATAACGCCGTGTATGTCTTCCCCATTCTTTACCTCGGCCGGGGTGATGGGAGTGCGGCAAACTATCTGTCGCTGACCAACTCGATCCTCGGGCTGCTGCCTCAGCAACCGGGGCTCGAATTCGCGCAGGCGCAGGTATATACGAACTTCGACTACATGTGGCGCTACAACCTGCCGCCCGGCCTGTGGCCGCTGGCGCGGTCGCTCGTGCGCTGGTCGAGGGACAGACTGCTGTGGGGAAGGCTCTACATGCCTGGCGCTGCGTCGCAGTCGTATGGGCTCGAGATGCGCGAGGACTCCCTTCAGTTCAACTATGCCCAGGCCGCGGATGTTGCGGCCGCGAAGCGCGCCATGGGCTTCGTGCGCAAAACGCTCAATCACGGCGGTTTCTATGTGCCTCCCGCTCCTCTCGTGCATCAGAAATCCAATACGCATTACGCGTCCACATTGCCGTATGGCGGCACGCACCTGGACGTAGCCGCGGACGGCCAAATCGCGCCGGGCGTGTATCTGTGTGACTCGTCCGTATTTCCGGATCTGCCGGCGGTTTCGCTGACGTTCACCATCATGGCGAACGCGCATCGCACTGCCATGGAGAGCCTGTGAACAAAGTCGTCGTCACCGGTGCCGCATCGCTGCTGGGCTCGTTCGCGGTTCGTCATCTGCTGGCCGGAACAACCCGCGAGATCGTTGCCGTGAGTTCGGGACGCTCCGCACCACCTGCTGACCTCGTGAATCCGCGCGTGACTTGGTTGAGGGCGGACCTGAGCAGAGGCGCCTCGCCCGCGCTGCAGGACGCGCTACGCGTTGCCCATCGCGTGCTGCATTTTGCGTGGACGCGCAGCGGACCGCACGACCAGGTACTCGCGGCCAACTCCGCGATGATTCGTGCACTCGTTGCTCCCCTGTCCGATCCCTGCCGCCTCTGGTTCGTCTCGTCGGTGAGCGCTTCGCCGAATGCGTTCAGTACGTACGGACGTACCAAATACGAATGCATGCAGCTCGTCGAATCACTTGGGGCCAGCACGCTGGTCTGCGGACTCGTCGTCGAGGAACACCCGGCAAAGGGCCCGTACCGCATGCTGCGCGACACGGTTGCCAGATTTCCCTTTGCGTTGCGCGCAGTGGGTGGCGGACCGCTGGTGTTTCCGATCCGCCTCGACGATATGGGCGCAGTGTTGGTGCAAGTCTGCGAAATTGATCTGCCTGCCGGCAACTACCGCATGTTCAGCGAGCCCCTACGCTTCAACGAATTCCTGAAGCTGCTCGAAGCCGTTCGCCCGCGTACGCGCCTGCCATTGCCGTTCAGCGCGCGGCTCGCAATCGCGGCGGCTGCATTCGGCAAGCGCACTAGGCTACTTCCGGACAAGCTCGGTGACCAGGTCATGACGTTTCTCTACAAGGACGATGTCTATTTGCTCGCCCACCGGCGAGTGCACGGTGTACAGCTTCAGGCCTGCACAGGCCCTGCGTTCTTCCGTGACCTCCGGATGCACGTCACACAGGCGAGCTGATCACGGCACCATCGATGCTCGGCGCGCTGCGCGGCGTTCGCGCCACCACCCTCGTGTCTGAGCGAGCACTACAATACCAACTGCGATGGCAATCGGATAAACAGGCTGCCCGTACCGGGCATAGTTGAACGACACGAGCGAATAGAACGCCACCAATTCAATTGCTGGAAGGATCGGTACCGTCAACGATATATTTTTTTCTGTGGCGATTCCCGCCAGCAACCCGGCTGCCAACGCAGCTGCGAGAGCAACAGGAACATCCCGTACCCGCACGAACGCATCCCCCAGGGATGCGAGTCCGAACTGCAGGTACTTGCCGGCCAGTGTGTCTGGAGGAATTGAACACCATGGTTCGTGAAACTCAGAAGTTCTCATGAGCCAGTACGCGCGAGGCTCCGGCCATTGCATCACGGGTCGGCATGATCACCCGACATACAATGCGGCGGCTTCGATATGGGACCAACCCGTGCGATGGCAGTTAGAATACCTTCAAGATCGACCCGGGGTATCCGACGGTGCCGAGTCGACTTGTCCGAATCACAATCGCATGACCCCTGATGGCGAATGATCTCCACATACATTTTCGAGCTCATTCTTTGAGAAACATGCAACGTGGACCATGGCGCGCGTCGTAAACCTGCAAATCGTGACGCTCTTCACACTCGCCGCGGCGCTGCTTGCAGTGGCGGCCGGGGCGAGCCTCATGGCGCGCCACTACTACCTGCAGCGCGCAGAATTGCGACTCAATCCAGCCAACCTGGAGCCCTTTTCAGGCGACAATTCCGCCCTGCCCGCCCGGTCGGGTCCACGGATAATTTTCTTCGGTGATTCCCGTGTGAACGGCTGGACGCCACGGCCGGAACTGGCGGGCGTGGAATCAATTTGGCGTGGCATCGATGGCGAGACGACAGCACAGATGAAGTACCGGTTCGACTCCGACGTCGTGGATCTCGGCCCAAGTGCGGTCGTGATAGAGGCCGGCATAAACGACCTGATCGCCGGCGCGGCACTGCGACGCCTGCCGCAGGCGACCGCCGCCGCTGCCGAAAACCTCGCGACCATGGCGCGCAAAGCGGTGGCCGCGGGCGCCAACGTGCACCTCATGACCGTGGTACGTCCAGGTCGCCCTCCCCTGTTGCGCAGAATCGTCTGGTCCGACGACATCTACGACGCCGTGACTGATCTGAACGCGCGCTTGCACTCACTGCGGATCGACGGGGTCACAATTCTTGACGCCGATATGCTGCTCGCCGGAAACGGGCGGGAATTGCGCCGCGAGTATGCGGCCGACACGCTGCATTTCACCCCGTCGGCCTACCAGCGTCTCAATCGGCAGCTCGCTGCAGTGCTGCAGGGTCAGTAGCGCGACATGCTCTTCAATACCTGGGCCTTCGCGGCCTTCTTCGTGGCGTTCTTTCCAATTTACCTCCTCCTGCGAAACGACGTGCCGCGCAGGAACGCCTGGTTGTTGGTCGCGAGCTATTTCTTCTATGGCTGGTGGA
>JBDSRN010000148.1:0-6312 GCA_039929265.1 Steroidobacteraceae bacterium | reverse complement strand
GCGATCTCAAAGAAGCCGCCTTCCCTCTGTTCAATGAGAGCCAAGTGGTGATTGATGTTCACGACCTCTCAATCCAGGAAAGACAACAAATTCTCTACAACCATCTCAAGCTGGGGAGTCAACCCCCCGCTTTCAGGGCTACGATAAAACCGCATCTTCCATCGGTGGCGACGCACTTACGCTTCATTCCCGAGATCGCAAGACGGCTAGCAGACCCGGTTTTCACGAAGCAACTCTGTCTAACGGAATACCATCTTGGTGAGTTCGTGCAAAAGCGAGAGCAATTGCTTCAAGAGGTGCTAGACGGGCTTGATAAGGACAGCATGGCAGCGCTGGCGCTTATCTATATGAAGAAGGACCATCTCGAAAGTCCGATCGCATTGCAGGACACGGAAGAGGATGCGCTGCGCAGGCTAGTGGCCTGTAACAGTCATTTATAGACTATAGTTGCGTTTATGAAAGACGCAATCAGTTTGACGAGTTCAGAGCGTATGGAGCTGAGCCAGCGAGCCAATAGCCGGACAGGTCGGGCCGAAGATGCCCGACGGGCGCGGCTGATTTTGCTGCTGGATGAGGGCCAAACCTGGGACGAGGTATCCGAGCGGATTGACTGTAGTCGAGGCTTTGTAGCCAGTTGGAGCAAGCGTTTTGCCGAGCAGCGGATTGGCGGACTCTACAGCCGTCACTTGGGGCAGGTTGCCACCGTGCTGACACCACAGTTGGAGGCGAAGATCCTCGAGTGGACAGTCAAGCGCCTGCCATCCGATGGATCCACGCATTGGAGCACCCGCAAGCTCGGTGATGCGCTGGAGGTCTCGCATATGATGATTGCCAGGGTCTGGCGCAAACATGCGCTCAAGCCGCATCGGGTTGAAGGCTACATGGCCTCGAACGATCCGGACTTTGAGAAAAAGGCTGCTGACATCATCGGGCTATACCTGAACCCACCGGCGCATGCGGCCGTGTTCTGCGTGGATGAAAAGACCCATATCCAGGCTCTGGATCGCAAGGATCCGGTACTACCGCTGTCGCCCGGGCGCGCTGAGCGCCACGGCTTTGAGTACATGCGCCACGGCACGCTGTCGCTGTATGCCGCGTTCAATACCAAGACCGGCACGGTGCTGGGCAAGACCGCGCAGCGTCATACCTCTGCCGAGTTCGTCGCGTTCCTCACCGACATCGTGATCAATCAGCCGCGTGGCAAAGAGATCCACGTGATTGCAGATAATCTCTCGGCGCACAAGAGCCAAGTGGTCAAGGACTTCCTGGCTTCGCACTCGAAGGTTCATCTGCACTTCACGCCGACATACTCCTCCTGGTTGAACCAGGTGGAGCTGTGGTTCGGCAAGATCGAGCGCGATGTCATTGCGCGCGGCGTGTTCACTTCCGTCTCAGACCTGAAGAAAAAGCTCATGCGCTACATCCGCCAATACAACAAGTCGCCACGAACCGTGAAGTGGAAATATGCAGACCCATCGCGGCACATCAGTACAAAATCAGCCGTTACAGGCCACTAGGAAGCCGCTGGACTGTGCACACGTCCGACCGCTTGTTTGGCTGCTGCGAGAATGGCATCCGCGAGCTTCGCTCCTTCGCCGAGTGAATGGTTGTCACACGCGAAGCGATGACTGTGCGCGGCGAGTGCGTACAGATTGTCGCGATCGGCGCTCAACTCGAGCAGCTTGGCTTTCATTCCGGGAATGTCACCCGTGAGAAAGCCGATGCCCATGTTTTCCATGCCTTCATACGGGTCCACCGAGACGCTCAGAAGCACCGCGCCGTGCGCCCAGGCCTGGATGAACGTATTGGAGAAACCCTCATGCGCGCTCGTGTTCACGAAGAACGTCGCGGCTGACATCATCTGGTTCACGCGTTCGATCTTCAGCTCACCGTGGTACGTGAGGTTCGGCAGGGCGGCGACGTCGGCTTTGAACTGCGCGGCACGCCAGTGATCCCAAGGGCGGCCCACCATGTCGAAATGGAAATCGGGGTTGTCCCGCAGTGATCGCGCAAGCTCAACATAGAGCTCTGGTCGTTTCACTTCCTTGATGTTGCCCACCCACAGTACGCGCAGCGGGCCCACGGGTCGCGGCAGGATCATTGCAGGCATCGGCTGGAAGTTGCGTACCAGCACGGCAGGCTCGATGTTCCAGCGCTCGCGCAGCTTTCGCCCCTGTGCCTCTGTTTGAACAATGACGTGCGTCGAGCGTCGCAGCCCCCAACTGCCGGTAATGGATTCCAGCATGTCGAAAGGTGTGTTCGGCGATATGCGCAGGGGAATCCACGAGGGATCGAGGTCCCACTCGCTCGCGATGTGCACGAAAAACGGAATGCCTGCACGGCGCGCATACTGTGCACAGACCGCTGCATAGCTCTGCCGCATCTGCTCGTAGATGACGTCGGGCCGCAACTCCCGCAGTACCCTTGCGAGTTCGAGTGCATCGAAAGCCACGGCACGACGGCGGATTCCGCGTGAGCTGCCTATCGAACGCACCGTGTACGGCAGCGGCTCGCCTAAGTTGGGTGCGGTGCGACGTGCGAGGTAGAAAACCTCGACACCGCTGCGACTGCTCAACTCTTCCGCGAGAACGTGCGACTGATACTCTGCGCCACCCATTGCGGCATGCGGGTGGCCCTCTGTCACGATGCAGATGCGCACGGCCCGCAGTTTCAGCTTATTTGACTGCTCGGCCGCAGATCTCTACTGCGAAGCGTTCATCGTGCTTCTTCAGCGTGCGGGTCGAGAATTCATGTGCCACGAGTCCGCGCAGCTGGCCAGCAGCGGTGAGCGAATTACCATAGAAGCGCATCGTGACATCGCTCTTCTTGAACGACTTTTCCAGTGCGAGCTGCAGGCCTTCACGCGTGAAACGCCACAACTCGTGCCAGGCAGGGTCGCACATGCTGACCAGCGGGACGGCAATCAGCAGGACGCCACCTGGTTTGAGAATCCGGTACAGGTCCGCGATCGCTGCATCGAAGTCATAGATGACGTGCAGCACGTGGGTGCAGATGACGCAATCGAAGGCGTTGCTGGGGATGGTGTTCGGCTTGGTGAGGTCCTGGCCAATGATCGTGGCCTTTTCGTTGCCTTCCTCGAGGTTGAGAATGTCCACCTTGGACACCTTCTTGCCGCCGTAGCGCACGATGTAGTCGTCGCCGAAGAATTCCATAACATGGCCGCGCACGTCGCCCGAGAACTCCTTGAGGAATTCCTCTTCGACATAGTGACGTGCAATCTCCGTACCGCGATCGGAGCCCCAGGTGTAGCTGAGTGGTTCGATACCGGCTCCCAGGCGAGCACGGCCATACGGCGAGATGAGTCGACGGATGGCTCCCTTCGTGGTTTCCTGAACCGGCTGGGGCAGCTTTTTGAAAGCGGCTTTGAGTGGCGGCATGAATCTACACTCCCAATCTGCGAGCGAATAATGGTGCAGGATAAGACATCCGCGCGCCAGTAAACGGTGTCCATATCGGCAGTTGGCTACACGGCTGCAGGTTCGTGAGGTGCGTCACTCTCCGGGGGACAGATCGATGACGACGGTCGTGCCCTCAGTGAAAACCACCCGCGCCTTTCGATCGGCCAGCGCCGCCAGCAAGTCGGGTGCTGAGAACGTCCACGTTATCAGGAACGCGCGACGCGCGTGTGCGATGCGCTCGCGCACCCCATCGACAGTGTAGACGAGCGGCAGATTCGTCCAGCGATCGACCGCCCCCCGGCTGCACGACCAGTCGGCAAAATTCGAACTCCGGTATTCGACAAAGAAAGACTTCGTATGCGGGTAGTAGTAATCCAAGCCGTGCACGCCGTTGATGACGACGTCGGTCTCCGGTGAGGCGTGCGATTCCAGCCAGTTTGCGACTGCGCGGTAGTCATCGCGTGCTTCCCCCAGATGACCTTGCATCCAGCCGCCCATGCCTCGTTTGAAAACCGTATCCGGCTCGGTGATGGTGGCGAGATGCTTCGGATTGAAATCCTCGGTAACGAAGAACAGCGCAAGCGGCAGGAACAGTGCGAGCGCGCGACCCTGTCGGTTGCCGAACCAGCCTGCCACGTGCATGGATGCGGCGGTGAGCAGCAATAGCATTAGTGGATACAAGAAGACTGAATAGCGCGTCTCGTGTCGCGGCGGCCCGCTCGCGCCTATCGCCAGCAGCATGACCACGACGAGGACGAGCAGCGCACGTTCTGCATTGCGCAGCTCGGTGACGAACGTAATCTGTCGCCAGAGCAGCAGCACGAGCGTGGCGAGCAGGACGAAGCCCAGAACCGGCACGGTGGCGGCGAACGGCCGTGCAATTTCTGCAATCACGGCAGGAAAGCGGATGAGCTGATACAGAACTATCACCGTGGCCTGCGCCACGCCGCCAGTCTCCGCTCGCAGCGCGGGCCAGTCGGCCGTTGCGAAGGCATAGGCGCACCAAAACACAAACGCACCGCCGAGCGTGGCTATGAACAGCAAGGGAGGCCGCTGTCGCAGGCTGCGCCAGTTGAGCTGTCGCAGCAGTGCAAGCAACAGGAGGACAGCAAACGTGATCGCAAATAAATGTAGCAGCGCTGCGGCTAGTGCGACGAGAAAGCCAACGGCTACCATCGGCTTCTGCTGCGTCGCTCGCAGCCAGCGCAGCGAAGCAATGCCGAGGCCCGCAAGTAATGCCATACCCAGCAGGGCGATAGGACTGCGCAGGTGATGCGCCGGCGTGAGTGGTGCGAGATCGGTCTTGAACACCGGATTCACAACCAACGCGCGCGTGTATCCGTCGGGATACGGCGGGACCTCCGAGGCGAAGCGCAGATCGAGTTCGGTAAGCAGGAACGTGGCAACGAGCAGGGTGACAAAGACCGCCACCACGCGCCAACGCATTTGGCGCAGTTGCCCATGCTCGGCGAAGTCGAACAGCAGAGGCAGGAAATTCGCTGCAGCGAGCAGTACGGCGCCTTCCCAGACGAAAGCGCCGACGAGCGTCAGCAATACGAGCGCCTTCCAGGCCCGGGGATCGCGGTCGACAACGAAACGCAGGTAGTACACGAGGTACCACGCGAATACGGCCTGGAACGGCGAGTAAAAACGGCCGAATCGACCCATTTCCACTTGCCACAGCGACAGAGCGATCAGGCTTACGGCGATCAATGCGCCATTCAGAGAGAGGAAGCGCCGGCCGACCAGGAAAGCCGCCGGCAACACGAGCAGGCTGGCGAAGCACGCAAGGATTCTCGGCGCCAGCTCCGGAGCAGCGCCGAGCAGTCGCAGGCCCGCGATCGGGTACTGCAGCAGCAACCCACGCGGGTAATAGCCTCCGCAATCGAACATCGGCAAGCCGTATTTCAGGACCCCATCGACACCCCTTGACAGGTAGTACTCATCCACACCGACCGGCGCGAGGCCGAGGCCCGCCATGCGTGCATAGAGACCAACTGCAACCGCGACGATGGTGAACAGCAGCACGAAGGGCGAGACATCCTGCGTCAATCGAGCGTACCAGAACGAAGGCATGCTCAGCCCGCGCAAGATCGGTTAGCGCGGCTCAAGAGCCAGGCACACGCGAGGATGGCCCCTGCCGCGACCGCTGGTGGATAAGCGGGCAAGCCATAGCGGGGAACATAGAACGAAACCAGCGCGTAGAACATCACCAAGCCGAACGAGGGCAACACATATATTAGCAACTCTGCGTCACGGCGCCACAGGGCCAGCGCGAGCGCGCACATAAGCGGCGGGAATGTGAAGAATACATCGCCCCATAACCATAGCAGCGTGTAAGCCAGGTGATTGAGCGGGTTCTCGGCAATCATCGCGAGGCCACGCTTGATCAACACCGAATCCGAGGCGTATTCCGGATGGGCCACGCCGGCAGCGCCCATTTGATACGCAAGCTTCACATGTTCGGCCCTTCCCCTGCGATAGAACGTGATCGTGTCTTCGGGCCTGCCCGCCATTTCGGCCTGGAGGTCGTTGGGCTCCACCAGGGGATTCATTCCGTCGCTGACGCGCTGCACGGCAATGTCGTTTTGCACGTCGTCGCGCGACAATCCCAGCGCACGGCGGAAGATCCCGTTCAACGGATAGTGCGAGTAGAGCATGAGCGCCACTGCGTATTCGCGGCGCGACATGTCATTCATCATTGCGCGGGTATACAGCGCCTCCCCGCCCCGAGACGCCAGGTTCCACTGGCCGAAGTGCGCATGATTGCGGATGAGCCATGGCCCCGCGAATGCAGCGACGCAGAGGGCCAGGACCAGCGAGAATTTCATGGCGGCTTGAAAGACTATTCGACGGCGCAGCAGCAGCAGCAGCAGCGGCGTGAACACGACGA
>JBDSRN010000147.1:0-16327 GCA_039929265.1 Steroidobacteraceae bacterium | reverse complement strand
GAGCGCGCGAGCCCCGCTGTCAACATCACCGTCATGCCCTACCGGCGCGACAGCCACGAGCTCGCCCAATGGCTTGCCTCGTGCGATGCACTCGTGCACGCGGGCACGCGAGAGACTTTCGGCCTGGTCATTCTCGAGGCGATGTCGTGCGGCAGACCCGTGGTCGGCGTGCGAGCGGGCGCCGTTCAGGAACTCATCGATGAGGAGGTGGGCGTGCTGGCCGAGGCCGCTACGGCCCGACTGCTGGCGCAGGCGGTGCGCGATCTGTACGACCGCGACCTGCAGAAGCTGGGCGCCGCTGCTCGCGCTCGTGTCTGCAGTCGCTACACCTGGGCCCAGGCTCTGCAGCTGCAGATGAATGCCTATGCGAGCGTGAGCGGACGCCAGCGCGTCCCCGTGGTCGATGCCGCGGATGGCGTAGACCCCGCGGTGGAACTACAGGCCTAGAGCAGGATCGCGCGCACGATGCGGAATCGGAGCAGCTTCACCAGGCTCCAGTAGAACAGGCGCCGATGCCACGACGCCCGGCGCGGCGGCACTACCGCGAAGAATTCCGTTTCCAATGATCGATGTTCCGGCTCATCCATGAGCCGCAGCATACCGATCAGCCCTGCTTGACGGTACCGCTCAGCAGGTCACCTCGCGCTGCAATCGCTCCGCGAACTTCTTCAACAGCGCGTCGCCACCGGCATGCCCGTGGCCGTCATTGATCGCCTTGAAATGGTCAATTTCCGGAAACATCAGCGCCATCGGTCGCCGAGCAGCGACTCCAGCACATTGAAGCACGAGCCCGGCCAGTGGCAGGAGCGGCATCGAGCCCGCTCCGAAATACAGCTGCGCAATACGGGGTAATCGGTGGGCAGCCCGGCAAAGGCACTGAGCCCCGCAATCGCCGCACACAGTGCCAGCAGCCGCCCGCTCAGGGAGGTCTTGTCATCCCGCACATCGGTCACGCGACGTTCCTGTAGTCCCTCGACATGCGCCCCTCTGCCCCTTATGGCAGGGCGTCATGACGGTGCATCGTTTCGCACAATCAAATGGGTCCAATTCGATCTATCCGGCAGTATCCATTTCCCAGATATACAAGGGACTGTTGCGCCGCAGCCAGAAACCCGCGCCCATGTGCCGGAAGCCTTTTTTAAGCTCCCGGCGATACCAGCTGCCAGGGCGGAGCTTGACCTTCGGATCCGTCCTGCTCTGGTCACAATTGACCTCCCAGTCCTCGCGAGTGAGCGCCCCGAAATACAAGGCGCCGCGACACACCCGAGTCAGGTTGGCGATGGCCCTGGCGGCCTGCGGCGCGCTGAGGTATTGCACGACGTCGTAGCAGATCACGAGGTCGTAGCGCAGCCGGGTGCGCAGGTTTTGTACGGCGCCCCGGGCCCAGCCATAGCGGTCGCACAGGTACTGGCTGTACTCCATCCCGCTGTAGCGGGCCTGAGGCAGGGCCCTGAGCAGCGGCTTGCGCAGCAGGCCCACCCCGCAACCCACGTCCAGGATCGCCCGTACGGGCAGGTCGATGTGGTCGGTGAAGCCGGCGATCAGGCGCGCCCGGGCGTTCATCTCGGCCGGGGTGGTGACCGCGGTTTTCGGGTCGTAGTAGTAGCGCTGGTAGTAATCGCGGTCGAAACTCGCCGCCGATCCCAATTGCCCCCGTTCGCCGGTACGATACGCGCCCTTCTGATTCTTGCCACCCTTCATGTCGAACTCTTCGCCTCGCGTTGGTTTCGTGAGCCTCGGTTGTCCCAAGGCCCTCGTCGATTCGGAACGCATTCTGACGCAGCTACGCACTCGGGGTTACGCGATCGCGCCGAACTATGGCGACGCGGACCTCGTCATCGTCAACACCTGCGGCTTCATCGATGCCGCGATCGACGAGTCACTCGATGCCATCGGCGAAGCGCTCCATGCCAATGGGCGCGTGATCGTCACCGGCTGTCTCGGAGCGAACCCGCAGCGCATCCTCGATCGCCACCCGCATGTGCTCAAGATCACCGGTCCGCATGCGACCGACGAAGTCATCGCCTCGGTGCAGGAGCATCTGCCCGCGACCCACGAGCCGTTCATCGATCTCGTGCCGCCGCAGGGTGTGCGGCTCACGCCGCGTCACTATGCGTACCTGAAGATCTCCGAAGGCTGCAACAACAAGTGCAGCTTCTGCATCATCCCCGACCTGCGTGGCAGACTCGTGAGCCGCGGCATCGACGCCGTGCTGCGCGAGGCTGAGATGCTGGTGGACAACGGCGTGAAGGAACTGCTGGTGATCTCACAGGACACCAGCGCGTACGGAGTGGATATCCGCTATCGAAAAGGCGAGTGGCGCGGCACGCAGTACGAATCGCGCTTCCTCGATCTCGCGCGCGGGCTGGGCGAGCTCGGCGTGTGGGTGCGCATGCACTATGTCTATCCGTATCCACACGTCGACAAGGTCATGCCGCTGATGCACGAAGGCCGCGTGCTGCCATATCTGGACATACCGTTCCAGCACGGCAGCCCCGCAGTGCTCAAGCGCATGCGCCGTCCCGCGCATGCCGAGGACACGATCGAGCGCATACGCCGCTGGCGCGAGGCGTGCCCCGCACTCGTCATCCGCAGCACGTTTATCGTTGGTTTTCCTGGGGAAACGGACCAGGAGTTTGAGCAGCTGCTCACCTGGCTCGAGGCCGCGCAGCTCGATCGCGTCGGAGCCTTCAAATATTCGCCGGTCGAAGGGGCGACCGCGAATGCCCTCGCCGGGCACATCGCGCCCGAGGTGATGGACGAGCGCTATGCGCGCTTCATGCAGGCCGCGGCGCGCATCAGCACTGGGCGCCTGAAGGCGAAGATTGGCGCCCGCATGCAGGTGCTGGTGGACAGTGTCGAAGGCAGCACAGCTGTTGCGCGCAGCGCTGGCGATGCGCCGGAGATCGATGGCGTGGTGCACATCCCGCGCGCGGGCAAGCTGCGAGTGGGCGAGTTCGCGCAGGTGGAAATCAGCCAGGCGCGCACCTACGACCTGGTCGGAAAGCTGCTCGCATGAACAACAAGGCCGCCACGACTCACGTCGGGCGGCCTTGTTTTGTCTTGCGAGAACGAAGCTTAGATCTTCACCTTCAGCTTGGTCGCGAGCTCCTCGGCCTTCATCCTGGCTTCATCGGCCTTGGCAACGGCGGCAGAGGCGTCGCCCGAGGTGAACAGGTTGGTGGCATCAGCCCACAAGTTCTTCACCGTATCGAGCATCAGCGAATCGCCAGAGGGCGACTTATCCCTGCTGCGCTTCGCGTTGGCGTCGACCTTTGCCTGCAGTGCGGCAACCAGCTTCGGGAACTCCGCGCCCATCGCATTCCACTTCTCGGTGGCGGCCGCAGCGGCCGTTTCCCACTCGACCTTCTTCGCGGCAACGGTCTCCTTCAGCGAGCCCACGTCCCTGCTGACTTCCGGTGCGGCAACGACAACTTCCTTGTATTCCTTCTTCTCGATCTTCGCCCTGAGATCGACGATCTTCGCTTCGACGGCGTCGTACTGGTCCTTGGCGAACTTGACGGCATCGTCCTTGACCTCGGCGAGCGAGCTCTCGACCGACGCCAGCGCCTTTTCTGCCGGTTCTTTCTGCCCGGCGCAGCCCGCAACCACGACCAGCGCGGCAAGCGTGGCTACCCACAATGATTTCTTGAACATCTTCATAGCTCCTTGAGTTTTTCCAGCCAACGCACGTCCCCCTGGGAACGGGCAGGTGAAGGAGGCTAACAGAGCGGACGGCCGCAGACGATAGGAGGGGATTACCCCCGCTATTCGACTGTAACGCTCTTGGCGAGGTTGCGCGGCTGGTCCACGTCGGTGCCCTTGAGGATGGCAACGTGGTAAGCCAGAAGCTGCAAGGGCAGGGTATACACCACAGGCGCTTGAAAATAGCTCACGTGCCGGGGCATCTGGATGACGTGCACTCCGTCGCTGGACTCGATCCCGGACTCCGGGTCGGCGAACACGTACAGCTCACCGCCGCGTGCCCGAACCTCCATCAGGTTGGACTTCAGCTTTTCCAGCAGGTCGTTGTTCGGGGCCACGGCGATCACGGGCATGTCCGCATCCACCAGCGCGAGCGGTCCGTGCTTGAGTTCGCCCGCCGCATAAGCTTCGGCATGGATGTAGGAAATTTCCTTGAGCTTGAGCGCGCCCTCCATGGCGATCGGGTGCAGCGCGCCGCGCCCCAGGAACAGCGCGTGGCGTTTGTCCGCGAAGCGCAGGGCGAGCTTGTGCAGAATCGGGTCGAGCGCCAAGGTTTTTTCGAGTATCGCGGGGAGCTCGACAAGGCGCGTTACGAGGCCGCGTTCGCGCTCGGCATCCGCGCCGTGATTCTTGGCGAGTGCAATCACCAGCATGTTCAGCGCAACGAGCTGAGTCGTGAAGGCTTTCGTCGAGGCGACACCGATCTCGGGCCCGGCGCGCGTGAGCATCACCAGGTCCGATTCGCGTACCAGGGAACTCTCCGGCACGTTGCAGATGGACAGCGAGGCGAGATAACCGCCCTGCTTCGCGAGCCGCAACGCGGCCAGGGTGTCCGCCGTCTCGCCGGACTGCGATACGGTTACGAACAGTGAATTCTCGGGTACGACCGGGTTGCGGTAGCGATACTCGCTGGCGATCTCGACGGTGCAGGGCAGTTTGCAGATCTGCTCGATGAAATAGCCGGCGACGACGCCTGCGTGATAGCTCGTGCCGCAGGCGACGATCCGCACGTGACGGGTCGCGCGGAACACCGCGCCCGCATCCGGACCGAACGCCGCTTCGAGCAGACGTCCGTTGGCAACTCGCTCCTGCAGCGTGTTCGCGAGCGCGCGCGGCTGCTCGTGGATCTCCTTGAGCATGAAGTGCCGGTACTGGCCTTTCTCGGCGGCTTCCGCGGAGAGCTCGCTTTCCTTGATCGGGCGCTCGACGAGATTGCCCTCGCCGTCAATGACCCGCACGCTGGCGCGCCGGATCTCCGCGATATCGCCTTCCTCCAGGAACATGAAACGCCGCGTGACAGGCAGGAGCGCAGCCACGTCAGATGCAACGAAATTTTCATCTTCGCCGAGACCGATGACCACGGGGCACCCCATGCGCGCGAGCACGATGCGATCGGGCTCG
This sequence comes from Steroidobacteraceae bacterium, assembly GCA_039929265.1. GTDB lineage: Bacteria > Pseudomonadota > Gammaproteobacteria > Steroidobacterales > Steroidobacteraceae > ZC4RG30. Next base: position 11,221 of record JBDSRN010000147.1, on the reverse strand, counting down.
TGTTCACTCAACACGGCGAGCGCGTAAGCGCCGTCGAGTTCAGCGACGGTGGCGCGCACGGCCTTGAACAGATCACCGACCCTGCCGATGTGGTGATGGATGCGGTGCGCGATGACTTCGGTGTCCGTCTCGGAACTGAACTTGTAACCGTGACGCAGGAGGTCGTCCCGCAGCTCCTCGTAATTCTCGATGATGCCGTTGTGGACGATCGCGAGACCGTCGTGCGAGATGTGCGGATGGGCATTGCGTTCGCTCGGCACGCCATGCGTTGCCCAGCGCGTGTGCGCGATACCGAGATTGCCGTGGGTAGGCTGCGTGGCCAGCGCGGCTTGCAGCATTTTCACCTTGCCAACCGTGCGCACTCTGGCCAGGTGGCCTGTGCCGTTCAACACCGCGAGGCCCGCAGAGTCGTAGCCTCGATACTCGAGTCGCCGCAGACCCTCCATGAGCACCGGGACGATGTTACGCCCTGCTACCGCTCCTACGATTCCGCACATTTTCTAGGGCTCCGGTCCGTTCGTGGTTTCCTGCCCATTAGTGTGCCTGATCGGGATCGCGGCCGTTTTTCCTGCGGCCAATCTGTGAAGGCACTCTCAGCGCACCTTGACGGGACGGCTCCAGTTTTCGACGGTGATCTGCTGCGCGCGTTCCAGGGTGAGCCGGCCGGCCGGCGCCTCGCGCGTGATGGTCGAGCCCGCCCCGATGGTGGCTTGTGCGCCCAGGGTGACCGGCGCGACCAGCATCGAGCCGGAGCCCACGAACACCCCGTCGCCGATCACTGTGCGATGCTTGTTGGCCCCGTCGTAATTGCACGTGATGGTGCCGGCGCCCACGTTCACACCCGCGCCGATGGTGGCATCGCCGATGTACGCGAGGTGATTGGCCTTGCTGCCCTTGCCTACATCGCTGTTCTTCACTTCCACGAAGTTGCCGATGTGCACCTCGTCGGCAAGTTTTGCACCCGGACGCAGACGCGCGAACGGGCCGATGCGGCAATCACGTCCGACTAGCGACTGCTCGAGCAGGCTATTGGCGAACACTTGCGTGTCGGCGCCGATGTCGATATCGCGCAGCACGCAGTTGGGCCCGATGCGCACTCGATCACCCAGGGTGACGCGCCCCTCGAACACGACATTCACGTCGATGAACACATCGCGACCGACATCGACCACGCCGCGCACGTCACAGCGCGACGGGTCGACCAGCGTGGCGCCAGCGCTCATGAGCTCGCGGCAACGTTGCAGCCGGTACGCAGCCTCGGCTTGCGCGAGCTGCGCGCGATCGTTGATGCCGAGCACTTCGCTCGCTTCCTCTGCGATCAATGGCATGACCTGCACTTTGTCGCGCACCGCGAGCGCGATAATGTCGGTGAGGTAGTACTCGCCCTGCGCGTTGTCATTGCGCAGCTTCGCCAGCCACTTGCGCAGCAGGCCCGCGGGCACGCACATCACTCCAGTATTGCATTCGTTCACGCGCAACTCGCCCGGGCTCGCATCGCGCTGCTCGACGATGCGCCTCACCTGACCGCGCTTGTCGCGCAGCACACGGCCATAGCCATGCGGATCCGGCAATTTCACGGTGAGCAGGCTCAGTGCGCGCGGACCCGCGAGTCCGACGAGTTGCACGAGCGTCCGCTCGCGCACGAGCGGCACGTCGCCGTACAGGATCAGTACCAGCGCGTCGTTCTCGATGTGCGGCATACCCTGCATCACCGCATGGCCGGTGCCCAGTTGCGGAGATTGCAACGCCCACTTCACCAATGCCGTGTCGAAAGCCTCGCGCACGGCCTCCGCGCCGTGACCGTGGACGATCACCACTTGAGAAGGCGCAAGACCGGCCGCCGCGAGCAGCACATGGCCAAGCAACGGCCGGCCAGCCAGCGGCTGGAGGACCTTCGGAACGGCTGAATTCATGCGCTTGCCCTGACCCGCGGCAAGGATCAGGATGTTCAGTGGCGCAAGTATTTGCCGCTGTCGCGGTGCGCTGGTTTTCGCCGATTTGCGCTTCGGATTTTTGCCGCGGCTCATGGGGCGCAAACCCTAACATATTCATCTGCTTGAAGCGTTACCGGTCAACCGGAATGGGCTCCGCGCGTTGTCAGTAGCGCGAAGGCAGTGTTGTCGGGGGGAGCCATGCAGAAGTTCACTTCCATGCGGGGCCTGGCGTCGGCCGGTATTTTTTGCTTCGGCTTTATGTTGACGGCCTGCGGCGGTGGTGGCGATTCTGGCGGCGGTGCGACCACTGACAGCACCGCGCCCGCTCCCGCTCCCGCGCCCGCGCCCGCGCCCGCGCCGACCGCTCCTGCGATCACCCGAGCAGAGGCCTATCGCTTCCTGAACCAGGCGACTTTCGGCGCCACCCTCGCCGAAGCCGACAAAGTGATCGCGCAGGGCTACGGGCCATGGATCGACGCACAGCTGGCCGTGCCCGCATCGCTTGAACTGCCACTGGTGACGACGGCGTACGCGGCGCTCGCAAGCCCGTCCACGATGGCGGGCAGCGTCAACGCCGATCGCGTCGATGCATGGTTCCGCAACGCCATCGCGGGCCCCGATCAGCTGCGGCAACGCGTCGCGTTCGCGCTCTCGGAAATCATGGTGGTGTCGCAGACCGGCGCGCTGGTGAACAACGTGTTCTCCACCGCCGATTACTACGACATGCTCGCGCGCAACGCCTTCGGGGATTTCCGGACGCTCATCCAGGACGTTACGTTGCATCCGGCTATGGGGGTGTACCTGTCGATGCTCGGGAACCAGAAAGCCAACGCCACCGCGAGCATCCGGCCAGATGAAAACTACGCGCGCGAGTTGATGCAGCTGTTTACCATTGGTCTCGTACAGCTCAATGCCGACGGCAGTAGCAAGCTCGACGCGGGCGGCCAGTCGCTTCCCACCTATGATCAGGCCGTCGTCGAGGGCTTCGCCCGCGTGTACACCGGTTGGCGCTGGGCATGCAGCACCTGCACGGCGTTTGCGCAGGCGCGCCAGACGCTCACACCGGTGAACAACCAGATCCTGCCGATGCAGGCCTTCCCCGATCAGCACGAAGGCGGAACAAAGCAGGTGCTCAGCTATCCGGGTGCCGCGCTCGCGCTCATTCCCGCGGGACAGGCGCCCGTCAAGGATCTGCAGGACGCACTCGATAACGTCGTTGGCCACCCGAACGTTGCGCCATTCATCTCCCGTTCGCTGATCCAGCGGCTCGTTACCAGCAATCCTTCGCCCGCGTACATCGGACGCATCAGCGCAAAGTTCGAGAACGACGGCAGCGGCCGGCGCGGCAATCTCGGCGCCGTGGTCAGGGCCATCCTCCTGGACACCGAAGCGCGCACGCCGATCGCCGCAGGGACTACCGGGGCCGACACGCAGGGCAAGATGAAAGAGCCGCTGCTGCGTCTCACGCAGTTCTGGCGCGAATATGGCGGCAAGGCGGCGAGCGGACGCTACGTGTTCGCCAATCCCTCCAACACATTCGGCCAGGGTCCGCTGCAGTCGGGCTCAGTGTTCAATTTCTTCAGCCCGACGTACGCCCCCGCAGGTGAAATCAGCACTCGCGGGCTCAGCGCACCTGAGCTGCAGATCGCCACGGAGTACGTAAACACCCTGGTCACGAACTATTTCTACCAGCAGTCGTTCTGTCGCAACCAGTCGCCGATCAGCGGGTGCGCCACCAACACGGCTGACACCATCGTCATCGACACCAGCGCAGACATCACCCTCGCCGCCGATCCCGCCGCGCTCGTCAAACGCATCGGCGAGCGCCTGCTCGCGGGACAGGTTTCGCCCGTATTGCAGGCGCAGGCCGAGGCGCAGGTTGCACGCGTGGGCGCAGCGACCACCAACCAGCGCGTGGCCGAAGCGTTGTATCTGGTCGTTTCTTCGCCCGAATTTGCATACCAGCGCTGAAGCAGGAGCCACACCATGGATCACAATCGACGTCGCTTCCTGCGCGCTGCCACTGCAGGTGGTCTGGCCTATGCCTTCGGTCGGGCACCGGGCAGCGTCATGGCGCAGGTGGCGTCGGTCAACACGCTCACCGACTACAAGGCGCTCGTGTGCCTGTTCCTGTTCGGCGGCAATGACTCCTGGAACATGGTCGTTCCGCGCAGTACGGCCGAGTACAACGTGTACAAGACTTCGCGGCAGAATCTGGCTGTGGATCAAGCTGCGTTGTTGCCGATCAATCCGCTGACACCTGGCGCAGCGCAGTACGGATTTCATCCATCGATGGCGGAACTGCAAGGCCTGTTCGAATCCAATCGCTGTGCCGTGATGCCGAACATCGGACCTCTGATCGCGCCGATCACGAAGGCGCAATACCAGGCAGGTTCAGTCCCGCTGCCACCGCAGCTTTTTTCACACAACGATCAGCAGGACCAGTGGCACAGTCTCAAGGGCCGCTCATTATCCAAGACCGGCTGGGCGGGTCGCGTCGCAGACGTACTGGCGTCGCAGACGGCGGGGCAGCAGCTCGCGACCAACATCTCGCTCGCGGGTCAGACGCTCTTCCAGGCCGGCTCGATCGCGGTGCCATATACGATGGGCGCCACGGGTGCACAGACGTTCACCGGCTTCGGCACGACGGGCATCAACCTCGCCCGCCGCAATGCTTTCGAGACGCTCGCGATGACCGACTACAGCGACGTCTATGAGCGCGCCTTCGCGGCCACGCAACAACGCGCAGTGCGCTATGCCGACTCCGTGAACACGGCGATCATGTCGGCGCGCCCCACGCTCGCCCCGCTGTTCGAAACGGCGTCGACCAACCCATCACTCGCCTCACTCTCGCGTCAGCTCCTGACGGTGGCGCGCATGATCGATGTGCGCGACCGCCTGACCATGACACGGCAGATCTTCTTCATCTCGCTCGGCGGTTTCGACACCCATGACGACCAGCTCGACGACCAGCCCAATCTGTACGCCGGCATCTCCAAGGCCTTGAAAGCGTTCCACGACGCCACCGTGCAGATGGGCATATCGGATCGGGTAGTGGCGTTTACGCAATCCGATTTCGGCCGCACACTGACCTCGAATGGGGATGGCTCGGATCACGGATGGGGTGGCATCCAGCTCGCCGTCGGCGATGCGGTAAAAGGTCGCGAGTTCTACGGCAGCTATCCGCTGCTGCAGATCGGCGGCATCAACGACGTGAGCGCAGGACGCATGATCCCGACGACTTCGTCGGACCAGTATGCTGCGACGCTCGCGAAGTGGTTCGGCGTCACCGACGCTCAGTTGTCGCAGGTCGCTCCGAGCATCGACAACTTCGCGACGAAGGACCTTGGCTTCCTGATCTAGTCAGCCGTTCAGTGCGGCGAGCGCAGCGGAAGGCTGCAGTAGACGACGTTGGCTGAAGTTGTCATCCATGTCATCCTCTTCAGTCGTTGTCGTGCGACAGAACCTGGCACGAGGCTTTCTGAGCGCGTAGGGGTACACCGACAGCGATGCGTTCTGCCGACTGACCTTCTCCCGCTGGCACCGCGCGCAGTCTGTAGTCAAGCAACCGGAGACCCAACATGGCGAACCAGAAACCCATTCCGTCGCAGGCGCAGACCCAGACCTGGACCGCTCGCAACTACGATGGCAAGCTCGATGCCGCGGATCCCGAAGACGACGATGAACTTGATATGGCAGACTACGACGGCATTCCCAGCTCAACGCCTGACGAGTCCACGCTCGAGCTGGACACGGGTTCGGATGGCGATCTCGCGGACCTCGAGATCATGCAGCGCGCAAACGAAGAGATCATCGGTGACACCGGCGGCGAGGACTATCGCGCCGGAACGGTCGATCCCGACGGTTCGGATCGTGGCCCCAGCGCACTGAGCTCGCAGCTCATCGAAGAGGATGAAGACGCGCGCCGCAATGGTGTCAGTCAGAGCGACAGCCAGGCTCACTGATAGCGGCGAGCCGTATTCAATGTATCCGGCCATATTGCCCGGCAGGATCGCGGTGAGTCCAGCATCACACGCCGCGTTCGTTCCGGACGTACTGGCAGTGCAGGCGGATCGGCGTACCGGTTTCGATGTTCTCCACCCGCGGTGCCAGATGGATGTTGTGTGCAATCAGCACCGTGCTTCCTGATGCCAATCGACCGATGAAACGGCAGCAGCGCCGCCAGTCCGGCGTATCGTCGCGCATCCCTCTGCATCGGGTAGCAGTCTACCCGTGATGTCGCCTCGTCAACCGTTGACACGCTCGTGCGCTCTCACCAGGGACGAACCAACTCAAGGAGCTGACATGGCCTCGAAACTCACGAAGATGCTGCTGACCGGCGCTCTGATGCTGGCGGTAACCGCGCCTGGTTTTGCCGCCGATCGCGGCGAACGCATCAACGAGCGGCTCGACAACCGCGGCGAACGGATCAATGAACGTCTCGACAATCGTGGCGAGCGCGTCAATGACCGACTGGATCGACGTGCGGAGCGCGCTGCGGACAATGGTCACGACAATCGCGCCAGGCGTCTCGATCGTCGCGGCAACCGGATCGAGAACCATCTCGATCGTCGCGGCAACCGGATCGAGCGTCGCATCGATCGACGCCGCAACTGATCAACGTGTGGTCGGGCCGGGCGTCGCAACCGTCGCGGGTGGTGGCGTCCGGCCCTTCGGCCACAGCAGCCAGAGACGACCTTCCTGTTTCATGTTGCCGGCCTGCATGCCGGCCTCGTGACCCAGGCCCCAGAACAGATCCGCGCGCACGGGCCCGCGTATCGCGCCACCCGTGTCCTGCGCGAGTGTGAGCCGCATCAGCGGCGTGGTGCTGCCCGGCGCAGTGGTCGACAGGAAAACTGGTGCCCCAAGCGGCAACTGGCGCGGATCTATCGCGATCGAGCGACCTGCGGTAAGCGGGACGCCGAGCGCACCTTTCGGCCCGATCGACGCATCCACGATCCTCTCCTCGCGGAAGAACACCACGCTCGGATTCGCGTTGAACACTTCGGCACTGCGCTCCGGATGCGCCGCCAGCCAGTCGCGTATCGAGCTGGCGGAGGTCTGCTCCAGCGGCAGGTAGCCACGATCCGCAAGATAGCGGCCGATGGACCGATACGGCTGACCGTTCACATCCGCATACGCGAGACGAATACTCTGCCCATTGGGAAGCAGCACGCGACCCGAGCCCTGTATCTGCAGGAAGAACGCATCGACGGCATCGTCCACCCATACGAGTTCCTTCCCCTTGAGCGCGGCATTGGTCTCCAGCGCGCCGCGTTCGTAGTACGGTACGACGCGCTTGCCCTGCAGACGCCCGCGCACGCGCTCGCCTTTCAATGCGGGGTAGAGTTCACCCAGATCCACGATCAGCAGGTCATCCGGGACGCCGTACAGCGGCACCTTGAACGCACCGCCCGGTGTACGCGCGCCGCGCAACACGGGTTCGTAGTACGCGGTGATGAGGCCCGTGTCCTTCGGTCGACCGTTGGCATCACCGTACGAGATGCGGTACGCATCGAACTGCGTTTCGAAGAAGCGTCGCGCATCGGCACTGCGTGCGCCAGGCTGACGCGCTAAATCGCAGACATTTTTCCAGTCCGGGCGCGCGCGCAGCGCGCCGCAACCGGCAACGAAAGCGCCCCACGCCTGCTCGACCTCGTCCGCGACCCAACCGTCGATGCGGGACCAGTCAGTGCGCTCGAAGCGTGCTTCGGCTCCGATGACTTCAGCCGGCGCGGGCACCGCGGGTTTCTGCGCAGGTTTGCCTCCGCAGGCCTGCAGCAACCCGGCGACAACGATGACGGCTACGAAACGCAATTACTTGACGCGGCTTTTGGAACCCTGCGCATGCATGTCGATACGATACCCCGCGCCGCACCGGCATCGATCACATCCTGGTACGGCATGCGGCGTACGCCCATTTCGAACTCGGTTTACACCCTGAACATCACGAGGCCGATCTTGCGCTCGCGGTAGAACGCAACCGTTTCGGCAACGGTGGGCTTGCGCGTGTCGCGGTGGAAATACTTGCGCGCGGGCCCCTTCGAACGGCTCAGCCGCCACATCCAGATGTCCACTACAGGCAACTTCTGCGCGCGTACGGTCGTCGATTGCAATCAATTCGTCTAGCTTCATCACACACGCTGCAGGAAAAGCGGGGCCGCTAGTTTACTCCACCCCGTGTCCTATTTCCCTCGCTGCCCGCTTCCCGTAAGAATGCAGCATGCGCTTCCCGACCTTCTTTTTTGCGCTGCTGCTGCCGTTGGCGACGCTGGCCGCCACGCCGCGAGTGAGCATCGAGATCGAAGGGCTGAGCGGCGAGCAGGCTGATGCGGCGCGCGACAACATGGAGCTGCAGCAGTTCCTCGAGCGCGAGGTCTCGGCGACGCAGCTGGGTCGTCTCGTGGAGCGCGGCCGGGAACAGATTCGCAAGGCGCTCGAGCCCTACGGCTACTACGACGCGCAGGTCGAGTCGGACCTCGCGCAAGCTGACGGGCAATATCGCGCCATCTACAAGGTGACTCCTGGCGAGCGCGTAATGATCCGTGCTGCGAGTGTTACCGTGAACGGTCCCGGCTCGCAGTTCGGGCCCGTGGCGTCTGCGCTGCGCGCGTTCGTGCCGAAGGTGGGCGCGCCGCTCGAGCATGGTCCGTACGAGGCGAGCAAAGCGAATGTCACGGCGGTGCTGCAGGGGGCGGGTTACTTCGATGCGCAGCTCGACCGGCACCGCGTCGAAGTCACGCGCGCCGCACGCAGCGCGGACCTGGACGTGAGCTGGAACAGCGGCGAGCGCTATCGAATCGGCGCAGTGCACTTCGCCGCAGCACAGTTCCCGGAAGAGTTCCTGCAGGGTTACCTGCCGTGGCGGCCCGATGCGTACTACGACGTCGAGGAACTGCTCGCACTGCAGCAGCGTCTCGTGGATGCGGACTATTTCACCTCCGTATCGGTGCAGCCGGAGCTCGAGAAGCGCGCGGACGGGCACGTGCCGGTCGATGTGCTGCTCGTGCCGGCCAAGCGCACCATCTACACCGCCAACGCTTACCTGAGCACGGACTCCGGACCCGGCGCGGGCTTCGGGGTCCAGCGGCGCTGGATCAATTCGCGCGGCCACAAGGCCGGCGGCGAGATCGATTATTCCGCGCGCCTGCAGGCGATCGGCACCTACTACCGCATCCCGGTGCCTGGCCGACAGCTCAAGAGCTTCAACTTCGCGGCGGGCTATCGCGACGAGACGACGGACTCCTCCCGTTCGCGCCTGATGCGTCTGTCGGCGAACGAGGTGCGCGATCGCTGGCACGGTCATTCGCGCACACTCGGCCTGCAGTATCTGAATGGCGATTTCACCGTCGCCTATGAACCCCACAACTCGAGCCTGCTGTACGCAGAGATGCTGCTGGCGCGCAAGCGTGCCGACGACCTGATGTTCCCTTCACACGGCGTCTCGGTCACGTACAGCGCGCGACTCGCGGCAGAGCAGCTGCTGTCGGACACCAGCCTCGCATCCGTGCGGGCCGATGCGAAATGGGTGCGGCCAGCGGGTTCGAAGTCGCGCTTCATCCTGCGCGCCTCGCTCGGTGCGCTTGCCGCAAGCGACTTCGAAGCGTTGCCGCCGGATCTGCGTTTCTTCGCCGGCGGGGATCGTTCGGTGCGCGGGTTCGATTATCAACAGATCGGCGAACGTCGCATCGTACCGAATCCCGAGCCTGGACCGCCCGACACGATCGAAGGCGTGATCGGCGGTCGCCATCTCATAGCCATCAGCGGCGAGATCGAGCACTATTTCCTGCCGCGCTGGGGCGCCGCGGTATTCGTCGATGCAGGGGACGCGTACAACTCCTCGCCCGATGCGAACGTCGGTGCCGGTATCGGGTTGCGCTGGAAATCGCCGGTCGGGGTAGTGCGCGTGGATTTCGCCGTGCCGGTGAGCACCGAATTCGACGATGCCGGCCTGCGCTTCCACATCATGATAGGCCCGGACCTGTGAGGCTGCGCTGGCCCCAGTGGATTACGGCGTCGGTGCTCGCGCTGGTCCTGCTGATCGTGGCGCTGCTGTTCTGGACCATCAACACTACCTCCGGTGCGCACTGGACTTTGCAGCGTGTGCAGGGCGCCCTCGGCGACAAGCTCGCACTCGGGTCGAGCAGTGGCACGCTCGCAGGTCCGCTTGAGCTGCGCGATGTACGCTATCGCGACGCTGCAAGCGGCGTGGATTTCACTGCGGCACGCGTCCGCCTGGACTTGCGCGCGTTGGCGTTGCTGCGCTTCGTGCTGCGCGTCGAATCACTCGACGTGCAGCGCGTCCGCCTCGCGCTGCGCGAACCGACGAAGCGGGAAGTAGACAACCAGCCCTTCAGCCTCGAGCCGCCATTCGACATCCTCCTCGAGCAACTCACGCTGAGCGATGCGCGCGTGTCGCGCGACGGCGAGCCGCTCGTCGAAGTAAGCACGGCGCTGCTCGCAGCGACCTGGACCGATGGCGGCATCGAAGTGCGCCAGCTCGATGTGCAATCACCGCAGGGCGAGCTGCACTTCGCCGCGCAGGTGAACCAGCGCGAGTTCTTCGAGGGAAGGGGCAAAGGGCGCTTCCGCTGGCGCGCCGGCGGGCGCGAGTACGCGGGTCGTTTCGATGCGGATGCGCGCGGCGCGCTGGCGAAGCTGGACCTGCTGCTCTCCGCGCCGGTGACTGCGACTTTGGAAGCCGAGCTGGAACAGCGGCCGCAATTTCCCTGGCGCTTCACGCTCAAGCTGCCTGAGTTCGATCCGCGTAACGGTCTGCTGCCCGACTCGAACCTGCGCAAGCTCGGCGCGCATCTTCAGGGCAGCGGTACTGCTACGCGCGGCAACACCGCAGGCACAATCGTGCTCAACGATACGACGCTGCAGATCGAAAGCTTCGGCTTCGCGCACGAGGGCGAGCAGTTGAACGTGGATGCGTTGCTGAAGATCCTCGGCAGCCGAGGTCAATTGCAGGCGCGCGGTGCCGTGCAGCTTGCACGCGAGCCGGTGACCGCCAGGCTGAACATCGACTGGCGCGATGTCGTGATCCCCGCCGATCTAGTGGGCCAGGTGCTGCATTCGCGGGGCGTTCTGGATTTCGACGGCAGTCCAAAAGCCTATCTTGCCAGTGGCAGGATCACGCTCGGTCCGCCGAAGCGCCCCGCCGACATCCAGCTACGCGTTGCGGGCAGCGACAGCAAGATCCAAATCAGTCAGCTCGACATCGTGCAGCCCGCGGGGCGCCTCGCGGCAACCGGCGTGCTCACGCTGCTGCCGCGCCTCGGATG
>JBDSRN010000146.1:0-22502 GCA_039929265.1 Steroidobacteraceae bacterium | reverse complement strand
GCTCACGATACGCTTCCAGTGCCCCGGTGCGCGAGCGTTCGGCATCGAAAGGTGGCAGCAACGCGGCCGCCCGGCGTGTCCAGCGCGCCTGATAGGCTCCATCGGGATCGAACCGCTCGGCCTGACGCAGAGGATTGAACACCCGGAACCATGGCGCAGCGTCCGGCCCGCTGCCGGCGATCCATTGCCAGTTGAGCGAATTGTTCGCGAGATCCGCGTCGACCAGCGTGTCCCAGAACCAACGTGCGCCGTGTTGCCAGGGCACCAGTAGATTCTTGACGAGGAACGAAGCGCAGATCATGCGCATGCGATTGTGCATCCAGCCGGTTTCCCACAATTCGCGCATGCCGGCATCGACGATATCAACACCGGTGCGTCCTTGCTGCCACGCGCCCAGGTCGTCGGGCGATTCGCGCCACTTTAGTTTTGCAAACTGCGCCTGGAATGGCTGCGTCGGCAAGGTCGGGGCGTGATACAGCGCCTGCGCCGCGAACTCGCGCCAGATGAGCTCGGCGAGAAACTTGCTGTGGCGCCATTCGCTGCGCGGCAACCCGCGCGCCTGCTCCGCCGATCCGACGGCGTGCCACACCTGCGCGGGCGACACTTCACCGAAGTGCAAGTGCGGCGATAGTCGCGAGGTGCCGGGTGTTGCAGGGACATCGCGCGCATCCCGATACGCGGGGAGCCGTTGCGGCAGCTCGCGAAGGCGCATCTGCGCCCCGGCTTCACCGGGTGTCCAGCTGTCCGCGAGACCCTTGTCCCAGGCAATACCCGGCAGCAACTCGAGTGACGCGAGCTCGAGCGAGGCGGGCCACTTCGGCGGCGCGGGCAGTTGGCTCGGCGCCGACTGCGGCAGCGGCGGATCGATCTGCTTCAGAAAAGTATTGCGATACGGCGTGAACAAGCGATAGCTGCCGCCGCTGCCAGTCCTGATCTCCCAAGGCTCGGCGAGCAACGCGCTTTTGCAGCTGTGCACAGTGACGCCACGTTCGCGCAGCGTTGACTTCAGTTGCGTGCCGATTTCGATCGCCGCAGGTTCGTAGCGACGATTCCAGAACAGGGCACTCGCGCCGATGTTCGCTGCCAGTTCGGGCAGCACCTTTAGCGCGGATCCCCTGCGCAGTACCAATCTCGAGCCGAGCGCACGCAGCGAAACATCAAGCGCGGTAAGCGAATGGTGCACCCACCAGCGCGATGCGGCGCCCGCTCCCCACTCCCCTTCATCCCCTGGCGCCCACACGTACACCGGTACGATGCTGGCGCCGCTCGCGAGCGCAGCGCGCAGCGAGGGATTGTCCGCGAGTCGCAGGTCCTGGCGGAACCACACCAGGGCGATGGGTCGCTGCGTCGTCATCGCAACAGCGGTAGCGGATCATTGAGCGAATCCAGGAAGCGGCGACGTTCGTCGGCGCTCATGTGCGGCCAGTTGAGCTTGCTGGTGAACTGCTGGCGCAGTTGCGTATCGGTGATGCTGCCGAGTGTCTGCATGTCCGGCGCGTAGCGTGTCGGCAGTCGGCTGCACCGATCGTCGCGCAGCAGCTCGACCACGCTTGCGGCGATATCGGCATCGCGCGGCAGTTCGCTGTGTGCAACGCGCGCGTACCACGTGGCGTCCGTGCCAGCCTGCGCGAGCTCTGCGGGTACGGTGCCATCACCATTGCGCGTGACCTGGTAGCGGAATTGATCGGCATCACGCTCGATGTCCGTCACCGTGTCGCGCCCCACGCCGACGATCGCGCGCACGCGCTCGTCCATCTGCGCCAGCTGTGTGCGTCGGCGTTGCGCGTCGCGCAGCAGCTCGTGACGCGGGCCGGGCGTACCGCCAGGCCAGCTCGCCGGATCGAACAGGTCGAGCAAGGCCGGATCTGGCAACATGTCGTACAGCGATGGAAAGCTGGCGAAGATCTCGTGCGCGAGTTGTTCCGGACTGTGCAGTGGATCAAGCTGCGCCATGCGTCGAACCGTTCCATAGGTGCCGCGTAGCGCCTGCACCGGGGCATACGAACCGCGGTGCGGAGAGCCGAGCGTGACGAGCGACTTGACGCGCTGTGTTTCGCGCAGACGCCGATCCGTGAGTGCAACGCGCCCGAGCAAGCCGCCCATGCTGTGGGCGACGATGGCCAGGCGTGGAGCGGGATCCTTCGCCAGCCGCTGCGCCAGCGCGGCGCCCAGCTCGTCGATGCCGCGGCGCCAGTCGTAATCGAAGTTGCGGACGTTGAGGCCAGCGGCCTGCAACGACAACTTCAGGCGCAGATACGTGTACAGAATGCAGCCGAGCGACTCGATCTTGTCGTCGGGCAGGCGCAACGCCGTGAGCCCACCCGAATGAAAATCCGTCGGATCGATCCACAGCAGATTGATCGGCAGCGGCGCAGCGCGCCGCATGCCGAGCTGCGAGCCCATGATGCCGGGCACGAGATGCACGCTGAGCGCGGGGTCCTTGCGCGCCGCCGCCGCGCGGATCGCCAGCGGCACGAGCTCGGCGTACTCCCCCTCGCCGAGGTAAGCGATGAGTTCGCGCCGACGTTCGCCGGATACGAGCAGCCGCTCCACGGCGCCTTCGGGCCAGACGAGCCGGTCGTACACGGACACTCCGGCGTCGTGATACTTCACGCCGCTCGCAGCTGCTTCGATGCGGCTTCGGCGATGACTGCGCCGACGGCCTGGATTGCCGCAATGCGCGCGCTGCTACGCCGCCAGATGACACCGATCCTGCGTACCGGTACCGGCTTCGCGAATGGCACGGTGACGATGCCACGCGCCGCCCCATACGCGCCGCGACTGGCGAACTCCGGCAGCAGCGTCACGCCGCTGCCCGACGCGACCATCTGTCGCAGGGTCTCGAGCGAGGTGGCGCGGAAATCCTGTTTCTCCCCGACGCTGTGCCCGCAGACCGCGAGCGCCTGGTCGCGCAGACAATGCCCGTCTTCGAGCAGCAACAGCGATTCATCGCTGAGGTCTTCAGTGCGCAGCGTGCTGCGCCCCGCGAGGCGGTGCTGCGACGGCAGTGCCACGACGAACGCTTCGTCGTACAGCTTGCGCAGCTGCAGCCCGTCGGTATCCACGGGCAGTGCCAGTACGCCGGCGTCGATCTCGCCCTGATGCAGTTTCTCCAGAAGCCGATTGGTCGTGTACTCGTACAGCAGCAGCTCCAGATGCGGCAAGTGCTTGCGGATGCGCGGCGCGACGATGGGCAGCAGATATGGTCCGATGGTCGGGAGCATGGCGAGGCGCAGCCGACCGCCGAGCGGATCGGACTGCTGCTGAGCGAGCGTCACGATGGCATCGCTGTCTTCCAGGATCCGTCGCGCCCGTTGCACGACGGCCGCGCCGGCTTCGGTAAGCGATATCCGCCGCGGCTGGCGCTCGATCAGCTGCACGCCAAGGGATTCCTCGAGCTTCTTGAGTTGCGCCGAGAGTGTGGGCTGGCTGACAAAACAGCGTGCGGCCGCCTGGCCGAAGTGCCGGGTTTCGGCAACGGCTACGAGGTAACTTAGGTCCCTGAGCTTCAGTTTCACCATAGATGAAATCTATCAAAAACAAGACATCAATCGATTGGAATAATCTTGCACCTGGCCCCACACTTGTTCGCAACCCCTACCAATGATTGTCCTCAAGGAGTTTGCGCAATGCTCAGTATCGGTCAGAAGTTTCCCCAATTCGCCCTCACTGGCGTCGTCTCCAATGATCTCGCAACGGCCTTCAAGCCTTTCGACAGCCAGACCAATGCCGGCAAGTGGCAGGTCGTGTTCTTCTGGCCGAAGGATTTTACCTTCGTTTGTCCGACGGAAATCGCGGCCTTCGGCAAGCTCAACAAGGAGTTCGAGGCGCGTGACGCGAAGGTCCTCGGCGCAAGCACCGACAGCGAGTTCGTGCACCTTGCCTGGCGCAAGGACAGGGAAGAGTTGCGCAATCTGCCATTCCCCATGCTGGCGGACATCAAGCGCGAGCTCACCACGGCGCTCGGCATTCTCGATCCGGAAGCCGGCGTGGCGCAGCGCGCGACGTTCATCGTCGATCCGCAAGGCGTCGTCCGCTTCGTGTACGTCACCGACCTGAATGTCGGCCGCAGCCCCGAAGAAGTGCTGCGTGTTCTGGACGCACTGCAGACGGACGAGCTGTGCCCCTGCAATTGGAAGTCCGGCGAAGATACCCTGAAGGCTGCCTGAGGTTCACATGACGCTCGACGAAATCCGTAGTTCCCTGCCCGCGCATGCGCGCGATCTGCAACTGAACCTGGGCAGCGTGCTCAGCACGCAGGGAGCGCCGGGTCTCGACCAGCGTCAGATCTGGACTCTGGCGCTGGCCTCGGCCCTCGCGTCGCGCAACACACCGTTCGCGCGCGAAATCGAGGCGCTTGCAAAGGCGCACATCGACGCAGCACATCTCACGGCGGCGCATTCCGCCGCCGCGATCATGGGCATGAACAATATCTACTACCGTTTCCTGCACCTGGTGGAGGATCCGGAATACCAGGCGATGCCCGCACGTCTGCGGATGAACGTGCTGGCCAACCACGGCATCGACAAGATGGACTACGAGCTGCTTTCGCTCGTGGTGTCCGCCGTCAACGGCTGCGGCATGTGCGTGGTATCGCACGAACGCAAGTTACGACAGCACGGCACGACCCGTGAGTCGATCCAGAGTGCGGTGCGCATCGCGGCGACCATCCACGCAGTAGCTGTGGTGCTGGAGAATTCCTGGGCGGCATGAGGTTAAGTTGACTTAAACCCGGAGCGCGGCGCGCAGGAGTAGACTGCCGTGAGGCGTTTACCATGCATGTGCTGCTAATAGAAGACGACATCGAGGCTGCGCGCTATCTCAGCAAGGGCCTGAAGGAAGCTGGCTACTCGGTGGACCACGCAGCCGATGGTCGCGATGGCCTGTACCGTGCCACCGAGGGCAAGTTCGACCTCATCATTGCCGATCGCATGCTGCCGCATCTCGACGGTCTGGCGATCATCGCGCAACTGCGTGAGCGAGATGATCACACGCCCGTTCTCATCCTCAGCGCACTGGGCACAGTCGACGATCGCGTGCGAGGTCTGCAGGCAGGCGGCGATGACTATCTCACCAAGCCGTTCGCGTTCGTCGAGTTGATTGCGCGCGTGGAAGCGTTGTTGCGTCGACGCAGCAACAACGAGGTCACCACGCGCCTCAGGGTAGCGGACCTCGAGATCGATCTGCTCGCGCGCACTGCGCATCGCGGCGGCAAGCTGATCGAGCTGACCGTGAAGGAATTCCAGCTGCTCGAGTTCCTCATGCGCCGGCGGGGCCAGGTGGTCACGCGGACGATGCTGCTCGAAGGTGTGTGGGATCTGCATTTCGATCCACAGACGAATCTCATCGACGTGCACGTCTCCCGATTGCGGCAAGCTGTCGACAAGGGTTTCGACCTGGCCTTGATACGCACCGTGCGCGGTGCGGGCTATACGTTGCGTGACGACGTCGGATGATGCGTCTGCCACTCGCGTTGCGTTCTTCCGCAACACGGCTCGCGATTCTCTACGTTCTGGCCTTCGCCATCGCAGCAGGCCTGTTGCTCTGGTCGGTCTTTCTCATCACGCAGCGTCTACTCGTGCGCGAATTCGATCTCGTGATCCAGACCGATCTGCGCGGGCTGAAGGAACACTACGACGGGGAAGGGCTCGGCGCGCTCACCGCAGCGCTGAATCGACGCAGCGACAGCTGGGGTCGTACCGGTGCCGTGTATCTGCTCGTCGATCCTCAGTTCAAACGCATCGCGGGCAATCTGTCCGGCTGGCCGCCGGTGCAGCGCCCCGTGGACGATGCTGCGCCGGGTGAATGGCTGGAGTTCGACATCGTCGCGCGCGAGCGCAACGAGAACGTCGATCATCCGGTGCGCGCGGAGATCGTGCAGCTCGATGGTGGCCGACGCCTAATGGTGGGCACCGACATTACGGAGAGCCGCAACTTCGTCCAACAATTCCGTAACGCCATCCTGTGGGCGATTGCACTCACGGTGCTGCTGTGCATGATCATCGGTGTCTGGTACAGCCGCGGGCTGAATCGCCGAGTGCGCGCGGTTGCGCTGGCGTGCGAGAAGATCATCTCGGGAGATCTGTCGCGCCGGCTGGATCACGATGGATCCAATGACGAGCTGGATCAGCTCTCGTCCATCGTCAACCTGATGCTGGATCGCATCGAGCAGCAGACTGTCGTGTTGCGTACCACGTTCGACAGCACCGCGCATGATCTGCGCGCGCCATTGCACCGCGTGCGCATGCGGATCGAAGAAACCCTGCGTCAGCCAAATCTTCGGACCGATTCCCGGAGCGTGCTGAATGACACACTCGCCGACGTCGAGCGCGTGCAGCGCACGTTGGTGACGCTCTTGCAGATCGCACAGGCGGAAGCCGGTGCGCCACTCGCGGCGCGCGAGCGAGTCGACCTCACGCAACTCGTCGACGAGATGCGCGACTTGTACGCGCCCGAGGCGAAGCGGCGTGGTCTGACACTCGAGGCGCGAAGCGAGCCGAACGTCACAGTGCGGGGTAGCCGGCAGCTGCTCGCGCAGTCAATCGCGAACCTGCTGGAGAACGCGCTGAATTACGCACCGGGCCAGGGTTCGATCGAAGTGCGCCTGTCGGTGGAAAACGGGCAGCGCGTCGTGCTCGAGGTAGCTGACGATGGCCCGGGCATTCCCGAGTCCGATCGCGCCACCGTGCTGCAACCGTTTCGGAGGCTGGAGCGCGCTCCGGTCGGCGGTGCAGGGCTCGAGCAGAGTAGTGGGCTCGGACTGAGCCTGGTAGCTGCCGTCGTTCGGCTGCACCGCGGGCGCCTGGTGCTCACCGACAATTCACCTGGCCTCATCGTGCGCTGCGAGTTCGAGACGTTTCGTAACTGAACCCTCAGGTGGTCTGGAGCAGGCAGGCCACGATATAGGCCTGACGTCGTGCGGACTTGATGTGATGCTCCCGCGCACGCTTTTCGCAGCGCAGCTGCCGCTGCTGGGCCTGCTGCGGAGTCAGCGGCTTCACGTGTGCCTGCGCGGGCGGCGTCGCGGTGACCGTGGCGGCCGAGTTTTCCGCGCCCGGCTCGGCAGCGCCAGCGATACCCAATGCTGTCAGCAACACGGCGACAGGAAGTCCGGCTCTCATGTGGCGACCCTAGTCCCCTGCCGATTACTTCGTGCTTAAGCCCGTGTTAATTCCGCTTAATGCGCGTCAGCACGCGTGCTCGAAGGCCACTTTGCTCACTCTGGCTGAAGTTGCTGCGCCTCCACCGGCGGCGGAATCAGCTTGTAAACCACTGGCGTCACCAACCGCGCCAGCAATGTGGAGCTCACCAGCCCGCCGATGATCACCCAAGACATCGGCGAATACAGTCCGGCGTTCTGCAACGCCAGTGGCAGCAGCCCTCCGATCGCGGTTGCCGACGTCAGCAGGATCGGCAGGAAGCGGATCTCGCCCGCCTGCTCGATCGCCTCGTCCAGTCCAATCCCCTGTTCGCGCAGCTGATTGGTGAAATCCACCAGCAATATCGAATTCTTGATCTCGATGCCGATGAGCGCGACGAAGCCGACGCTCGCGGTAAAAGAAACGTCGTTGCCCGTCAGCAGCAATGCGATGAGTCCGCCGAACACACCCAGTGGCACGACGGTGAGCACGATCAGCGTCGAGCGATAGCTGCCGAACTCCAGCACCAAAATCGCGAAGATGCCGAAGAGCGCGACGATCACGGCGGTCCCGAGCCCGCCGAATGCATCCGCGCTCGCTTCGGCCTCG
Organism: Steroidobacteraceae bacterium; assembly: GCA_039929265.1. Lineage (GTDB taxonomy): Bacteria > Pseudomonadota > Gammaproteobacteria > Steroidobacterales > Steroidobacteraceae > ZC4RG30. Next base: position 14,754 of record JBDSRN010000146.1, on the reverse strand, counting down.
CCACCTAGCACGAAGTGGTAGCCGCGCGGCCAACTCATTGCGTCGAGACGCTTCACGACGGCCTCGGTAACGGCGCGGGTGTTGAAGCCGCTCACCACGTGCGCGTCGATCGTCACAGAACGCTGGCGATTGAAGCGCTGGATGCGATTCGGGGCCTTTTCGAACTGCAGCGTCGCGAGCTGCGACAGCGGCAGCGTGGCGCCCGTCACTGTGGGCAATCGGATCTCGTCGAGCACGGAGAAGTCCGCGCGGTCACCCACAGGGGTGCGCACTACGATGTTGTACTGCTCGCCGTCATCGTTCTTGAACGTCCCTGCGGGAATCCCAGAGACGGACAGGCGTACCGCGCGATCGAACTCGACCGTCGGCACGCCCAACAGACTCGCCTTGGTCGAATCAGGCATCAGGCGCAGATTGGTGCGCGCGACCCGCAGCGGATTACTGACGTCACGCGTGCCCGGTGTGCCTTTCACTACGCTCTCGACCTTGCCCGCGAGGTCGGCGATCGCCTCCAGGTCCCGACCCACGATGCGCACTGCGACCGGCGAAGACACCGGCGAACCCTGCACGAACTCGGTGACGTAGATCTTCGCGCCGGGATAGCGCTCGAGCTCGCCGCGCAGCCGATCGAGGAACCGTGGCGTCTCGCGTGTGGTGTAACCGGTGAGTTGCACGAACACCTCCGCGAAGTTTGCGGAGTCATTGCGCACGATGTGGTTGTAGTAGATCTGCGGATTCCCGTGGCCGAGGTTGGCGAAATAGCTGCGCACCTCGGCATGCGTTTTCAGCCGCGACTCAACGAAGCGCAGCGCACGATCTGTCTCCGCAAGACTGCTGCCGTTCGGTGTGCTCACGGTAACGAGAAACTGCGGCGTGTCCGCCTTGGGGAACAAGCTGCCGCCCAGCACGCTGAACAGCAGCAGGATCAGCGCAAGGGAGCCACCCAGCGCCGCGAATACGGTCTGCTTCGGACGCGCGAGGCAGTAATGCAGCGCCGGCCTGTAGTAGCGGTGGATGCCGGCCATCACCTTCTGCAGCACCTTGTTGCCGTGCGCGTCAGTCTCGGGTTTGAGCAGCCTGCTCGCGAGAAACGGAATGAACAGCAGCGCGACGAACAACGAACCGAGGATCGTCGCCATGATCGTGACGGGCAGCACTCGGATGAACTTGCCGGGCGAACCGGGCAGCACGGCCAGCGGCAGGAATGCGAAAACCAGCGTCGCGGTACAGCCGACGATCGCTTCAAAGATCTGTTTCGTTCCCGCGAGCGCCGCCTCGTTGCGCGAAATGCCCGTGCGCAGATGCCGCGCAATGTTCTCCACCACCACGATCGAATCATCCACCAGCAGCCCGAGCGACAGCACGAAGCCTGCGATCGTGATCTGGTTGAGTGAATAGTCGAGGAAGTACAGTACGGTGAGGCCGATTGCCAGCGACAGCGGGATCGACATCATCACGATGCCGGCCGCGCGCAGACCCAGCGGCAGAAGCGTGACAAGCACCAGCATGATCGCGATGCCGAAGTCCATGTACAGGCGATTCAGGCGCGCCTCGACATTGGTACTCTGCGAGAAGCCGCGCTCGAGCGCGATGCGCTTCGGCAAGGCGCTTGCGAACTTGTCGAGCTCGACATCGACGCGCTTCTGCACTTCGATGATGTTGTAGTTGTCCTTCTGGTTGGCCGTGACGAACACGGCACGCTCGCCGTTGTATCGCCCGACATAGCTCAGCGGCCGGCTGGCCCAGTCGACCGTGGCGATGTCGCGCACGCGCACGACGCCTCCACCTGAGGAGGCGACGATGGTGTCGCGCACCTGATCCACGTTCTCGTAGCTGCCAGAGGCCTGAAGGCTGAAGCTGCGCGTGCCCAGATCGATGAAGCCTGCCGGGATGTTCGCGTTCTCGCTCTGCAGCGCCTGGATTACGTTCCCCGGAGTGATGCGCATCTCGGCCATGCGCTTGAGGTCGATCTGCACGCGCAGCTCGCGTTCCGGATAGGCCCAGCTCTCTGAGGTGCGGATGCCGTCCACTGTCTTGAGCGCGTCCTTGAGATCGCGCGCGTAGTCCTGTAACTCGCGATACGGCGCGTCCTTTGACACCAGCGCGAGCTGCAGGATGTTGACCAGCGCGGGACTGATCTTGCGCAGCTCGATCTTCTGGATCTCGGGTGGCAGCTGGCCACGCAACGCGTTGACCTCGCGCGTTACTTCGTCGAACTTCTTGTCGGCATCCTCGGATGCCTCGAACTCGATCGCGATCAGCGCCACGCCGTCGGTCACGGTGGTCTCGATCTTCTTCACGTGCTCGAGTTCGGCGAGCTTGTCCTCGATCGGCTTCGCGAACAGGCGCTCGAGATCCACCGGATCCGCGCCCGGATAGATGCCGGTGACGAACACGGCCGGAAACTTGATGTGCGGATCTTCCTCGCGCGGAATGCTGGCGAACGCGAACCACCCGAGCGCTGTGAGACACAGGAACGCGACCAGCGTGAACTGATAACGCCGGATCGGGAACTCCAGCAGCTTCACTTCTGGATCTCGACCGCTTCGTTGTCTTCGAGGTAGGGCGCACCGCTTGTGATCACGGACTCACCCGGCTGCACGCCGCTCGTGAGCGCTATCGCGTCCGCAGCGATAAACGCGATGCGCACTTCGCGGCGCTTTGCGCGGCCGTCAGCCGCAATGAACACGCTGGCGACATCGGCATTGCCTTCGATCACGGCTCCGATCGGTACGTAGGTCAGCTGCTCGGTTCGGCCTGCCGCTGGATACAGGCGCAGCTTCGCGACCAGGCCGGTGACCAGTGGCACCTGCATCGAGTCGAAACCCACCTCGACGCGGAACAGCCCGCTGCCTTCGTTGGCAGCGCTCGCAAGTTCCACAACCGTGCCCGGGAAAGCTCGCTCTGGAAATGCGTCCATGCGGATCTCCGCACGGTCACCGAGCTTCAACTGCACAACATCGCGATCGGAAAGTGTGGTGCGCGCGACATAGCCGCGATCCTGCCCGCCCATCACGAGCACCGGCTGGCCCGCAGGGACGACTTCCTGTGCCTCGACCAGCTTGCGCATCACGACGCCATCGCGCGGTGCGACGATGCTGGCGTAGCGATGATTAAAGCGCGCGCTGGAGAGCTGCGCCTGCGCCATGCGTCCCTGCGTGCGCAGGTCTTCGAGTTGCTGCAGGCTGATTACCTGGTCCTTGTAGAGATTCTCGCCGCGCGCGAGATCGCGCTTCGCCTTTTCCGCCATCTGATTCGCCTGTTCGACCTGCGCATCGATTTCCGTCTGCTCGAGTGCCGCAAGCTTCTGGCCCTTGCGCACGCTCTGCCCGGCTGCCACATCGATGCTGCGGACTACCCCGCTCACCTTGAACGACAACCGCATCTCGTCCTTGATCAGCACGATGCCCGTCGCAGAGATCGGCGCAGTCGCAGGACCGGTGCTGGCGGCCTGCACGCGCACGAAGGTAGCGCGTTGCGCAGGTGCGCCGGGCGGTTTCGAACACGCACTCACGACCAATAATCCGGCAACGAACATCACACGCATCTTCACGGCTGATCTCCCGCAACGCCGGCCGCGTAGTCGAGTTCCGCGCGCCGTGCCAGCAGCTCGAAGCGCGTGATATTGAGGTTGAGTTGCGCACCGGTGAGCGTGCTGCGCGCATCGATGAACTCGACCTGGTTGATCACTCCTTCATCGCGCTTGCGACTCGCGATGCGGAATGCCGCGGTGGCCGCTTCCTCGCGCGCCTGTGCGGTCGCGAGAGAATCGAATGTCGCCGCAAGCTGATCCGCGGCCTGCTGGACTTCCATCTGTACCTGCAACGCGCTCACTTCGCGTTGCAACTGTGCCTGGCGTGCGGTGATGCGGGACTGCGCGAGCGCCGCGCGATTCGCTCCGCCATCGAAGAATTTCCAGCTGAGCACAAGCGAGGCGGCGACGAAGTTGTAGCCGGGTCCGAGGCGATATTGCGTCCCCTGAGTTCCCGCATCGACTCCCAGAGACAGCGAAGGCTTGAGCGCGGCCTTCGCGATGCGGACCTGAGCATTGGCTGCGTCGCTCACCGCCGCGAGTTGGCGAAGTTCGGGCCGACGATCGAGGGCGGCGGCTCGCAGGTCCGCCAGCGCAGCGGGCTGGGGCGCGTCGGAGGTGTCGATGTGGACCGCGTCCTCCAGCGGCGTATCGAGCTGACGATTCATCAGGAAGTTGAGGTAACTGCGTGCTTGCGCAGTGCTGTTGTCCGCATCGCGGCGCTGCTGCTGAACTGTCAGCAACTCGGCACGTGCGCGCAATACCTGGTCCTGCGTGACCGAGCCGTTGCGGAACAACGAATCGTTGACGCGTTGATTCTCCTCCAGCAGCTCAAGGCTGGCCTGCACAATGCCGACCGCGCGCTGTGCCTGCAGGTACCGCAGGTAGCCGATCGTCACGTCGCGACGCAGCCGGCGCGCGAATGCTGCGCGACTTTCCTCCGCCGACCTCAGTTGCGAGCGGCGCGCCGCGACACCGGCGGGGATCGCCGGTTGATACAGTGGCTGTCGCAATGTCACCCGCGTGTCCTGCTCGCGCGGTCGCTGCAGGGCGAAGCTTTGATCCTCGAGCGGCGCGAAGCGCGGCGGTCCGCCCTGTGCGACGAGCAGTTCGTTCAAGGTCTGATACGCGGGATTGATGATCTGGTCGATGGGGAACACGATGTCTCTGCCGCCATCGGCCCACGTGTAGCGCGCAGTCAGCGCGAGCTCCGGGAAGAAACGCGCGCGCGCCGCCCTGAGCGCGGCCTCACTGCTCTGGACCTGCAGCGCTTCGCTGCGCAGCCCGAGATTGGATTCGACCGCAAGACGCTGGTAGTCCACGAGCACTTGGGTCAGGGACTCCGCAGCGACGCTCATGCGGCCGCTAGACAGCAACAATATGGCCACCATGTGTACACTGACTGGACGGGTGTCAAACATATGGCGAAAAATCACGCATCCGGGCGCTTGCCGACCACCGCGATGCTGGCGAGGCTCAGGGCCTGTTCCATCAGCTTGCGCGGGTCGGTCCCACGGTTGGCGATGAGTGCACTCTTGGTCGCCACCAGCTGGATCACGCCGTGCAGGAAACCCCAAAGCGCCACCGCGACAGTGTTGCTGTCGCCCACGTCGGCACGAATGGAGCCGTCCGCCATGCCGGCCTCGATCGCGTCCGTGAGTACCTGGTGTACTCGGTCGCCTGCTGCGACGCAGGCGAGCAGGTTGCCGTCGGAGCGCAACGCGTCCGGATCACGCGCCTCGAAGCGCGCCAGCACCTCGAAGTACACTGGAAATTCCTGCGAAAAAGCCACGTACGCGCGACCCATTGCCTCGAGTCGCTCCAGCCCGTTGCGATGCCGACCGGCAGCCTCGGCAAAGCGCGTGTAGAGCTGCTCCATCGCGCGTTCGCACAGGCCGAAATGCAGATCGGTCTTGTCCTTGAAATACACGTACAGCAGCGCGCGTGACAGCCGCGCCTTGCGCGCGACCTGGTCCATCGTGGTGGTGTCGATGCCGTTGCGACTGGCGACTTCCGTGGCGGCGTCGAGGATTTCCCCGCGACGGCGCTGCTTCTCTTCGAGCCGACGTTCGGCGTTGTAGTTCATGGGCATCAGTCTGCGCTCACCCATGACACAACGTCAATTAATATGCGTCTGCCTAGTCATCAAGTGGTACGGTGTCGCCAGGGCCCCGCCACTGCGTGGTCGTCAGCGCCAGCCCCTCCTTGATTTGTTCGGGCAGCTTGTCCAGCCCGCGGTTCAGCACGTTCGGAGTGCCAATGCAGATGAAGCCGATCAGGTGATCGTCCGCCGTGAGCCCGAAATCCGCTTTTAACGAAGAATCAAACACGCCCTTGCCCGAGGACAGATACGCCGCGAAGCCGAGCGCATGCGTGGCATTCAGCACAAGCTGCGTCGCACCGCCGGCCGCCAGCATCTGCTCCGTCTCGTGGATCTTGTGGCCGCGCTGCAGCTTTGCAGCGGCGACGACGATCAATGGCGCGCGCTCGTGCATCGTGTACTTCTCACGCTGCGCCACCGCCCGCGCTGGATCGCCTTGCGCGCGGGCGGCGGCTTGCGCGAGACGATCGAAGAATGCGCCGTAGTGCTCGGGCTTCAACACGAAGAACCGCCAGGGCCGGAGCTTGCCGTGATCCGATGCACGCTGCGCGGCACCGAGGATATCGCGAACTTGCTCGGCGCTCGGGGCGGGCAGGCCGAGGAACGCGCCGGCCAGCGAACTGCGCGTGAGCAGGCTCTCGATCGGCGTCAAGACAGGACCAGCAACAGACCGACGGCGAGCATGGCGAGCAGATAATCGAGCCCCGCCAAGGGATGCGCGAAACCAGCGTGCAATGCATGGATACCCAGCACGGCTTCATGACTGGGGTGTGCGAAGGCAAAGCTACTGATCAGCAAACTCGATCCCCGCCAGCAATCGCGCCATCCGCTTCATCGCGCCTCCACCGTGTGCAATGCGCTTACACTACGGCCCGCCATATCGCATCGCAAGCACGGAGTCGCCCATGTCGGAAGTCACCGTGAGTCTGGACACTGTGCGAATGGTTGGTGGGCTGAATCATGCGATTCGATGCGCCCGCTGATCATCTGCGTGCTGCACAGCCTGGTATGGCTCGCCGCTGCGCCCGGATTCGCGCTCGGCCTCGTCGACGACGAGGGCAGGGCCATCACGCTACGTGCTCCCGCACAGCGAATCGTAAGTCTCGCCCCCGGCGCCACAGAGATGTTGTTCGCGGCAGGTGCGGGGCCGCGCATCGTCGCGACAGTACAGTTCGCGGACGAACCGGCGGCAGCGCGCGCGATTCCTCGCATCGGAGATGCGCAGGCATTCGACATGGAGCGCATCCTCGCACTGCGCCCCGACGTGGTCGTCGTCTGGAGCAGCGGCAATTCGGCAGCGAGCATCGAGCGACTGCAGCGTCTCGGCCTCACGCTGTATCGCCACAAGGCGGAGCGACTCTCGGAGCTCGCAGGATCATTGCGCCGAATGGGTGCGATCGCTGCGACGCAATCCGTTGCGGATGCCGCAGCAACACAGCTCGATGCGCGCATCCAGGCGCTGCGCAAGAACGCGCAGAGCGCGACACCGCTGCAGGTATTCCTGCAAGTCTGGGATCATCCGTTGTACACCGTGGGCGGTCAGCAGCCATTGTCGGAGGCGCTCGCGCTCTGCGGCGCACACAATGTCTTCGCCGATCTGTCGGTGCCGGGGCCTGTGGTGAGCACCGAAGCGGTGCTGGCGCGTGCGCCCGATGTCGTGGTGGCGGCAGCGCAGGCGGGGCAAGCGGTGCAGTGGCTCGAGCAATGGCGCGCTTATGCCACGTTGCGTGCCACGCGCAGCAACAATCTCATCGCGTTCGAAGATACTTCACTGACGCGCGTCGGCCCGGGGGCCATCATCGCGACGGAGAAACTGTGCCGCCTGCTCGATGCGGCGCGTGCGCGTTTGCGCGGCGTCAGTCCCTGAAGTTCTCGAACTGAAGCGGCAGGTCGAGTGAGCTCGCGCGCAGCAGCGCGATAGCCTCCTGGAGATCGTCACGCTTTTTGCCAGTGATACGCACCTTGTCACCCTGGATGCCGGCCTGCACCTTCAGCTTGCTGTCCTTCACCAGGCGCTGGATCTTCTTGCCCAGCTCCTGATCGATGCCGTGCCTGAGCACGACTTCCTGCCGCGCTTCGGCAAGATTCGTGACTGGATCCTGGGGATCCAGGCAGGAAGCGTCAATGCCGCGCTTGGCCACGCGCATCTTCAGGACATCGAGCATCTGCTTGAGTTGAAACTCCGCGGGCGCTCGCATTTTAACGACGAACTCGTCGAGCTCGTACGTCGCGCCACTGTCCTTGAAATCGAAGCGTTGCTGCAGTTCGCGATTCGCCTGATCGACCGCGTTGGTCAGCTCGTGCTCGTTGAGTTCGGATACGACGTCGAAGGAGGGCATGACTTCAGCTTTTCTCGCTCAGCAGTTGCCTGATGGTTGTGTCGAAATCCTGCTTGAGGCGTGCATAGTGCTCGCCGGTCGCGGGCCCGGAGAAGCCGGTGTGAATTCGACGCACCTTGCCCTTGCGATCGATGAATATCGTCGTGGGAAATGCGTACACCTGCTTCAGCTGCGGAACTTTCTTCGTCGCGTCGTCCGTGTCGTGTATGCCCGCTATCAACAGTGGATATCGGATGTCGAACTGCTTCTGGAACAGGCGAACGGCCTCGGTGGCAGCGGGCAGATCGCCGAACTGCTCGAACATCAGTGCCACGACCTCGAGACCCTGCCCGCGCTGCGCGAGATAGTAGGGTGCGAGAAATGCCGCCTCGTCGTGACAGTTCGGGCACCAGCTTCCAGCAAGCGTCACGACCACTACTTTGCCCGCGAATCGCTCGTCGTGCAGCGCGACGACCTTGCCGTCGACATCGGGAAACGCGAAATCGATCGAGTCGCTGCCGGCGCGCAGTGTCGTGGCGCTCTCGGCCTTGCCGAGGCTCGCCTTCGCATCGCGTTTGCCGGCGAAGCGCTCGTGCCAGGCAAGGCCCGACCAGTAATCGCCGACGAGTTTTCCCCTCTCGTCGAGCTTCGCGCGATACAGATACGCGTGCGCACCATCGAACGTCGCAAGGTGCAGCTCACGCCCGCGCACGTTGCCGGCCAGGAAGCGGTGATCACCCGTGCCTGTGAGGAACGTACCCTCGATCGATTCGCCCTGCTGTGTGAACTCTCCCACCGCGGAATAGCGCCCGCCCTCGTCATTGGTGAATTCGACGGCCCAGCGACCGGAGAAATCCGCCGGCCGGCCCACTGCATCGCCGCCGGCAAAGAAACGATGAGTCGCGCCCCGCGCTGCGGTGAGCGGAATCACGTGCTTCTCGCCCGCCAGTTTCACCAGCGTGACGCTGCCGCGCAGTCCGTCAGCGTCGAGTTTTGCGGCGAGGCGGTTCTGGTAACCCGGCATGGTCATCGCAATGGTGTCGCCTTCAATCGCAACATCGTCGATCTGCATTCGCTCCGCGCCGTTGATGAGCCATGCATGACCATCGCCGATCTCAAGGCCGAAAGGCAGCTCGCCGGCGGGCAGGTGCAGTACCGTTCGATACACACCGTCGAAACGCGTATCGGCGGACGGCGCCGCGGCAGGAGCAACGGCCGCTGCCTGCTCGCGCTGGGCGCAGCCCATGAGCGCGAGCACGAGCAGTCCCACGAACGCAAACCCGCGACGCACTACGCGCTCTCGTACGCGGCGACGGGGAAACCATCCGCGCCACGTCGCCATGCAGTCCACACCAGCGCGATCTCGCCAACTGCAATGTCGGATTTGCGCGGGCTCAGCTGCACGCTGCGTACCGCGATCGATGCGGGATCCAGCACGCGGCCGAGCGACTCGATCTCGCGATCGAGCTCAGTCTGCAGATCGGCGAGGCGCTTCGCCAGCGTCTGCTGATTCTCCTCGGCACGATCCACGTCCTGTGATTCGCGACCGATGCGGCTCGCCGAACGCGCGGCCGTAGTGGCGCGCCCCATGTTGCCTGCCGAAATCGCCTTGCGACCGAACAACGCGCCGAGCACGGTGGCGCCGATGGAAATCACGGTGTTGAGTTTCTGGTGCGAGAGCTGCGAGCGTTCGCGCTCCGATTTCTCCTGCGCGCGCCGGATGCCGTCCTGCAGAGAGGTCAGCTTGGGCGCGTACTTGTTGCGCAGGGCAGTGGTTTGTGCGTCACGCTTCTCGCGCACCGCAAGTGCGAGCCGGGCGCGGAAATCGCCTTCGCTCTCGCCAGGCTTGGAGCTTACCTTCAGCGCATCGCACACCAGCACCAGCGCACGCGCGCTTTCGTACAGCGCGCTACCGAGGGACTTGCTCCAGGCTGCCGCCGTTGCGTCACGCATGGCAGCGGCCGGCAGTTCTGCATAACTCGCGTCGACAGCACCAGTGCGCATCAATCGCGGTTTCAGTTCGCCAAAAACCTGCGCTTCGGACCACAGCACTTCCTTGCCATCGTCGGACAAAGGCGCGAGCCGTGTGCTCGTCTGCCACTGGTCCATGCCGAGCGCGCTGTCGACGAAGTGCAGCTTGGCGATTCCCATTACGCGCGGCTGATATGAAATCGGGCCCGTGCCCTGTGTAGCCGCGGTGAAGTACTCGGGCAGACTCGCCGGCAGTACGGGCTTCGTTGCCGCGACAGTCGCAATCGATGCCGCGAGCTGCCCAGTCGCCGGGCTCGCGGCAATCGCCGCTTTGCGTGGTGCCATGAGCTTTGCGATCTCCGGTCCGGTGAGCGGACCACGCAGGTAAGAAAGTGCCCAGCGGCTCTTCATCAGCACGGGTGCATCCTCGTGCACATTACGCATGAGAAACACGCGCTGGGTGAGCGCCGCCATCATCGGCGCAAGCTGATCGCGATCGATGCCGCCGGGCAGCGCACTTGCAAGGCCGTCGATCACGCGGTCGCGATCACGCTCGGTCTGCAGTCGCCCGATGAACCAGGTGCCGGCGTTCGAAAGACCCTTGTAATCGAGGTCTACGGGATTCTGCGTCGCGAGCACGCAGCCGACACCGAACGCACGACCCTGCTTGAGCAGCGTGAGCATGGGCTGTTTCGACGGCGGATTTGCGATCGGCGGGAAGTAGCCAAAGATCTCGTCCATGTACACGATTGCGCGCAGCGACGATGTGCCGCTCTGGCGCCGCATCCAGGCGATTACTTCGTTGAGCAATAGCGTCACGATGAACATGCGCTCCGCATCCGACAGATGCGCGATGGAGATTATTGCGACGCGCGGCTTGCCTTCGGGCGTGAACAGCAGGCGCTGTGCATCGAGGGGCTCGCCCTTGGTCCATGCGGAGAAGCTCGGCGACGCGAGCAGATTGTTGATCGACATCGCGAGTGCGGTGCGCTCCCTGGCGGGATAAAAAGTCTCCAGATCCAGCGCGCCGACTTTTTCGATCGCAGGCTTGCGGATAGCGGCGATGAGTCCGGCGATATCCAGACTTGCACCGCTGCGCCACGTGTAATCGAGGATGTTCGCGACGAGAATCGTCTCGCGACTCTGCATCGGATCAGCTGCAATGCCCGCGAGCGTCAGCAGTCCGGACGACACCGCGTTGATGCGTTCTGCGAACGCCGTTTCGTCGGCGATGATCTCGGCCGGCGGCGCATCGAGCGAGCGAAGTACGGACAGCGGCAGTCCGTGTTGCGCGCCGGGTGTGTAGATTGCGAGGTCCACTGCTGCGCGCAGTTTCGTGATGCGCTCCGGCGTCTGCTGCGTATCAGCGAGACCGGTCTTCCAGCGCTCGGCAGTCTGCGCCGCCAGTTGCGCCGGGCTCATGTTCTGCCGTGCGGCCTCGGAGGCATCGATCCACGGTTCGAAGTCCCCGGGCGCAAGATTCGGAAACGTGAGAAGCAGATTGGTGAGATCGCCTTTCGGATCAATGCAGATCGCCGGCACGCCGTCGATCGCCGCCTCTTCGAGCAGGGCGAGGCACAGTCCGGTCTTGCCGCTGCCCGTCATGCCGACGCATACGGCGTGCGTCGTCAGGTCGCGCGAATCGTAGAGCACGAGCCCTTCGCGAAGCGCGGCCTTGACGGCGTCATACTCGCGGCCGAGATAGAACACGCCCAGCTTCTCGTAGTCGACGGCCACGGCGGTCTCCTTGTCGTCAGCTCTACTTCGCTTCGACGAGCTGTTTCTTGTGTTTGCGCGTCAGCTCCATGAATCGCGGCGTCAGGCCCGCATCTTCATAGAGCGGATCACCCTGCTCGTCGGTGGAAATGACCTTCTTGCCGGGCACGTAGGGCATGGATGCGGCAAGTTGCTGCAGGGCTGCATGCAGCAAATCGGTGATCACCTGCTCTTGCGAACGTCCAGGAAACATTTCAACCAGGGCGTGAATGCGCGCCGCGTCATCGATCTCGAGATGAACCGGATACTGCGCGGCCGTGATTCGCCCGCTCGCTTCGCTCTGCCAGTGCTCCAGTAGTTCTTTCATCAATAAACTCCAACTTTATCGTCGACACTACTTCAATCTGCGCAGCGCAGTAACTTCGATCTCGATCTTCATGTGCTCATCGGCGAGCGCAGAGACACACAGCATCGTCGCAGCGGGGCGGGAAATGCCAAAAGCCGCGCGCAGCGCCGGCCAGCAAGGTTCAAAGTCGGCTGCATTCGTCAGATAGTAATGAACGCGCACCACATCAGCGAGTGTGGCCGACGCCTGTAACAACGCGGCCTCAATGTTGCGCAATGCCTGCGCGGCCTGCTCGAGCGGCTCGGGCTTGATCGTCATGGTCGTGTAGTCGTAGCCCGTGCATCCGGACACGAATATCCAGTCGCCGTCGACCACGGCGCGCGAGTAGGCGATGTCGGTTTCAAATCTGGAACCTGACGAGATCAATCTACGCATGGGTTTGAGCACCATTTGAGGGTGGATGGAGGAAGCCGGGAGACTACCTGATCGCGTGGATTACCTTCGGCCGTCGCGCCCGCGGGTTGGTTAGGGATACAAACTGGTAATCTTGGCAAATGTGTTGATTATCAAGGAGGTGCGAGGAATTACTCGGCGCACTTGCCAAGTGGCGGACGCTATGGGACGCTCTGGACATAACAATAATCAGCTTGCACAAGGCAGGTAATGAGATGAACCGAGCACATGCCCACCGCAGCCGCCGCGTTTCACGCGAAGAATCACAGGAAGTCGTCCTGCGATTGCCCGTACCCCCGACCGGCATCGAAGTCTGCGAGGAAGAACTGACGCTCATCAAGGCGCAGCTGATGTACCGGATGCGCTGCGACTGCGGACGCTCCTGGTTCGACCTGCGCCTGCCGCAGCTCGCCGAATGTCCCTCGTGTACGAAGAAGGGCATGGTCGTCGTCTAGCAGGTTGACTGGGGCCGGAAGGCCTAGCCATACTCCTTTGGATGAACGCCCGGATCACCGTTGCGCGCTGGTGGTGGCCTCGCTCCTGAGGAGTGGGTCTGGGCTATTTCGTTTAACTGATACGCGCAAGTACACCAGAACCCATCTCCGGATCGCTCCGGGATGGGTTTTTTGTTGTCTGCGCTTTGGAGAAAGGGTTGAAGCCGCCGTTCGACATCGCAGGTGACCTAGATACGCCAGTCTCGGCATTCGCCAAGCTTGGTGCGTTCAAGCCGCGCTTCCTGCTGGAGAGCGTCGAGGGCGGCGAACGCCTCGCGCGTTATTCGTTCATCGGGTTCGGCGAAGGTCTCGAAGTGCGCCTTGACGCCAACGGCATGCAAATCGGCGCGGAGCGCCATCCGGTGCCGCGCAGTCGCGACGAGCTGCTGAATCTGCTGCGCACCGCGCTGGATGCCGCGCCCCGTCCGTTGCCCGAGATCGCGGACGTGCCGCTCGCTGGCGGTCTGGTCGGCTACACCTCGTACGACGTTGTGCGCTTCTTCGAGCGTCTGCCCAAACATGCCGTGCCGCTTGACGACACTCCCGTGCTGCATTACGTCGCGCCGCGTTCGCTGCTGGTGTTCGACCATCTCACACGCGGCATCGCGCTGCTGCATGCGGGCAGCGAGGATGAACGTCAGGCGCTGCGTCGCGAACTGATCACCGCGCTGCGTGGCGGTATCACGATGCCCACGCAGCATGGCAGCTACAGCAAGCCGGAATCCTCGCTGAGCGAAGAACAGTACTGCGCGGGCGTGCGCCGCGCCCAGGAATACATCGCGTCGGGGGACGTGTACCAGTTCGTGCTGTCGAACCGATTCTCCGGGCGCCACGATCTCGATCCGTTCCAGGTGTATCGCGCGCTGCGGCTCATCAATCCCTCACCGTACATGTATTTCTGCCGGCTCGGTGACATCACCGTCGTCGGCTCTTCGCCAGAGGCGCTCGTGAAGCTGAACCGTGGTCACGCGGAGCTGCGGCCGATCGCCGGCACGTTGCCCCGCGGGGCCGACACCGCTGCGGATGTCGCCAACGAACGGCGTCTGCTCGCCGATCCGAAGGAAAACGCCGAGCACGTGATGCTGGTCGATCTCGCGCGCAACGATCTCGGTCGTGTCGCGCGCGCGGGCAGCGTGCAGGTCACGCCGTACCGCGCGATCGAGCGCTACAGCCACGTGATGCACATCGTCAGCGGCGTGCATGGCGAGCTCGCGGAAGGCCGCGATGCGTTCGACCTGTTCGCGGCGACGTTTCCCGCGGGCACGCTCGTCGGCGCACCGAAGGTGCGAGCGATGCAGATCATCGATGAGCTGGAGCCGGTACGCCGCGAACTGTATGGCGGCACCATCGGCTACTTCGGCGCCAGGGGCGACATGGATCAGGCGATCACGATTCGCACTCTGGTGTTCCGCGGCGACCAGTACAGCTATCAGGCGGGCGCCGGCATCGTAGCCGACAGCGTCCCGCAGACCGAGTACGAGGAAGTGCTGGCCAAGAGCGCCGCATTGCGTCGCGCCCTCGAGCTCGCGCAGGAGGGACTGTGAAACCCAGACTGTTGCTGATCGATAACTATGACTCGTTCAGCTACAACCTCGTGCAGGCGTTCCTGATACTCGGCGCCGATGTGCAGGTGTATCGCAACGACGAGATCGACATCGCGCAGGCGCGAGCACTCGCGCCCACGCATCTGTGTATCTCGCCCGGACCTGGCACCCCCTACGATGCCGGCGTGTCGATGGACATGATCCGCGCCTTTGCCGGCAGCATCCCGGTGTTCGGCGTCTGCCTGGGCCATCAGTCGATCGTTGAAGTGTTCGGCGGAA
>JBDSRN010000145.1:0-6396 GCA_039929265.1 Steroidobacteraceae bacterium | reverse complement strand
TCATCGCTCCGCTGTTCGACGGCTCGCTGGACATCATCGGTGATGTGCACGGCGAGATCGGGCCGCTGCGTGAGCTGCTGCACGCGCTCGGCTATAACCCACGAGGCGTGCACCCAGTCGGCCGTCGACTGATTTTCGTCGGCGACCTGTTCGACCGTGGCCCCGACAGCCCTGCCGTCTTCACGCTGGTGCGCGACCTGATGGCGCGCGGCCTCGCGCAGTGCGTTCTTGGCAATCACGAGCTGAATCTGATCCGCGGCGCGAGCAAGTCCGGCAATCGCTGGTTCATCGATCCAGCGCACGAGGAGCAACAGGCGGGTGGCGAGTTTGAGCATTGCCGGGCCTTGCCCGTGGAACTGCGAGCGGAGCTGCTCGCGTTCCTCGACTCGGTGCCGATCGCGCTCGAACGCGAGGACCTGCGCGTCGTGCATGCGGCCTGGCGGCGCATCGACATCGAGGCGCTGCGGCCGGATGCACGAAACACTCTGCAGTTCTACGTCGACTACGAGGCGGAGACCCTCAGCGACCTCACGCACAGCGGAATCGACGCGGCTGCGGACGCAGAAGAGCGACGCTGGCAGCACGCGCTCTACGATCGCGAGGCCGTCGTTCCGCTGCTGCCGGCGCTTGGACTCTCTGACGAGCGTTATCAGATGGGCAATCCTTTGCGTGTGGTGACCTCCGGCGTCGAGCGGGTCGCGATCGAGCCGTTCTGGGCGAGTGGCAAGTGGCGCATGTGCGATCGTGTGCGCTGGTGGAACCATTACGACCAGCCGGTGCCGGTCGTGATCGGGCACTACTGGCGCAAAGCGACTCCCGTCGCGACCTCCGAGCACGCATCGAGCAAGCCGGATCTGTTCGCAGGGGTGTTGCCATCGGACTGGCTGGGGGTACGCAACAACGTATTCTGCGTGGACTTCTCAATCGGCGCGCGCTACCAGGAGCGCAAGGCAGGCCTCGCGCAATTCGCGACGCACCTCGGAGCCATGCGCTGGCCGGAGCGGGAACTCTGGTTCGAGACGGGAGCGTTCCGCTGAGAATGTTGACTGTGACGGACACTGGGAGCGGAGCATTCGTGAACTTGCCAGATGGAATTCTTGTACCGGATGCGCTGCTCGCACCAGGAACTCAGGTCGCGGCCCAGCAGCCCCCCGCATCGGGCTTCACAGCTGACCGGTTCCACGCGCACGTGGAGTTCCTGGCCGACGATATGCAGGAGGGTCGCACGCCACCCGCGGGCATTCGGCGCGACTCATTCGAGCTTTGGATCACTGATAGCGGGCGCGGCCCGGTGCATGGGGCTGCAGCTGGCTTTTGATCAGATGTCGGAGCGGGGGATCTTCACGCGTTCGGGCGCCACTCTTGCGCCGGGTGAACCGCGCGCAGAAGTACTGCAATGGGCCGTTGCATCAAACCCTGATCAGGGCTTCAGCGTAGCCGCAGCTTTTCGCACGTCGTCCGGCGCATGCACGCCCGCCAGGGGCGTTCCCAGCATCAAGTACTTGCCCATCGCGAGGCCGCCGACCAGCACCGGTTCGAAGCCGACGTCCTTGATCATTCGTGTTGCGATTTCGATCGCCTCTTTATCATCACTGGCGAAGGGCATGCCGATGCGGCCCGGTGTTTCGTGTGCGGCGCCCATGACCGCGGCCCCGAGCGCGTTGAAAGCTCGTACGATGCGTGCGCCAGGCAAGAGCTCGGCAGTCTTGATGCCCGGGCCTTTTGCGAGCGCATCATCTGCGACAGCGCCATCGCGCTTCGGGAAGGGATTGGAGGCGTCGATCACGATCTTGCCTTTGATCGAGGAACCGAGTGACTTGCCCAGCTCCGGCAGCGCGCTGTAAGGGACGGCGAACAGCAGTACGTCGCCGAATGCCGCCGCATCCTGCGGAGTCCCGGCGCGCGCATTTGCACCGACTTCGGCCGCGAGCTTGCGATCCACTTCGATGTCGAGTGAGGAAAACATCACCTGGTAACCGGCCCTTGCCCAGCTGCGACCGAGATTGCTGCCGACATTGCCGGAGCCGATTACCCCGATTTTCGGCTTGTTCGCCGCAACCTGGGCAAACGAGCCAAATGGCAGGATCGACAATGTCACCGTTGCGGCGATGGCTTCGAGCAACTGACGACGATCGAGGTCGATGGTTTTCATGGCCGGATTGTACGCGCGACTCGATACAGCGCGCACGTTAAAACGCGATCTCCGCGTCGTCGGAATGCGGCACCCTCTCCCGCACCAATCACGAGTGGCGCTCGAGCTATGCCATCGGTCAGGGACGAAGGGCGCCGGTTCCCACGTTCAGGTGCGCCTGCAGGAAACTGTCGAGCTGCGCGCTGCTTACCGCGCCGACCTGGGTGGCCACAGGCTTGCCGTCCTTGAACAGCATCAGCGTCGGTATGCCGCGTACCTGGAAACGTGCGGGCAGCTGACCTTCCTGGTCGATGTTCACTTTTGCGATTTTGAGCCGCCCCGCATAGCGATCCGCGGCGCTCTCGAGCGCGGGCGCAATCATCTTGCAGGGGCCGCACCATTCGGCCCAGAAATCCACGAGCACGGGTTCGGAGGATTGAAGTACGTCAGCATCGAAGCTGGCACTGGTGACAGAGGGTATCAGGGTGTTCATGAGGTGAAACTGTATTATGCGCTGAATGTATAATAAAGCGCTTATTCATTAATTAATTATTACTCAGAATAAAATAATGAACAAACTGCAGGCCATCACCGTCTTCGTCCGCATCGTGGACACCGGTGGCATGGGGCGGGCAGCTGAAGCGCTGGGTCTGGCCAGGCCGGCCGTCACAACGCTGATCCAGAGACTCGAAACGTCTCTCGGCGTCCGGCTCCTGAACCGCTCCACGCGCAGGGTGAGCGTGACGCCCGAGGGGGCCGCCTATTACGAACGATGCCTCGCCATCCTTGAAGACTTGCGTGAGGCGGACGATTCGATTTCGAGCGGTCACGCGGCGCCGCGCGGCCGATTGCGCATCGACGTGCCCACGCTCATCGCGCGCTCGGTACTCGTGCCAGCGTTGCCGCAGTTCTTCGCGCGCTATCCGGAAATCGATCTCGCGCTTGCCACGCGCGAACGGCGCGCGGATCTCATCGAGGAGGGCATCGATTGCGCGCTGTGGAGCGGCGAGGTCGCGGAATCGAATGTCGTCGCGCGCCGGGTGGGCTTCCTGTACTTCGCGACGTGCGCGGCGCCTGTCTATCTCGCAACACATGGACGTCCGACGCATCCACGGGAGCTGGTGCAGCATCGCTGCATCAATCGGTTCGCTGCAGGCTCCGGGCATGTCGCGGAGTGGCTGTATCGACGCGGCAGCGAGCGCTTCGCATTGCGCCTGCCAGGGGATCTCGCTCTCGAGGACGAGAACAGTTACGTCGCCGCGGCGCAAGCGGGTGTCGGCATCGCGCAGATTCCCGCGTTCGTTCTGAAGGAAGCGATGGAACGCGGCACGCTCGAGCTGCTGCTCGGTGACTGGTTCCCGGAGCCTGCGCCGCTGCAGCTGGTGTACCCGCAGCATCGACACGTGTCGGGCAAGTTGCGCGTGTTCGTCGACTGGGTAGCCACGCTACTCGCCGAGCACGACGGGATTCAGCTGCGCTCAACCTTGCCGCCTCTGTCTTCGCGTCAAACCTGATCCCGTCGCAATTTGCTGAGCTGTCGACGTTCCCGCTTGTCCGGTCGCGAATCAGATTTCGGTTGACTCAGCTCCGCGATTCGCCGCTGCTCGCGGTGCGCCAGACGTCGGTGCGCACTGGCTTCGCTCTCCTGGTAGCAGGCCTGCGCCTCACCCGCAGGTCCGCGCCGCGCTGGCAATGCCAGCACTTCGATCTCGTGCGTCTCGCTCTGCAGCGTCACACTCAGCCGGTTGCCGATCCGCACGCGATGCGCCGGCTTCACGCGTTCGCCGTTGACATGCACCTTGCCGCCCGTTACGGCCTGTGCCGCGGCGGACCGTGTCTTGAAGAAGCGGGTGAACCACAACCACTTGTCGATGCGATGAGGCTGGCTCTGTAGATCATCCTCATTCAGGCGCATAGTCTTCTCCCATGAATCTCATGCGCAGTGAACGTCCGCCGAGCGATCCGTTTCCGCACAAGCACCCGGATCCCGCGAATCCGCCGGATCCCGCGCCGCCGCCGCTGCGCTAGGGATCGAACTGATAGGAAGTGCCCCGGATCGCCGGGCGCTCCGCGTATGCGCGGGCGAACCGCACAAGGGCGGTGTAGTCGTGCATCGGTACGGTGAGGCGAAACGTCAGATGCTCGACGAGGCAGAACAGGCTCACCTCGAACCAGCTCAGTACGCGTGGCTCCGGAATCACCTGCAATACCTCGCCAAGATTCGCATCCAGCCAGTGCAATGAGCCTTCGAGCCCGCTGCGGGTCTTGATCACGAAGTGCTCATGGGGCGCGACGTTGCCGACGAGCGTACTCATCACGAGCTGAACCTGCGCGGTCATGCCATCCGCGACAAGTTCCTGCGCGTTGCGGCACAGGTCGTGACGCAGCTCCTCGGGCCATATGATGCGCGGACCCCGTTCCGGCGAGGCTTCCTCGTCCGCGCGATCAGCAAGCGCGCGACAGATGTTGAGCGCGCCGAACAGCTCGCCGTTGCGACCGTGCAATACCGGCAGTTTCAGAGCCGGATTCCCGCCGTAGCGGCGCGGGTCGGTGGTGCCCAGGTCACGCACCGGTTCGAACTCGCAGGGAATGCCCAGGGTGGCCGAGAAAATCAGCACCGTGCGTGTGTACAGCGAACTGCGACGTCCGATGAGGCGGTCCATATGTCCCGATCATGCCGCGCAGCGGGGCAGGTTGCGAACTCGTAACCCAGAGGACTCCGCGATCGCCGCCGGTCACGTATTTTTTTGCCGTCGTGCTGCTGGATCGCCTGACCCCGCCCGGGGTGTCAGCGGACGCCCGCACAACGCGGGCTGGCCCACGCGCGCTGCTCCTCCGCACCCCTGGTGGCATTGGCCAAGCAAGCCCCGGAGCCATTCGTGATGAGAATGGCCCCCCTGCAGCCATCGCGAGGACACCGGCCGCCTTGCCAGTGCGACCCGTCTCACCGGATGCACGGCTCGCGCACGCTCAACTGATCGCCGCGCTGGATCGCTGGATCAGCGATCGTAATTCGCGCGTGGCCAGGGACCGCGTTCCGGTGATGGCCATCCGCGTCGGCAAACCGACGATCGCCCTGGATTCGACCGGCAATGCCGCGAGCCTCACTTATCGCAAGCGGTTCTCATACGCCGGGCCGGGTTATGCGGAGCACTCCACTATCGAAGAGCATCTGAACTGGGCGAAGGTCGATGGCGCATGGAGGCTGCTGAAACGCCGCGAGCCGAGCTGATTCTCACTGCATTCGTATTCCGCCGCAGCAATATGGATTGGTCTTTGCTCACTTGCATGGCTTACCGGCATCATGGGCGATGACCCACCGTGACTGGACTGCCGAGGCCATCCGCAAGATCGAGGCGGACTTCAACCGCTGCGCGGATACCCACCTGTTCCCGCTGGACCTGGCGGGATATCCGGATATCCAGGTGTACTTCAAGGACGAGTCGAGTCATCCCACCGGGAGCCTCAAGCATCGCCTCGCGCGCTCACTGTTCCTGTTTGCGCTCGCCAATGGCTGGCTGCGCCAGGGCAGCATGGTGATCGAGGCATCGAGTGGTTCCACCGCGGTCTCGGAAGCCTATTTCGCAAAGCTCCTGCAGGTCCCGTTCACTGCGGTGATTCCGCGCGGCACGTCGCCGGAAAAAGTCGCGGCGATCGAGTTTCATGGCGGCAAATGCCACTGGGTCGACGCACCTTCGGCGATGCACGGCGCCGCAGCGGAACTCGCCGTGAAGACCGGTGGGCACTTCATGGACCAGTTCATGTATGCCGAGCGAGCCACCGACTGGCGCGCCAACAACAACATCGCGGAGTCAATCTTTGAACAAATGGTCGAAGAGCCGAATCCCGTCCCCGCATGGATAGTGTGCGGCGCCGGCACCGGCGGCACGAGTGCGACACTCGGTCGCTTCGTGCGCTACGAGCGCCACGACACTGACATCCTCTGCGTCGACCCGGAGGGCTCGGTGTTCTTCGATTATTACGCGAGCTGCCGTCGC
Source organism: Steroidobacteraceae bacterium (assembly GCA_039929265.1). Taxonomy (GTDB): domain Bacteria; phylum Pseudomonadota; class Gammaproteobacteria; order Steroidobacterales; family Steroidobacteraceae; genus ZC4RG30. Next base: position 267 of record JBDSRN010000145.1, on the reverse strand, counting down.
AACGAGCCCTACGTCGCCGCGCCTGAACGTGCGGGCTCCCGCATCGAGGGCATCGGTCGTCCTCGAGTGGAGGCAAGCTTCATCGCCGGCTGTGTCGATTCGATGGTGAGAGTGCCCGATGCACTCAGCCTCGCGGCGATGCGCTATGTATCGCGCCGCCTCGCGCGCAGAGTGGGAGGCTCCACCGGCACAAACTTCGTCGGAGTCCTCGCGGCGATGCGCCGCATGTGCGAGACCGATTGCCGCGGCTCCGTCGTTACGTTGATC
>JBDSRN010000144.1:0-14286 GCA_039929265.1 Steroidobacteraceae bacterium | reverse complement strand
CGAAACCGCGAAAGCGTGACGGAAGATTGGCTTGATCATAGGGAATCGCCTGAAGCTGCAAGCAGCGGGAGGAGCGTCCAGCCTGCGCGCAATCCGCTCTCGCGTATGTGCATGGCACGCACTTCTGCACTTTCGTTCAATTGTGCGCGGAAGCCACACCAGGGGAACTCCCCGTCATTCAACCTGCCCACACCAGTCGTGAATCGTTCAATAACGTTTCACCATCCCATCGATACGCAACCACCGGCCCACCACGCCCGACACTGAAATCGAGACACGCCGCGCTTTCACTAAGCACGCGCGGTTGGCCCGACAGCCAGTAGTGACCGAAGAACACAGGCGGCCCCGTGTACGGCGTCGGACGCAGTGCCTCGGGAAATGGCACGTCCGGCACGAGCTCGGTGAGCTCCGGTGGACCGATCGCCGCCTGGCGGTAAGTCTGCAGGTCGCTGGTCCACCAGCAGATGCGCGCTTCGTGGCGCTCTTTGCCGTCCTTGTCGAGAAGCTGCAACCTTCGGGTAGTGGGATTTCGAGGCCTTTGCACAACGCTTCGATCGAGATGAACTCCGGCGTGCCTTTGAGCGCGCCGGCCTCGTGCAAGGACGGCAGGTGCGACGAAACGTAGAGCGATTCCCGCCAGACTTCATGTTTCAACTCACTGGCGCCGAACGGGATGCGCTGATGTGGTTGCAAATTGCAACCGGTTCCGTTGCCTGATGCTGGCGAACGTCCTGCGCTCCGGCCGCGCCGTGGAGGTCAGCGTACTGATCGTGCGCGCCTTCGTTCGCATGCGATCCGCGCTGACAGCCAGCACCGAGCTCGCGGCACGCGTGGACGAGCTCGCCCGCGTTGTCGGACGCCAGGGCGGCAAGCTTGCCACTCACGACGCTGCCATCCTGAAGCTGCTGGGCGATATTCGCCGCCTCACGCAGTTTCCGGCAAGCCCGCGCCGAGGCATTGGCTTCACGGCTGAATGGTCCGAGGAAGAGTCGTGACAAGGCACATATCCGTGTGGCCGATGATTCATTCCTTGGCTGCACTCTGGCGTACTGCCTCGTTCTTGCCATCTACGAGGCCCACCATCGCGATTCTCGGCGGGCTACTCGCGCTGCTGCGCTGACCGCCGGACGACTCAGTGCAAGCAGCACTGCTTGTACTTCTTCCCGCTGCCGCACGGACACGGCTCGTTTCGCCCGACCTTCGCTGCCGTTGGCCGGACTGCCACGGACTGCCGCACTCTTCGCTCGAGCCAGAACCTGTGCAGCGCCCTGACAGCGGGCGTTATCGCGGCGCGTTCGATCTCCTGTTTCGACACGCTCATCGCATCGATCTGCTTCCAGCCATCTTCACTCCCCCACAAACGGATCGGTCGCATCACATCGACAATATCTGCATGGCTCCAGCCCTGGGCATCCAGCGCCACACCGGCCAGATAGCCATAGCACCACTCATCGACGATCAGATACGTTTTCCCCTTCACTTTCCGCTCACCGAACATCGGCTCGAATGATTGCGGACTGTGGATGAGCGCGTCGGCAATGGAGTTCTGATGACGGATGATGAGGCTGAAAATTTCCTGGAAGTGTTCGGCCGAGTCCCAGGTGGGCGCCTCCATCCCCCATACGACCGGCAGCCATCGGGATGGGAGAGCGACGCTCGGACCGCTGACGATTGCGGTGAGAAAGCCGTCGAGCTCCGATAGCCCGAGAATCCCTTCATCGCCGCCGGCAGCAGCGATGCGATCGCCCGCTTCATCGTCCAGGCGGTCCAGCAGGAACTCGTCGAGCCGCTCGAGTTCCTCGTCGTCAAGCGGCTCGGACAGGCTCTTGCTCATCATCGAACCAACGATACATCGCACGCGCGAGTAATGCCGCTCGCTGTGATCATCGCCGCAGATCATTCGCAGCGCCAGGGCACGCTTCTCGAGCAACCGGGGATAGCGCGCATCACGCAGCATGGGCACCGCGAGCACCTGAGCAAAGTTCGCGGTCAGCAGCCGCACAGGCTCGTCGCCATCGCACGCCGACCGCGCAAATTCGCGAGCCGGCGCGCGGCCTCCAGGGCATGGTGCATCCACAGGCTGTATCGGGTCACGGGGTATGCCCTCGGCTGATCACCCAGTTGCTGCTGCACGCGACCGATCCACAGCTCGAACGTCTTGCGCAACGCAATTCGCAGCGACTGTGACGCGCCCGCGACGCGCTCCAGCCGGAGCATGGTGTCTGCCAGCAGTTCGTACGACGCCACGTGGTTCGGGTGGCGCGTCAGCACCTTGCCGACCGTGTGATACGCGAGCCCGTAGTCGCGGCGTTGATAGTGCAGAACCCCAAGGCAGTACAGCGACCACGGCGAGTCCGGGTCCGGCGCCTGCGCGCGCTCGGTTACATCGCGCTCGCAGGACTCCGCTTCAACCATGGCGTTTCATCTCCCGGCTGTAAGTGGTGATGACGACATCGCCGTCGATGCGCCCGTGGCGCAGGGCGAAGGCGACGAGGCGCTGCGGGATGGGCCGCCGCACCGCGATATATCAGTTCAAATCGAGTCCCCACCAGAGCGAAATGACTCTTTGCGCGAGGTTTGGGAGCGCTCCAGACATTCATCCACGCGTCAGAATTCACGCATGAGCGCTGTTCTTGCCATCTATGACGCCCTGCTACAAGCTGGAATTGCCGAGCAACCCGCCCGGCGCATTGTCGAAGCTTTCGAGCGGGATATGACGACAGTTCTGGCAACGAAGGTCGATCTGTTTGCCGTCAAGGAAGACGTCGCCGCGTTGCGGCAGGACGTTGCCCTGATGCGCCACGAGAACGGATCGATGCGCGGCGAGATCAGCACGATGCACGGCGAAATCACCACCATGCGCCGGGAGATCGAGTCAGTACGCGGAGAGGTCGGGTCGGCACGCGGAGAGGTCGGGTCGGTACGCGAGGAAGTCGGTTCGCTACGCGGAGAGGTCGGGTCAGTTCGCGGGGAAGTCGCTGAGGTGCGCCAGGATCTTGCCGAGTTGCGTGGAGGTTTCGCAGCAATGGGCGCCAGGTTCGATTCGCTCGAAACCGGCATGCTGCTTCGTCTGGATAACGTCGAGTCCCGCGTCGTCGTGAAACTCGGCGCGCTGATGGTGGCGCTGTTCACGATCTCGGGCACCGTTGCAGGTACTCTGTTCGCCTTATATCGCTGAGGCTGCGGCGGCCCGCCAAACTTCCGGGCGCTGCGGCGAGCGCTTCGAACTGCCTCAGTCGACCTGCTCCAGTTCCTCGCCCAGCGTGTCCACATAGCGGCGATAGCTGAACACCCGGCCTCGCTGCCGGTTGGTCAGCTCCGCGACGATGCCCAGGCTCTCCAGATGCACGGCGAGCGCCGAACCCGCTGCGCGCGCCATGCCAGCAATGCGATCCCGATCGGCGCTGACCATCGCGATCAGCGCATTCGCTGTGGCCACTGCCTGCGTAGCGCTGGGTGCACGGGCGGAATGGGCGGTAGCGGCGCAGGCACGAATGCCTGGAACTGTTCACCGGCCGTGGCGACCTCGATGTAGCGTCCGGGCGAGTGTCTGCGCAGGGCGTGCGACCTGAGATGAATATGGACCTTGTTTTAGTTTATGGCTTGAACGTAAATCAAGTGTCGCCGGCAATTGAAGTCGCAGCGGGCCCGGACTCTTGTGTTTCGAATACATCGCGATGTTCTCCGGCGCACAACTCCCCGCGGCCTCGTGCGCGGCCGAGGCGAAGGCGGATGCGACCGCAAGCGCGCTCGAGCGTATCCTGCTGCCGTGCTCAAACTCTTCTTCCACCAGCGCTCGACCTTCTCCCGCCGCGTACGCATCGCCCTGCTCGAGAAGCAGATTCCGTTCGAGCCGATCCTCATCGACATGGCAGTGCGCGAACACAAGAGCGAAGCGTACCTGTCGCGCAATCCTTATGGCCGTGTGCCGGCGATCGACGATGACGGATTCCTGCTGTACGAATCCGCCTCGATCCTGATGTATCTCGAGGCATCGCAGCCGCAGCCGCCGCTGGTGCCAGTGGATGCGCAGGGCCGCGCGCTGGTCGACCTGCACATGCGCCTGTGCGACCTGCAGTTCGCGCGGCATGCCGGAACAATTATTTTTCCCCGTCGCTTCCTGCCCTCGGAGCGCTGGGACCATTCGGCGATGGATCTGGCGCGCCGCGAGATCAAATTGCACTTCGCGATCCTGGCAGCGCAGCTCGGGGAAGCTTCATACCTGGTGCGCGACAGGTTCTCGCTCGCGGACATCGCGTACTTGCCGATTTTGCAGTTCCTGCCGCTGATGGAAATCGACCTGGCACCGAATCTCGCGGCCTGGTGCGAACGGCTGCTGTCGCGCCCGAGCGCGAAGGCGACGGTTCCGGACCAGTAACCGAAGCGGGTGCTCGATTGCCCGGAAGCCGCGCCGGCACCAAGCTCGCTACAGCGTATTCCCGGAGATGGCCATGAGCGTCGTCAAACTTCAGGTCAGCAATGCGGCTACTGCCAGAACGGTCAGATCCGCACGGCGATGGACGGCGCGCACCCTGCCTCCGAGCGCAGCGGAGTTGCTTTCTGTAGCAAGTTTTGATGAAATTCCTTGCTATAGGAGGCTCCCATGGCGACTCAGCGCCGCGCCCGTTCCATCGCCCCGGCCACCGCGGAAGCGGTGCTGGCCAAGGCCGTACGTCGGTCCGCGGAATTCCTCGGTATCAACCAGGCCACCCTCGCAGACGTGCTCGGCGTCAGCGCTGCCACGGCTTCGCGACTGTGCGCGGGTGCCTATGAACTGAGTCCGCAGCGCCGTCGCGAGTGGGAGTTCGCGACGCTGTTCGTCCGACTGTATCGCTCGCTCGATGCCCTGGTGGGTCACGGCGAAGCCGCGCGGCAGTGGCTGCAGGGCCCGAACCTCGCCTTCAACGACGAGAAGCCGATCCACCTCATCCGCAACGCAGAGGGGCTCGTCCGTGTCCTCCACTACCTGGACGCGACGCGCGGTCGAATCTGAAGCCGCGCCGCTCGCGCTCACGGTGTGGCGCGCGGTCGAAGCGCAGCACGTCGTCGCCACGCGCGCGCTCGTGGATTCGCTCGCGGAGCAGGCGCTGCTCGAGCAGATTCTCGATGCGGCGAAGCCGCGCCTGCCGCTCGCAGCCGCGAAACTGCACTACCTGCTCGCGACGCCGTTCCGCTACCCCACATTGCCGCGGGGTTCGCGTTTTCGCGCGCCGCATGACCCCGGCGTGTTCTACGGCGCAGACGAACAACGCACCGCGTTCGCGGAGCTCGGCTACTGGCGCTGGCGTTTCCTGCGCGACAGCCCCGCGCTCACTGCACTGGAGGCGCGCCCGCAGACAGTGTTTCGCGTCGGTCTGAAGACGGCGCGCGCCATCGACTTGCGATCCGCCCCGTTCCGCAAGAGTGCCGCAACCTGGAAGGATCCGGGCAACTACGCCGGCTGTCAGCGACTGGCGCTCCACGCTCGCGCGGCGCGCATCGAGGTAATCCGCTACGAATCCGTACGCGATCCGCTGCACGCCGGCGCTGCTGCCGTGCTGGCGCCCGCTGCGTTCACCGCCGTCGAGCCGCTCGACTCGCAGACCTGGTCACTGGCCATCACCCGCACGCACGCCATCTGGCAGCGGCAGTCGGCCAACACGCGTGCGGCGTTCGAGTTTGCCTTCGCCGACGCCGCGTAGTCCTGCCGACATCTGGCGGCGCCGTCCTATGGGAATCCCCTGATTCTCAAGGCATGCTGGTGAGACACCAGCCACCCACCGGAGCTCCGCCATGAATGCACGCGCCATCCTCTACAGCCTGATCGCCGCGATCGGCGCGATCATCGTGCTCACCAACTGGTCGATCATGTCCACGTCGGTGGATCTGTCGCTGTTGTTGACGACGGTGCGGGTGCCCATCTTCATGCTGCTGGTGCTGGCTGCCGGGATCGTGCTGCTGGTGGATGCCGCCATGGAAGCCACCGAGCGTCGGCGCTGGAGCCTGGAGCGTCGCCAGCTGCTCGCCGATCGCGACCAGGCACGCACGGAACTCAGCAACGTGGAAGCCTCGCGAATCGGCGCGCTGCGCACCGATCTGCAGGGGGAACTGGCAACCATCCGCGCCGGTCTTGACCGTCTCGTCGAGGGCCAGAGTCTGCTGCTTCAGGAATTTCCGGCACTGCGCGAGCTGGACGCGCATGGCAACCCGCGTCTGCCAGTGTGATTACGTCTCGATTTCCACGTCCATCACGATCAACAGATCCCCTTGCGTCACGCGCAACCCGGGATGCTGCCAGAACATCATGCGTTCGCCCTTGCGCACCAGCCCGTACAGCAACGCATTGGGCAATTCGCGCGCCAGCAAGCCGATCTCCTGCGCCCGCGGCGCGCGCTCATGCAGACGCAAGTGCCCTTCGTGTGACAGCGCATCCTGGATGATGTCCACCGTGTACTGCTGGGTGATGCCATCGGCCAGCAGATAGCCGCTATAGGTCCAGGGCGTGATGATCACGTTCGCGCCGGCGTTGCGCAGCAGCTTCACGTTCTCGCGCTCGTGCACGCTGGCGACGATGCGGGCGTTCGCGCCGATCGCGCGTGCGGTCACAACGATCATCAACGCAGCATCGTCACGCGCCACCGAGACGATCAGGCCGCGCGCTCGCTCAACGCCGGCAACGCGCAGCATCTCCTCGCGCGTGGCATCGCCGTGCAGCACGACCACCCCGCGCTCCATCGCCAGCGCCAGCACGCTTTCGTCGCGCTCGATCACGACGATCTGCTCCGGCGCGACCCCTTCGCTGAGCAACTCGGCAATGGCGCTTCTGCCGCTGTTGCTGAAGCCGCAAATCACCACGTGATCCACCAGTCGTTGCTGCAAGCGCTGCATTCTCCAGTCCTCTATGACGCGCTGGATGACCAGCTGATATGCGGTGCCGATGAACACGAACCAGACGAGCACGCGGATGGGTGTCACCAGCAATGCATCCAGCATCCGGGCGCTGTCCGACACGGGCACGATGTCGCCATAGCCGACAGTCGTGACGGTGACCAATGTGAAATACACAATGTCGGAGAACGACAGGTGGCCGTCGAGGGCATCCCGCAGCCCGGCACGATCGAGGTAAAAGGCCAGCAGCGCAGTGCCGAACAGGCCCAGCACGATCAACGCTCGCAGCCCGAGCACGCTCAGGGCGCCGAGGGCTGGCCGGATGAAGAGGATGCGGGCGCCCGGCGCGCGCTGCAGACCGCGCAGTCGTTTGAGATCGGCCCGGAGATCCAGCAATGGGATGTGCTTCACTTGGCGCAGACTATATCGTTACTCATCATTTCCCGGTTCCACCGCCGCACCCTTGTTTGAATTGTCGCTCTACCACTGGTCACTGGTCGGCCTCGGCGCCGCGATCGTGCTGGCTTACTGGCTGCCACGCTTCGTCTCCGGCCGCGAGCCTGCCACTTCGGCTTTGATGATCGGGTTCGGCGCCTTGCTGTTCCTCGCCATCCCGGGTGGTGCGGCGTGGATCAGCCCGCTGCACTCGCCGCGCACCTGGGAACGCGTGAGCGAGCTGTGCGTGATCGTCGGACTGTTCGGCACCGCGCTGCGCATCGATCGGCTCGTGCAGCCCCGCGCCTGGCAGCCGACCGTGCGGCTGCTGGTGTTCACGATGCCGCTGAGCATCGGGGCGCTCGCGCTGCTGGGCTGGCAGGTGGCCGGCATGACATTCGCTGGCGCCTTGCTGCTCGGCGCCGTGTTGTCGCCCACCGATCCGGTGCTGGCTGCCGACGTGCAAGTCGGCCGGCCCAGCGAGGGCGGCGAGCACCCGGTGCGCTTCACGCTCACGGCCGAGGCGGGGCTCAACGACGGGCTCGCCTTTCCTTTCGTGCACCTGGCACTCGCGCTGGCGGTGTCCGGTGTTTCCGCGCAGCTGCTCGGCGACTGGCTGTGGCGCGACCTGGGCTACCGCATTCTCGTCGGCGCGCTGTCCGGCGCAGCGATCGGTGCGCTGCTCGGTCGCGTGCTGTTCGTGCTGCCGCGCGCGAACGTGCTCGCGAACACGCGCGGTGGAGTGATCGCCCTCGCGGGCGTGCTCATGGCCTATGGCGCAACGGAGCTCCTGGAAGGCTATGGCTTCATCGCCGCCTTCGTCGCGGGCCTCGTGCTTCGTCGCAGCGAATCACAGCATGAATTCCATGCGCGGCTGCACGACTTCAGCGAGTCCATCGAGCACGCACTCACCGCCGTGCTGCTGATTGCCCTGGGCGCATCGCTACCAGCCTTGCTGCCCGCGCTCACCTGGCGCGGCGCGCTCATCGCCACATTGTTCCTGCTGGTAATACGCCCGCTTGCCGGCTGGCTCGCGCTCGGCGGGCACAGCTTCGCGACGCGACGCGAGGCTCTGGTGGTCGCGTTCTATGGCGTACGCGGCGTGGGTTCCCTCTACTACCTCGCGTTCGCCGGTGCGCATGCGGACTGGATCAACGAGGCGGAGCTCTGGGCGATCGTCGCGTTCACGATCGCGCTGTCCACGGTGCTCCACGGCTTCACCGCCAGTCGCGCAGTGGAAGAGGCGACCGGGGAGAAGGCATCGGAAACCGGGTCGCCGGATGCCGACTGAACTACTGGCATGATGGTGTGATGGAAAACTGGAACACCTTTATCGGCTGGCTGCACCTGGTTGCCGAATGGCTCGGCACCGTCTGGTTCAGCGTGGGCAAGGTGCAGGTTTCGGCGCTGCTGTTGCTCGGCCTGCTGCTGATCCTGCTGCTGCCCTGGTTTGTGGCAAGCGGGGTCGAGAAAGCACTGGTGCGCGCCGGCCGGTACCGGCCGGGAGCCAACCAGGCGACGATCTATGCGCTCGCACGCATCCTGCGCTATGGCGTGCTCGCGCTGGGCGTGCTCGTGGGTCTGAACCTGCTCGGCATCGACTTCACCGCACTGGCCGTGCTCGGCGGCGCAGTGGGCATCGGCATCGGCCTGGGTCTGCAGGCCATCTTCAGCAACTTCGTCTCCGGCATCATCCTGCTGGTCGAACAGACGCTGAAGCCCGGCGACTTCGTCGAGCTCGAATCCGGCGTGCGCGGCAGGGTCATCGAGATCGGCATGCGCTACACGCTGATCCGCACCAACAACGCGGTCGACATCATCGTTCCCAACTCGGAGTTCACCACCAATCGCGTCACGAGCTGGACGCATGGCAGCCCGTATCGGCGACTCGAGGTGCCGTTCTCGGTCGCCTATGGTTCGGACAAGGCGCTGGTGCAGGAGGCAGCCCTTGCCGCCGCTGCTGCGGTGTCTGACACCGTGCAGGACGAAGTACGACAGACTTCCGTGTGGTGCACGAAATTCGGCGACAGTGCGCTCGAGTTCTCGCTCATGGTGTGGATCGGGCCGGATGCGATATTCAAGCCCGGCGCGACGCAGTCGAAATATCTGTGGGCACTCGATGATGCGTTGCGCGAGCGCAAGCTCGAGATCCCCTTCCCGCAGCGCGACGTGCACCTGCGATGAAAACTCGCTTGCTCGCGCTCTGGCAGCGACTGCGCTACAGCTTCTGGTTCCTGCCCGCGGTAATGGCTGCGAGCGCCGCCGCACTCGCGTTCGCGGGCGTAGCGCTGGACGAGAACTTGAACTCACAATGGCTGCTCGCGCACCCCTGGGCTTACACGGGAGGCGCTGAGGGAGCGACCGCAATGCTCGGGGTCATCGCGAGCTCGATGATCACGATCGCGGGCGTGGTGTTCTCGCTCACGCTCGTGGCGCTGTCGCTCGCCTCCTCGCAGTTTGGCCCGCGGCTGCTGCGCAATTTCATGCGCGACACCACGACGCAGCTCATGCTCGGCACCTTCGTCTCCACCTTCCTCTACTGTCTGCTTGTGATGCGCACTATCCGGCGTGCGGAGGAAGCGCTGTTCGTACCGCATCTGTCGGTGAGCCTGGGTGTGGTATTTGCGCTGGCGAGCGTCGCCGTGCTGATCTATTTCATCCACCACGTGGCCGTGTCAATCCAGGCCAACGCGATCATCGCGAAAGTTCACGCCGAACTGCTCGAGCGCATCGAACGCCTGTTCCCGCAGGACATCAACGAACCGGCGTGGGGCACGGCAGCGGCGCACCCGAGCGATATCCTCACGGACTTCGAGCGGGACCCGCAGTACGTGTGCGCCGATGACGACGGCTATCTGCAGCTTATCGATCCCGACGCATTGCTGAGCGCTGCCACAGAGCACGACACGCGGGTGAAGATTCTGGCGCGCCCCGGTCGATATCTCATCGCCGGCGAGCCGCTCGTCGCGGTGGTGCCGCTGCCTGGGGACGAAGCTTTCGTTGCGCGCATCCGCGCCGCTTTCGTGCTTGGCGAGCAGCGCACCTCCGAGCAGGACGTGCTGTTCGTCGTCGAGCAGCTGGTCGAGATGGCCGTGCGCGCGCTGTCACCCGGCATCAACGACCCGTTCACCGCCTGCAGCTGCGTGGATCGGCTGGCCTCCGCCCTGTGCCGTTTCGCACGCCGCCGACTTCCCGATGCGAATCGGATCGACACTGCAGGCGCACTGCGAGTGATTGCTCCGGGCGTCGTGTTTGCGGAACTGCTGGATGCCGCGTTTGCGCCTATTCGCCAGCATGCGCGCACCAGTGTTGCGGTGACGCAGCGCTTGCTCGAAGCCTGCATCCGGATCGCACCGCACATCCACCGCCCTGAGGACCTGGTCGCGTTGCGCCAGCAGGCCGAGGCAATTGCGCGCAATGCGCAGGCGTGGCCTGAGGCGAAGGATCGCGAATCGGTCGCAGCGCTCAATGTGGAAGGGTTAGCCAGCTGCAGGTTGCCGAACGCATAGGAACTGCGCAGCATCTGCGTACTGCGCGGTCCTGTGGCGCTGAGAAACCGGCGCTGCTTCACAGATCGGCGCACGCCCGCTTGCCTGAGCAGGGCACCAACCCTAGTTTGCACGTTCGCCTTACTATGACGATGTAGCCCATGCAGATTGCGCTTGTGGTACTTGCCGTTGCCACGTTGCTCATCGGTATTTTCTCGTTCTGGCGCCGGCCAGCATCGCAAAGCCGGGCCGCACCGACGGATCGGCGCTCACGCCCTCGTCCGATGCCGTTTCCGATGCCCGCGGTTGCACCCGTGCCCGCGGCATCATCCGCCGCAGCGGTCTCGTTGATCGTTCCCGGTCCCGCCGATGTCATGGACCAGCTCTACGCCGTCGCATTCGATGGCGCGAGCGTGGCGAAGGCCAACGAACCTCCGAATCCCGAACATGCGGCAATGTTGTCGCACGCAATCAAGATTCTGGACGGCATCACCACGCAGCCGCGGTACACACCGCGCCGGCCAACCCAGTTGCCGCACCTCATGCAGACGCTGCGCGAGGACGACGCCTCGATTCGCGCGATCTCGCACATCGTCGCCCAGGACCCTGCCCTCGCTGGCAATCTGCTGCGCGTCGCGAACAGCCCCATCTATCGCGTGAGTCAGAAGCCCGTCGAAAGCATCGAACGCGCGATCACGCTGCTCGGCACTGAAGGCCTGCGCTCGATGGTGACAGCCGCATTGCTGCAGCCGGTGCTTACCGGCGAGAGCGGTGTATTCGGGAAATTCTCCGAGATCATCTGGGAGCACTCGCTGTTCTCGGCTTCTATCGCCGAGACGCACGCGGGCATGATCGAGAAAACCGACTCGTTCGCCGCACAGTTGCTCGGCCTGATGCACGGGCTGGGCTCGATCATCGTGTTCCGGGTCGCACGCGATCAGTACGCCGCCCGCAAGCAACTCGCGCCGGACGCTGCCGTGATCGCTGGCCTGCTGGAAGCCCACGCCGCGCCCACCGCACAGCGCATCGCCGCAAGCTGGCAGCTCTCCGAGCGCATCACCGACGCGCTGACCGATCAGACCCGGCACACCAACCAGGAGTTGCTCAGTCCGCTCGGTCGCTCATTGCGCTTCGGTCGATTCGTCGGTGCGCTCGTCATGCTCTGCAAGCTCGGCAAGCTGCAGGAGTCCCTCGCGCGCGCTGCGCTGCTGCAAGGCGAAAAGGATCACGCTCCCGTCGTGAAGATCTGGGAGCGCATGGTCAAGGGCCATCGTCTGGAATGACTACTTCGGCTCGACGAACTTCAGCGTGAAGCGATCCGACTCGCCGATCGCGGTGTACTTCGCGCGATCGGTATCTCCTTCGGCGTAGTTGGGCGGCAATGTCCAAACGCCCTTCGGATAATCCTTGGTGTCGCGCGGATTGTTGTTGATAGCGGACTTGCCCGCGAGCTTGAATCCTGCCGACTCGATCAGCGCGATCGAATAGTCCTCGCCCATGTAGCCGCGGCGGCGAACAGCGGCAGCGCCGCAACCAGAACCGCGATCATTGTCGTGTGCATCATTGTCCGACCCCCGGAAATCGTATTTTCGCCGCCTGTGCCTTCAGAGCCGCCGCGTCAATGGGCAGCACGGCATGTGCGTTTACCAGGGCATCCGTGGCAACGCCGAACTGCTGAATGTACTGCGCCTTCGTGCGATACATCGCCTTCAGTGCCGCGGCATCAAGCTTTTGTGCCGAGCCGGACAGCATGCAGAGCAGCTTCACGCGCGGGTCCTGTGAAGTCGTGGCGCTGCTGCCCGCGTAGCTCGCGACGGGCACGTCGAGGAACGGCAGTCGCAGCCCGCCCCGCGCATTGCCGTGAGCATCGAGCACGGCAGCCCCCTTGTCATCGACATCGATGAGCCGCGACGCCGGTGGCACGGTCGCCAGATCGGCCACCCAGTTCTGCAGCAGCGACCACACGGCGTTGTAGCTGGCATTCGCTTCGAGGTCCGTCGCGGGCGCGCCGCAGCGCTCGCCCGAGTCGAAGCGCTGCAGATCCAGCGCGCGCAGGTCCGCATCCGCGGGACGACCGGCAGGCCACGGCCCGTCGTGTCCGACCCCCGGCAGCTCGTACTGACGGAAACGGTCATCCGGCGCATCGCTGTCGGGACGCCGCAGCGCAAGATTCAGCGCGAAATCGCTCTGGGTGTTGACGTAGACGACCGGCACATCATGCGGGCCGAGCCTGCGGCGAGGATCCTCTGCCGCCAGCGGCGCGCTGCACTGGTTGAGCGGCGCGGCGACGAAGTTGCCCGTAGCCTGCAGGTAACCGTCGTACACCGGCGCACCCGTGCCCAGGCGCAGGCGCGCATGCAACGCGTTGATGTAAGTGATCAGATAGCCACCGGTCTGCGAATAGCCGCCGGCCAGCACCTGGCGCACCTTGTAGTCGCCGAGCGGATTGTCCCGGCTGGAGCTGCGCAGCAGCGCGCCCATCTGCGCGATCACGTCCCAGGCAAGTCCATTCTCGCTGGTCGGCGAATTGTCGTCGGCGAATCCCGCCGGCGGCGCGCCCGCAGCACATTCAGCGGCCTGGTTGTATGCGAACGACACCTTCGCATAGCGCTGCGCGTTGAACTTCTGCAGCCCCTGCAGCGCCAGGGGCTTGATGCTCACGCCCACGTACACGTCACCATTGCGTACAAAATGCTCGTGCGACAGACCCCAGAGCGGTGCGATGTCGTACTGGTTGGTGGGATTGAGCAGCTCGACGATCACGCGACCGCTGAATTTTTTCGCATCCGCAGGCCGGCGCAGCAGGAAACGCGTGGTGTACGGCACATTGGATGCGCGCACGCGCACCGGTCCATCCGTGGCGTCGAGCGGCGCCCAGTCATAGATGCTGGCCTGTCCGGTGAGCAGGAATTCCTCTTCCACGTAACCACGCGTCGCGAGCTCCACGGGCTGCAGCGACTGGCGTGCGGACAGAAAAGGTCGGGAGGTGGGCGTCACGGGAAGCGGTGTGGCACGCGGTGTGGGAGCGATTTGCGCATGGGTGATACAGGGCGTCAGCGTGGAACCGACGAGCACTAACGAGGCCACAAGTGGCACAATCCTTGAATTCATGGCGCCACTTAAGCCGCGAGTGCGCGCGCTGTCAACGGGAGCCCAGGTGACCGACGAACATACGCTCGCATTCGAAGATTTCGTTGGTCGCTCGATCGCACGCCCCGGCGTCTCGAATTTTTTCGATGCCACCGGCATCCGCCTCCATTATCTCGAGTGGCCGGGTCCGCCCGGAGCGCCAGTGCTGCTGCTGGTGCACGGCTTCCTCGGCAATGCGCACTGGTGGGATTTCGTCGCGCCTTGGCTCGCCGAGAACTACCGCGTCATCGCGATGGACTTCGGCGGCATGGGTGACAGCGGGTATCGCGAAGAGTACGTGCACGCGACTTTCGTCGAGGAGATCCGGGCGGTCATCGAACACCTGAAGATCGCACCATGCACGGTG